>NZ_CP049780.1:383685-683685 GCF_011193355.1 Streptomyces sp. JB150
CACGGTACGTTCCGCACGGCCGCCCGGCGTCTCCCGGCGATCGCGGGGATGGGGTTCGACGTCGTCTACCTGCCGCCGATCCATCCGATCGGGACGACGTTCCGCAAGGGCCCGAACAACAGCCTCTCCGCGGGCCCGCAGGACGTGGGCGTCCCGTGGGCGATCGGCTCGCCCGAGGGCGGTCACGACGCCGTCCACCCCGACCTGGGCACCATCGAGGACTTCGACTGGTTCGTCGCACAGGCACGCGATCTGGGCCTGGAGATCGCCCTGGACTTCGCGCTGCAGTGCTCGCCGGACCACCCGTGGGTGGACAAGCACCCGGAGTGGTTCCACCACCGCCCGGACGGGTCGATCGCCTACGCGGAGAACCCGCCGAAGAAGTACCAGGACATCTACCCCATCGCCTTCGACCGGGACATGGACGGCCTGGTCGCCGAGACCGAGCGGATCCTGCGGTTCTGGATGGACCACGGGGTGCGGATCTTCCGGGTGGACAACCCGCACACCAAGCCGGTCGTCTTCTGGGAACGGGTCATCGGGCGGATCAACCGCACCGACCCGGACGTTATCTTCCTGGCCGAGGCGTTCACCCGCCCGGCGATGATGCGCACCCTGGCCCAGATCGGCTTCCAGCAGTCGTACACCTACTTCACCTGGCGCAACACCAAGCAGGAACTGACGGAGTACCTGACGGAGCTGTCCGGTGAGGCCGCCTCCTACATGCGGCCCAACTTCTTCGTCAACACCCCCGACATCCTGCACGCCTACCTCCAGCACGGCGGCCGCCCCGCCTTCGAGGTCCGCGCCGTCCTCGCCGCGACCCTCTCCCCCACCTGGGGCGTCTACTCCGGCTACGAGCTGTGCGAGAACACCCCCCTGCGGGAAGGCAGCGAGGAGTACCTGGACTCGGAGAAGTACCAGCTGCGGCCCCGCGACTGGGCGAGAACACCCCCCTGCGGGAAGGCAGCGAGGAGTACCTGGACTCGGAGAAGTACCAGCTGCGGCCCCGCGACTGGGCGGCGGCCGAGCGCGAGGGGCGCACCATCGCGCCCCTCATCACCCGCCTGAACGACATCCGGCGCCGCCACCCCGCGCTGCACCGGCTGCGCACCCTGCACTTCCACCGGACCGACAACGACGCGCTGATCGCGTACTCCAAGCGGTCCGGCTCCGACACGGTTCTGGTGGTCGCGAACCTCGACCCTCACCACACCCAGGAGGCCACGGTCACGCTGGACCTGCCGCAACTCGGTTTGGCCCCGCACGAGGCCGTGTCGGTGCACGACGAACTGACGGGTGAGACCTATCACTGGGGCAGCACGAACTACGTGCGTCTGGAGCCCGGCCGCGCGCCGGCCCATGTGCTCCACGTCCAGCGGTCCCCCGCCGCGCCGCAGATCGGAGGGTCAGCAGCGTCATGACTGTCAACGAGCCCGTCCCGGACACCTTCGAGGACACGCCCGCCAAGGACCGTGACCCGGAGTGGTTCAAGCGCGCCGTCTTCTACGAAGTGCTGGTGCGCTCCTTCCACGACAGCAACGGCGACGGCGTCGGCGACCTCAAGGGTTTGACCGCCAAACTGGACTATCTGCAGTGGCTCGGTGTCGACTGTCTGTGGCTGCCGCCCTTCTTCCAGTCCCCGCTCAGGGACGGCGGGTACGACGTCTCGGACTACACCGCGGTCCTGCCCGAGTTCGGTGACCTGGCGGACTTCGTGGAGTTCGTGGACGCCGCCCACCAGCGCGGCATGCGGGTCATCATCGACTTCGTCATGAACCACACGAGTGACCAGCACCCGTGGTTCCAGGAGTCCCGCAAGGACCCGGACGGCCCCTACGGCGACTACTACATGTGGGCCGACGACGACAAGCAGTACCAGGACGCGCGGATCATCTTCGTCGACACCGAGGTCTCCAACTGGACCTTCGACCCGGTCCGCGGCCAGTACTACTTCCACCGCTTCTTCTCCCACCAGCCGGACCTCAACTACGAGAACCCCGCCGTGCAGGAGGAGATCCTGGCGGCCCTGCGGTTCTGGCTGGACCTGGGCATCGACGGCTACCGCCTGGACGCCGTGCCGTACCTGTACGCCGAGGACGGCACCAACTGCGAGAACCTCCCGGCGACCCACGAGTTCCTGAAGCGGGTCCGCCGCGAGATCGACGCGATGTATCCGGACACCGTGCTGCTGGCCGAGGCCAACCAGTGGCCGGAGGACGTCGTCGACTACTTCGGCGACTACGCCAGCGGCGGCGACGAATGCCACATGGCCTTCCACTTCCCGGTCATGCCGCGCATCTTCATGGCCGTGCGGCGCGAGTCCCGCTACCCCGTCTCCGAGATCCTGGCCAAGACCCCGGCGATCCCGTCCGGCTGCCAGTGGGGCATCTTCCTGCGCAACCACGACGAGCTGACCCTGGAGATGGTCACCGACGAAGAGCGCGACTACATGTGGGCCGAGTACGCCAAGGACCCGCGGATGCGCGCCAACATCGGCATCCGCCGGCGGCTCGCGCCCCTCCTCGACAACGACCGCCACACCATCGAACTGTTCTCCGCCCTGCTGCTGTCCCTGCCGGGCTCGCCAATCCTCTACTACGGCGACGAGATCGGCATGGGCGACAACATCTGGCTCGGCGACCGGGACGCCGTCCGCACCCCCATGCAGTGGACACCCGACCGCAACGCGGGCTTCTCCACCTGCGACCCCGGCCGCCTCTTCCTCCCCACGATCATGGACCCGGTCTACGGCTACCAGGTCACCAACGTCGAGGCGTCCATGGCATCGCCCTCGTCGCTGCTGCACTGGACCCGGCGCATGATCGAGATCCGCAAGCAGAACCCCGCCTTCGGCCTCGGCTCGTTCCGGGAGCTCCAGTCGTCCAACCCCGCGGTGCTCGCCTTCCTGCGGGAGTACGAGGACGACCTGGTGCTGTGCGTGAGCAACTTCGCGCGGTTCGCCCAGCCGACCGAGCTGGACCTGCGCGAGTTCGCCGGCCGCCACCCGGTCGAGCTGTTCGGCGGGGTCCGCTTCCCCGCCATCGGCGAACTCCCCTATCTGCTGACCCTCGGGGGCCACGGCTTCTACTGGTTCCGGCTCGTCCGAGTCGCATCTCGCATCGGCCGCCGGCTGTGACGCCGACGCCCGTGAGCGTGCGCCGACGAAAGGAGGCGTCACCATGACGAAGACCGCATACCTCCGACCGAGCGGCAGCGGCAGGGCCGGGCTCGTCCGGCCCATGGCCTCGCTCGACGGCCTGCTGCGGGCGTGGCTGCCGAGGCAGCGGTGGTTCGCGGGGAAGGACCGTCCGGTCACGGATCTGCGGCTGCTGTCCCTGACCGAGCTGTTCCCGGGCTGTCTGCACCTGCTGGTGCACGCCGGTCACGCGGGCGGCCACGGCGGTCACGCGGGCGTGCCCGCACCCGGCGGCACCCCGCCTCCCGGGGACATCTACCAGCTGTTCCTCGGCGTGCAGGAGCATCCGTCGCCGCGGCTGGGCCGGGCCCTGATCGGGCGCGCCCAGGAGGGCCCGCTGGCCGGTCTGACGATCTTCGACGCCCTCCTCGACCCCCGTTCGGCGCAGCTGCTGCTGGAGCGGCTGCGGCACCCGGGCTCGGCGGGCCCGCTGCGCTTCGAGGGCGACCCGGCCCAGCCGGTGCCGGCCGGGCTGGTGCCGCGGGTGCTGGACGCCGAGCAGTCGAACTCCTCGCTGGTGTACGGCGACGAGTTCATCCTGAAGGTGTTCCGGCGGATCCAGCCGGGCGTCAACCCGGACCTGGAGGTGCCGGTCGCGCTGGCCGGGCAGGGCTGTGCGCGGGTGCCCGCGCCGGTGGCGTGGTTCCGCACCACCCAGCCGCAGCCGGCGACGCTGGGCGTGCTCCAGCCGTTCCTGCGGGACGCGGCCGACGGCTGGACGCTCGCCCTGAACGCCCTCGCGACCGGCACGGACTTCACCGCCCACGCCCGGGAACTGGGCCGGGCCACCGCGGACGTCCACCTGGCGCTGGCCGCCGCGTTCCCGACCGGCGCGCCCGGCGAGAACGCGCGCACGGCGGCGGCGATGACCGAGCGGCTGGACGCCGCCGCGCACAGCGTGCCCGCGCTGCGGCCGTACGTGCCGGGGCTGCGCGGCGCGTTCAGCGCGCTCACGACCTGCGATCCGGGACCGCCCGCCCAGCGGATCCACGGCGACCTGCACCTCGGCCAGGTGCTGCGCGCGGGCCGCGAGTGGTTCGTCATCGACTTCGAGGGCGAACCGTCCCGGCCGCTCGCCGAGCGGCGCAGCGCCCAGTCCCCGGTCCGGGACATCGCGGGCATGCTGCGGTCCTTCGACTACGCGGCCCGGCAGCGCCGGCCCTGGCGCCCCGAGTGGGCGCGCCGCTGCCGGGAGGCGTTCTGCGCGGGCTACGCGGCGCGCGCCGGCTGGGACCCCCGCAAGAAGCACGGCCTGCTGCGGGCCTACGAGACCGACCGGGCCGTCTACGAAGTGCTCTACGAGGCCAGACACCGTCCGGACTGGCTCCCCGTGCCGATGGCGGCGATCGAACGACTCGCCGTGAGAGGAGACTGACACCGTGGCGCTGCGCGACACCTCACTCCCCGAGAACCCCGCACTCCCCGAGAGCTCCGCCCCGGCCGCGTACCAGCCGGGCGGGACGGCTCCCCCGCTGGACCCGGCCGACCGGGACCGGCTGCTGTCCGGGTCGCATCACGACCCGCACGCCCTGCTCGGCGCGCACCCCGTGCCGGGCGGGGTGGCCGTGCGGGCGCTGCGCCCGTTCGCCGAGTCGGTGACCGCCCTGGTCGACGGGGTGCGCCACCCCCTGGTCTCGGAGGGCGACGGCCTGTTCTCCACCGTCCTGCCCTGTGCGCAGATCCCGGCGTACACGCTGCTGATCTCGTACGGGGACGGGGAGCGGGAGACGCACGACCCGTACCGGTTCCTGCCGGCGCTCGGCGAACTGGACCTGCATCTGATCCGCGAGGGCCGGCACGAGCAGCTGTGGAAGGCACTCGGGGCCGAGCCGATGGTCCACGAGGGCGTGGCGGGCACCCGGTTCACGGTGTGGGCGCCGAACGCGCGCGGGGTGCGGGTCGCCGGGGACTTCTGCCACTGGGACGGGACGGCGTTCCCGATGCGGTCGCTGGGCGCCTCCGGGGTGTGGGAGCTGTTCCTGCCGGGCATCGGCGAGGGCACCCGGTACAAGTTCGAGATCACCTCCCAGTACGGCGGCCGGTTCCTGAAGGCGGACCCGATGGCCCGGGAGGCGGAGCTGCCGCCGGACACGGCGTCGGTCGTCACCCGCTCGCGCTACGAGTGGGGCGACCAGGAGTGGTTGGCGCACCGCGCGGACACGCCGGTGCACGAGGCGCCGTTCTCCGTCTACGAGGTGCACCTGCCGTCGTGGCGGCCGGGGCTGACCTACCGGCAGCTCGCCGAGGAGCTGCCCGCGTACGTGAGGGACATGGGCTTCACGCACGTGGAGCTGATGCCGGTGGCCGCGCACCCGTTCAGCGGGTCGTGGGGCTACCAGGTGACGTCGTACTACGCGCCGGCCCCGCGGCTCGGCAGCCCGGACGACTTCCGCTACTTCGTCGACTCCTGCCACCGGGCGGGCATCGGCGTGATCATGGACTGGGTGCCGGCGCACTTCCCGAAGGACGACTGGGCGCTGGCCCGGTTCGACGGGGATCCGCTGTACGAGCCCGGGAACGCGCAGCGGGCGGAGCACCCGGACTGGGGCACGTACGAGTTCGACTACGGGCGCACCGAGGTGCGCAACTTCCTGGTCGCCAACGCCGTCTACTGGTGCGAGGAGTTCCACATCGACGGGCTGCGGGTGGACGCGGTCGCCTCGATGCTCTACCTCGACTACTCCCGCGAGGACGGCCAGTGGTCCCCCAACGCCTACGGCGGGCGGGAGGACCTGGCGGCGATGACGTTCCTCCAGGAGATGAACGCCACCGTGTACCGCAGGGTGCCCGGCGTGGTGACCATCGCGGAGGAGTCCACCGCGTGGGGCGGGGTGACCCGGCCCACCGACGGCGGCGGGCTGGGGTTCGGGCTGAAGTGGAACATGGGCTGGATGCACGACTCGCTCCAGTACATGAGCAAGGAGCCCGTGCACCGCAAGTACCACCACCACGAGATGACCTTCTCGATGGTGTACGCCTACAGCGAGAACTACGTCCTGCCGATCTCCCACG
Organism: Streptomyces sp. JB150; assembly: GCF_011193355.1. Lineage (GTDB taxonomy): Bacteria > Actinomycetota > Actinomycetes > Streptomycetales > Streptomycetaceae > Streptomyces. Next base: position 389,897 of record NZ_CP049780.1, read on the forward strand.
ACGAGGTCGTGCACGGCAAGCAGGCCCTGGTCTCCAAGATGCCCGGCGACTGGTGGCAGCGGCGCGCCAACCACCGCGCCTATCTGGGCTTCATGTGGGCCCATCCGGGCAAACAACTGCTCTTCATGGGCCAGGAGTTCGCGCAGGGCGGCGAGTGGTCGGAGGCGCACGGCCCCGAGTGGTGGCTGCTGGACGAGGGGTACTGCGCGGCGGGTGACCACCGCGGCGTGCAGGACCTGGTGCGCGATCTCAACGCCCACTACCGGCGCAGTCCGGCCCTGTGGCAGCGGGACACCGACCCGGCCGGCTTCCGGTGGGTGGCGTGCGACGCGGCCGACGACAACGTCTTCGCGTTCCTGCGGTACGCCGCCGACGGCAGCCCGCTCCTCGCGGTCAGCAACTTCTCCCCCGTCGTCCGCCACGACTACCGCCTGTGGGCCCCGGACGACGTCGTCGCCTGGCAGGAGATCCTGAACACCGACGCGGCCCGCTACGGCGGCAGCGACGTCACCAACCCCGGTCCGGTCGAGCCCGAGGACGGCCACGTCCGGATCACCCTGCCGCCACTGGCCACGGTCTGGCTGACGCCCGTGCCGGTGTGAACCGCCGCCGCCGGGGCAGTCGAGGGCTACGGGAGGAGGGTCCTCCCACCTCGGCAGAGCGTCGGAAAGGCGGGCACAGGTGCGCACCGTCGGTGTGGAGGAGGAGCTCCTCCTGGTGGATCCGGAGACCGGCGAGCCACGGGCCCGCTCGGCGGCCGTGCTGGCCCGCGCGGTTCAGGAGGACGCCGAACAGGATGTGTTCGAGAAGGAACTCTACGATCAGATGCTGGAGTTCGCGACGCATCCGCAGACGGACATGGCGGCGCTGGGCGCGGAGATCGTCCGCTGCCGCCGGGAGGCCGCCCGGCACGCGGAGGGGATAGGCTGCGCGGTCGCCGCGCTGGCCACGTCCCCGCTGCCGGTGAGCCCGTCCGTGGGCGCGAACGAGCGCTATCAGTGGATGGAGCGGGAGTACGGGATCGCCACCCGCGAACAGATGGTCCTGGGCTGCCACGTCCATGTGGCCGTCGAATCGGACGAGGAGGGCGTGGCGGTCGTGGACCGGCTGCGGCCGTGGCTCGCGGTGCTGTCCGCGCTGAGCGCCAACTCGCCCTTCTGGCAGGGCAAGGACACCGGTTACAGCAGCTACCGCAGCCGGGTCTGGCAGCGCTGGCCGTCGGCCGGCCCGACCGAGCTGTTCGGCTCGGCGGAGCGCTACCGGCGGCGCGTCGCGGACATGATGGCGACGGACACGCTGCTCGACGAGGCGATGGTGTACTTCGACGCCCGGCTGTCCGAGCGCTATCCCACGGTGGAGATACGGGTCTCCGACGTGTGCCTGGAGGCGGACACCGCCGTGCTGATCGCCACCCTCGCCCGGGGGCTGGTGGAGACGGCGGCGCGGGACTGGCGCGCGGGACGGCCGCCGGCCGATCTCGGGGTGAGCGTCCTGCGGCTGGCCGGGTGGCGCGCCGCCCGCTCCGGGCTCACCGGCGACCTGCTGCTGCCCGCCGGGATGCGGCCCGCGCCGGCCGAAACGGTCGTCGGCGCCCTGCTGGACCACGTCGCGGACGCGCTCAAGGAGACCGGTGACCTGGACCGGGCGCGCGAGACCTGTGCCCGGCTGTTCCGGGAGGGCAACGGCGCCCGCGTGCAGCGCGAGACGCTGAAGCGGACGGACAGCCTCCGCGAGGTCGTCGCCGAGTGCGTGCGCCGCACCCAGGGCGAGACGGGCTGACCACGGGGCCCTGCACCAGGGCGACGCGCCCTGAACGTCAGGGCAGGAGGGCGTAGCTCCCCCGCGCCGCGCGCGGGTCCGCGCGCGGCGGGCGTGGGCCATGCCGCGACAGCGCGATCCCGCGACTCCCGCAGGCCGCGGGCGCCGCGAGCGCCGCGGGCTAGAGCATCAGGACCACGGCGTAGGCCACGAAGAACGCCGCCACCAGGACCGCCAGCACGATGATCACTGTCAGCGGGCCCTTGGCCCAGCCCTTGGTCGGGTTGTGCGTCTCCCGGGGGCCGGCCTCCGGCATGCTGCTCTCGGCGGGCGGGGTCTCCCCGGGGGGCACGCCGCCGCCCGGTTCGAGGCCTGTCGTCCGCTCGGGTTCCGGGTCTGGGTTGACATGAGTCATATGCTCCGAGTCCCCCGATCCCGCCGAAATCATCGATCGGGTCCCACTTCCGCGGACCGGCCTCCACACGGGCCCGCCGACCGCTAGATTCGACCAGCGCCGATGACGGTCCTCGTCGGCGACGTCACGGCCCGTACACCTCAGGAGCAGCGCATGCGCGATGTCGCACTCGCTCCCCCGACCATGCCGCCCGCGCTGACCGGCGGGCTCGCCGACAGCCTCTTCGAGAGAGCCGAGCGCGAACCGGCCCTGCCGCTCGCGGCGTACCGCCCGGACGCGTCCGCCGATCACTGGGTGGAGGTGACCGCGGCCGAGCTGCGGGACGAGGTGGTCGATCTGGCGCGCGGCCTGATCGCCTCGGGGATCGCGCCGGGCCGGCGGGTCGCGGTGATGGCGCGCACCCGGTACGAGTGGACGGTGCTCGCCTACGCGCTGTGGGCGGTGGGCGCCGAGGTGGTGCCGGTGTATCCGAGCGCGTCGCGCGAGCAGGTCGAGTGGATCCTGCGGGACGCGGCGTGCACGGCGGTGGTGGTGGAGGACGAGCACGGCGCGATGACGGTCGGCTCGGTGTGCGCGGGGCTGCCGGCGCTGCGGCACGTGTGGCAGCTGGACGCGGGCGGACTCGCGCACCTGGCCGCGCGCGGCGAGGTGATCCCGCCGGAGACGGTCGACTCGCTGCGCCGGATCGTGCTGCCGGACGCGACGGCGGTCGTCGCCTACACCTCGGGGGCCTCGGGCCGCCCGCTGGGGTGCATGCTCAGCCACCGCGCCCTGGCGAGCGTCTGCGACACCCTGCTCGCGGGCTGGGGCCACACGGCTGCGCCGCCGGGCGAACAGGGCCGGATCCTGGTCTTCCTGCCGTTCTCCCATGTGTACGGCCTGATGGTGCAGGGTCTGTGCGTGCGCGGCGGGATGGTGCTGGGGCATGAGCCGGAGGTGACCGAGGCGGCCCTGAGCAGCGCGCTGCGCTCGTTCCGGCCGACGTACTTCCACGCCGTGCCGTCGCTGTTCGAGAAGCTGTACAAGACGTTCCTGCGGACGGCGCAGCAGTCGGGGCGCGGGGCGCTGTTCGAGCGGGCGGCGGAGACGGCGCGGGCGTTCGCGGCGGCCTCCGAGCGGCAGCGGCTGGGCCGGGGCTCGGGGCCGGGGATGGAACTGCGGCTCCAGCACGCGGTGTACGAGCGGGCCGTCTACCGGCGGCTGCGGGCGGCGCTCGGCGGCCGGGTGAGCCGGGCCACCTCGGGCGGCTCGCCGCTCAGCCGTGAGCTGTCGCTGTTCTTCGAGGGCATCGGCATCTATGTGCACGACGGTTACGGGCTGACCGAGACCGGCGGCGGCATCACCATGCAGCCGCTCGGCCGGGAGAAGTCGGGCACCGTGGGGCAGGCGCTGCCGGGCACGGAGATCCGGGTGGCCGCCGACGGGGAGATCCTGGTGCGCGGACCGTCGCTGTTCCAGGGCTATCTGGGTGATCCGGCCGCCACGATGGCCGCGCTGCGCGGCGGCTGGCTGGCCACCGGGGACCTGGGGCAGCTGGACTCCGAGGGCTATCTGACGATCACCGGGCGCAAGAAGGACGTCATCATCACCAGCAGCGGCAAGAGTGTCGCCCCGGCGGCGCTGGAGCAGCGGCTGCGGCTGCATCCGCTCATCCACCAGGCGGTCGTCGTCGGCGACAACCGGCCGTGCGTGGGTGCGCTGATCACTCTGGACCCGGAGTTCCTGGTGCACTGGCGGGCGGCGCTGGCGCTGCCGGGGGACGCGCCGCTGCGGGAGGCGCGGGAGGAGAACGCGCTGCGGGAGGAGGTCGCCCGGGCGGTGGCCGCGGCCAACAGCGCGGTGTCCCGGTCGGAGTCGATCCGCGTGTTCCGGATGCTGCCGGAGCCCTTCGACGTGGCGAACGGCCTGCTGACGCCGTCGATGAAGCTGCGGCGGGACGCGATCGTGCGGCACTACGCGGCGGACATCGACGCGATGTACGCGGCACGGGCACCGCTGCCCCGGCTCGCCACCGAGGACCCGGCGCTCTGGGACGACACGGACGACGTGCTCCGCTAGTCGGGTCGACCCGGTCCGCATGGGCCCGGCGGCCCGGGGAACTCGCCCAGTGCTCACCTGGAACGGAACAGGTGGCGAGGAGAGCCTGCGAACCCTACGCGGGAATGGCGACATGACGACCGAGCCGGGATGGGACGACAGACTGGCTGCCCAAGGAATCCCCAGCCGCACGATCGGCTTTCCGGGCGAGCCGCGCGACGTGACAGGTGCGCGGCTCGCCGCGGAGGCGTTCCTGCGGGATCTGGCGCGGGTGGCACCGCCCGCGCTGCCCGAGCACTGGGACGATGTCCTGCTCGTGGTGACGGAGCTGGCGGCGAACGCGGTGCAGTACGCGCCGGGCCCCTTCGAACTGCGGCTGCGCCGCGCGATCGACGGGGTGCACGTCACCCTGCACGACACCAGTACCACGGTGCCGGCGCCGCGTCCGTTCCGGCCCAGTACGGGCGGCGGCGGCATCGGCTGGCATCTGCTGCACGCCCTGTGCGACCAGGTGAGCGTGGTGCCCGGGAAGGACGGCAAGGACGTGCACGCGTTCCTGCCGTGGTGACGGGGTGATCTCCACAGGGCGTCGACCGGCGCTCGCTGGGCACCCGTCGGGCCGGACCCCGGTTCCGGGCGGGAAGCCGGTGGCACGGCCCCCGCCCCGGCGCCGGCTCACCGAAGGTCCGCTTCAGCGATGCGGTTACGGCCGAGGCCCGCCGGTCATCTGCACGCCGCGCCCGACTGGCGCTCCGGCGTCCGGCACGGTGGGATCGATGCGTACACCGCGGAAGGGATGGACGACGTGACACGACCCAGGATCCTGGTGGTGGGCGCGGGCTTCGCGGGAGTGGAGTGCGTACGGCGCCTGGAACGCCGGCTCGGCCCCGACGAGGCCGACGTCACGCTGGTGACCCCGTTCTCCTACCAGCTCTATCTGCCGCTGCTGCCGCAGGTCGCCTCCGGGGTGCTGACTCCTCAGTCGATCGCGCTCTCCCTGCGCCGCAGCCGCAAGTACCGCACCCGGATCATCCCGGGCGGAGCCATCGGCGTGGACCTCAAGGCGAAGGTCTGCGTGATCCGCACGATCACCGACGAGACCGTCAACGAGCCGTACGACTATCTCGTGCTGGCGCCGGGCAGTGTGACCCGCACCTTCGACATCCCCGGGCTGACCGACCACGCCTTCGGCATGAAGACCCTTGCCGAGGCGGCCTACATCCGTGACCACGTCATCTCGCAGCTCGACCTCGCCGACGCGAGCCAGGACCCCGCCGAGCGGGCCTCGCGGCTGCAGTTCGTGGTCGTCGGCGGCGGTTACGCGGGCACCGAGACGGCCGCCTGTCTGCAGCGGCTCACCCACAACGCGGTGAAGCGCTATCCGCGGCTCGACCCGCGGCTGATCAAGTGGCATCTGATCGACATCGCGCCGAAGCTGATGCCCGAACTCGGCGACAAGCTGGGCCGCAGCGCGCTGGAAGTACTGCAGCGGCGGGGCATCGAGGTGTCGCTGGGGGTGTCCATCGCGAAGGCGGGCCCAGAAGAGGTCACCTTCACCGACGGCCGGGTGGTGCCCACCCGCACCCTGATCTGGACGGCGGGTGTGGTGGCGAGCCCGCTCATCGCGACGCTGGGCGCGGAGACCGTGCGCGGGCGGCTCGCCGTCACCGCCGAGATGACCGTGCCGGGCCACGACGGGGTGTTCGCGCTGGGCGACGCCGCGGCGGTGCCGGACGTCGCCAAGGGGCTCGGCACCGTGTGCCCGCCGACCGCGCAGCACGCCATGCGGCAGGGCCGCAAGGTCGCCGACAACGTCATCGCGACGCTGCGCGGCGCGCCATTGGAGCCGTACATCCACAAGGATCTCGGGCTCGTGGTCGACCTGGGCGGCAAGGACGCGGTGTCCAAGCCGCTCGGCGTGGAGCTGCACGGGCTGCCCGCGCAGGTGGTCGCGCGCGGCTACCACTGGTCGGCGCTGCGCACCAACGTCGCCAAGACGCGGGTGATGACCAACTGGGTGCTGAACGCGCTCGCCGGGGACGACTTCGTGCGCACCGGCTTCCAGGCGCGCAAGCCCGCGAAGCTGAAGGACTTCGAGTACACCGACGCCTACATGACGCCGGAGCAGGTGCGGGCGCACGTGGAGAGCACCCGTTCACAGGCGTCCTGACCCGTCCCGCGCAGCACAGAGGGGAGGCCGGTCCGAGCGGACCGGCCTCCCCTCTGTCCGGGTCTGCCCGGGCCCCCTTCAGCGGCGGCGGCGCCGCGGGGTGCACGATCCCGTCGTACGCGCCGAGTTCGGCCGCCCGCCGCCGCGCCGGCCCAGGGCCTCGTCGCGGACGCGGGCGCAGCTGCGGCTGATCAGCCGGGAGACGTGCATCTGGGAGATGCCGAGCCGGTCGGCGATGCGGCTCTGGGTCATGTCCTCGAAGAAGCGCATGTAGAGGATGGCGCGTTCGCGTTCCGGCAGGTTGCGCAGGCACTCCTTGGCGGACTCGCGGTCCACCACCACGTCGTAGGCGTTGTCCGGCGCGCCGAGGGTGTCGGCGAGGCTGTAGCCGTCCTCGTCGTTGGAGAGTTCGGCGTCGAGGGAGAGGGTGCTGAAGCTCTCCAGCGCCTCGATGCCGGCGGCCACCTCCTCCTCGGTGAGGCCGGTGTGGGCCGCGATCTCGGCGACGGAGGGCTCGCGGGTGCCGGGGTTCTGGGCGAGCTCGCGGCGGGCGACGCGCACCTTGTTGCGCAGCTCCTGCACCCGGCGCGGGACGCGCAGCGCCCACATGCGGTCGCGGAAGTGGCGCTTGACCTCGCCGGTGATGGTGGGGACGGCGTAGCTCTCGAAGGCTCCGCGTTCGGGGTCGTAGCGGTCGACGGCCTTGACGAGTCCGAGGGCGGCCACCTGGCGCAGGTCTTCGACGGACTCGCCCCGGTCGCGGAACCGTCCGGCGATGCGGTGGGCCATCGGCAGCCAGGCCGTGACGAGTTCGTCGCGCACGGCGTCACGCTCGGGACCGTCCGGCAGCTCGGCCAGCTTGGCGAAGAGGTGGGCGGTCTCGGGGGCGTCGTCGTGCGGTCGCCGGTTGGGGTGCGTGGTGGGGAGCCCGGAGGTGGGGGTGCTGCTGGTCGACGTGTCGATGCGCATGCGGAATCGCTCCTGAACGGTCTTCTCAGCGACTTTCTCGGGACTGATGACCGCGGGAAGAGGAGTGCGTCCGGAGTGCGTCCGGTCGGCCGGGGGCCCCGGAGCGCAGACCACTCCCCGCTGGCGCGCCTCCGGTCCGAAGCACGAAAGTGCGCTTGCCCGGTCGCCTGGAGTACAAACACGGACCGGAGCGGGGAACTCCGCGTCAAGCGCTCAGAAGACGCCGACCTGGGTCGATGGTGGTCAGAAGACGTCCACCTCCGCGGTGATGCGCTTGCCGCCGGAGGGCAGTCCGGTAACCCGGACGTCGCGGGCCAGGCGGCACACGATCGGCCAGCCGCGGCCGCCGACCCGCCGGCGCCCGCGGTCATCGAGCGGCGACCTGATCTCGGGCATCCGGTCGCTGCGGTCGCACACCGACACCCGCACCCCGTGCTCGACGACGTCGACGTCGACCCGGGTGACACCGCCGCCGTGCAGGATGGCGTTGGTGGTCAGCTCCGACGCGACGAGCAGGGCGTCCGCGAGGCCGTCCTCGTCGCAGCGCGCGCCGGTGGCCCGGCAGCACCGCGCCACCGCGCGCCGTACGGCTCCGCGCACGTCGGCCGGGCGGCAGCTGCCCGGGCAGGCGGGCCCGTAGCGGCCGGGCGGTTCACTTCGGGGCCCCTTCCGGCCGGGTGGCTCACCTCGGGGCTCGGTCCCTTGCTGGATGCTCACGTCACTCGCTCCCTGACTTGTCGGTCGGGATGAAGGAGGGGGATGGAGCGGGCGATTCCGCCCGATTGCCCCCACTTTTCGGCTGACCATCGGCGGCGGACCCAAACCCTTCGTGTCCCGACCGGACGGCCATCGAGTACCGGAATGCGGGGTACGCGAACGTCATGACCGATGTCGTGGACTCAGACGAGCTGGTGCGGCGGATCCAGCGGGGCAGGGCTTGGGCCGTACGGGAGGAGCAGGCGTGGCGGCAGCGTGGCGACGAACTGGAGGCGGCCGAACCGGACCGGGCCCGCGAGGCCGCCGCGCGTGCGCTGGCGTTCCAGGCGGTGATCGGGGTGCTGGACGAGATCCTTACCCCGGGCAAACACGCGAAGGAGGGGTGAGCGGCGACCGAGCGGCGTGCTGACCGCGTGCGCGGGATGACACGTGCACGCAACACGGAGGAAACGCGAGTGAAACAGGTCACGTAACCCGGTTCAGCGTGCAACCAGCACGCAGAGACGGTTTAGGATTCACACATACGTGGTGACGGAGTCGATGGCATCCTCCTCCGGCACCGCTACGGCCCTGGCTGGTTTCCCCCGTCCAGCCAGGGCTTTTCATCTGCCCGCAGGACGGAGAACTCCTCTGCGCCGAGGTGCTCGCGACGCCCGCAGCAGCTGAAATGGGCGTAGGCAACGCACCCGAACCGAGCGCCGGCGAGGAGCACCGCGTCATGACCAAAGCGATCAAACTGCTGACCGCCCTGCCCCCGCCGCAGCGCGGGCGCCTGATGGCACTGGCCCGGGAGGTGTCCTTCCCGGAGGACGCCCGGATCTTCGAGGCGGAGGGAGTCGCCGACCGGTTCTGGGTGATCCGCTCCGGCGCGGTCTCGCTCGACCAGCGGGTGTCGTCGCTCCAGCGGGTGACCGTGGCCGGCCTCGGCGCCGGCGACCTGCTGGGCTGGTCCTGGCTGTTCCCGCCGCACCGCTGGGACTTCGGCGCCGAGGCCTTCAGCCCCGTCCGCGCCTACGAGTTCGACGCCGAGCCCGTGCTCGCGCTGTGCGAGGAGGATCCACGGCTCGGCATGACGCTGATGCGCATCGTCGCCGAGATCCTCGCCCACCGGCTGGAGACGACCCGGGTACAGCTGCTGGAGCAGTACACCATGCACCGGCGCTCCTCCTAGCTAGGGGGCGCCGGGCGCGACGCCGCGGACACTCCTGGCGCCGCGAACCGCCGCGCGGCCGGGTCAGACCCGGTGGCGGCGCAGGGCCGGGCCCGCCAGGGCCAGGGTCAGCATCACCACGACCACCAGCAGCCCGCCGCCCGTGACGGCGGCCCGCGGGCCGAAGGCGGAGCCCGCCGTGCCGTGCAGCACGTCGGCCAGGCGCGGTCCGCCCGCGACGACGACCGTGAAGACGCCCTGCATCCGGCCGCGCATCTCGTCGGTGGCGGCGGACAGCAGGATCGCGCCGCGGAACACCATCGAGACCATGTCCGCGACCCCGGCCAGCATCAGGAAGGCCACCGCGATCCACAGGCTGGTGCTCAGCCCGAACCCGGTGATCGCGACGCCCCAGACCACCACCGCGCCGATCACCATCAGCCCGTGCCGGCGGGCCCGCGAGAACGCCCCGGAGAACAGCCCGCCGGCCACCGCGCCGACGGGTATCGCCGCGAACAGCAGCCCCAGCGCGAATCCCTCGCCGTACGAGGCGTAGGTCTCGGACGCGAGCTGCGGGAACAGGGCGCGGGGCATGCCGAGGACCATGGCGACGATGTCGGCGAGGAACGACAGCAGCAGCACCTTGTGCAGGGCGATGTACCGGAACCCGGCCGCGACCTCGCGCAGCCCCGCCCGCCGTACGGCCGTGCCGCCGAGCGGCGGCAGCGTGGGCAGCCGGTACACGGCCCACACGGTGACGCACAGCGCGATGGCGTCGATGAGGTACAGCTCGGCCAGTCCGATGACCGGGATGAGCACGCCCGCCAGCAGCGGACCGGCGACCAGGCCGGTCTGCGAGACGGTGGAGCCCAGCGCGTTCGCGGCGGGCAGCTCGTCCTCGGGGACCAGCCGGGCGACGGAAGCCGTACGGGCCGGGAAGTTCAGGCCGAAGAACGCCTGCTGTGCGGCGAGCAGCACCATCAGCACGCCCACCGAGTCCAGCCCGGCCACCGCCTGGACCCAGAACAGCAGCGAGACGACGGCGATACCACTGTTGGTGATGAGCAGCAGGGTGCGGCGGTCCATGGAGTCGGCGACCGCGCCGCCCCACAGGGCGAACACCACCAGCGGCAGCAGGGCGGCGAGGCTCGCGTAGCCGACCCAGGCCGAGGAGCCGGTGATGTCGTAGATCTGCTTGGGCACGGCGACGGCCGTCAGCTGGCTTCCGATGGCCGTGACGATGGTCGAGGACCACAGCCTGCGGTAGGCGGGGCGCCGCAGGGGGCGGGTGTCCATGGCCCAGCGGCGCCGGCCCCGGCGGGGCGGTTCGGCCGGCGCCGGGGCGGAGGGCTGCTGCTCGGTACTGCTGTCGCTGGTGTCCACGGGCTTCCTGGTTGCTCGATGCATCTTTGCGGGACCAGCGTGCACCATCCCTGTCGCAGCACGGGAGTTGGGGCGGGCGACGCCGTCGTTCCGAGACGGCGGCGAGGGTCAGCCGCCCAGGATGAGCGAGAGGCCGAGGACGATCATCGTGGCCGCGACCAGACCGTCCAGCACCCGCCACGCGGTGGGCCTGGCCAGCCAGCGGCCGAGCAGCCGGGCGCCGAACCCGAGGGCGGAGAACCAGCACAGGCTGGCGAACACGGCGCCGATCGCGAAGGTCCAGCGCAGCGGGCCCTGGTCGGCGGCGATCGAGCCGAGCAGGAAGACGGTGTCGAGGTAGACGTGCGGGTTGAGCCAGGTCATGGCCAGACAGGTGAGGACCGCCCGGCGGCGTGAGGTCGCGGCCTCCCCCTCCGTGCGCAGCCCCGCCGTGGCCGGGCGCAGCACCCGGCGGGCGGCGAGCGCGCCGTACCCGAGCAGGAACGCGCCCCCGATCCACGCGACCGCGGTCAGCGCGCCCGGCCAGGCGACCACGACCGCTCCGACGCCGCCGACGCCGAGCGCGATGAGCAGCGCGTCGGACAGGGCGCAGATCCCGACGACGGCGAGGACCGCCTCGCGGCGGACCCCCTGGCGCAGGACGAAGGCGTTCTGGGCGCCGATGGCGACGATGAGCGAGAGGCCGGTGCCGAATCCCGCGGCGGCGGCGGTGAGCGTGGAAGACATGCCCCCGACGCTAGAAAGTCCGTGCTCCTGCGTACAGCTAAAGATTCTTACCTATCTTTAGCACTTGTGAAGGACCGAACGCTTGCGCCCGGTATGCCGGAGCTGCCGCTCGACCAGGTGCGCACCCTGCTGGCGGTGGTGGACGAGGGCACCTTCGACGCGGCCGCCGCCGCCCTGCACGTGACACCGTCGGCGGTCAGCCAGCGGGTCAAGGCGCTGGAGCGGCGCACCGGCCGGGTCCTGCTGCTGCGCACCAAGCCGGTGCGCCCGACCGAGTCCGGCGAGATCGTCGTACGGCTCGCCCGGCAGCTGGTCCGGCTGGAGCGGGACGCCCGCGCCGAGCTGGGCCTGAGCGGGTCCGGGGAGCCGACCCGGGTGTCGGTGGCCGTCAACTCGGACTCCCTGGCGACCTGGTTCCTCACCGCGCTCACCCGGGTCCCCGAGGAGCTGCGGCTCTGCTACGAGCTGCGCCGCGAGGACCAGGACCACACGGCGGTGCTGCTGCGGGAGGGCCTGGTGATGGCAGCGGTGACGTCGTCGGCGGAAGCCGTGACCGGCTGCTCGGTGCGCGCGCTGGGCATCATGCGGTACGTCGCCGTCGCGCACCCGGACTTCGCCGGACGCCATCTCGGCGGACCACTCACCGAGACGCTGCCGCACGCGCCGGTCGTGGTCTTCGACCGGCGCGACGACCTCCAGGACGGGTTCGTCCGGCTGCTGCGGCGGGGCCGGGGCGGCGCGGGCCCGCTGCGTCACTCCGTGCCCACGTCGGAGGGGTTCGTCGAGGCCGTCGCCGCCGGTCTCGGCTGGGGCATGGTGCCCGAGGTGCAGGCCGAGCCGCTGCTGCGGACCGGCCGGCTGGTGCACCTCGCGCCGGACCGCACGGTCGACGTCCCGCTGTACTGGCAGCAGTGGAAACTGGACTCCCCCGCGCTCGCGGCGGTCGCCCGCGCGGTGACGGCGACGGCCGCCGAGGCCCTGCGCCCGCCGCACTGACGGGTTTCACCCCCGCGTGGACCGGTGACCCGGAACCGAACAACCGACGGCACATGTCCACTACTTCTCACACGGGTGACATCCATGACCAACTGGCGCGAGCGCGCGGAATGCCGCAACGAGGACCCCGATCTCTTCTTCCCGATCGGCACCTCCGGACCGGCGTTGATGCAGACCGAACAGGCGAAGGCGGTGTGCCGGCGCTGCCCCGTCCGGGAACCGTGTCTGCAATGGGCGCTGGACACCGACCAGAGCATCGGGGTGTGGGGCGGCACCGGCGAGACGGAACGCAGGGCCCTGAAGCGCAGGGCGAACTCCCGCCGCGCCGCACGCTAGCGGACACCCCCGAGGAGCGTCGTCCGCTCCAGCGGCGGGCCCACCGGCGCGGGAGCGGCGCGGCGCCGCTCGCTCAAGCCGGTGGGCCCGCCGCTGAGAGCCGCCGAACCGGCGGGCTCACCGCTGAGAGCCGCGGCGCAGCGGGCCCCACTCGTTCTCCTGGCGGGCCACCTCGGCCCGTGCCTCGGCGATCACCTCGTCGCTGAGGCGGCAGAGCGGGCGGACGTCCTCCACCAAGGGCTCGTTGTCGGGGCCCCGGCCGTTCTCCCGGCCCTCCAGGATCCAGGGACGCACGCCGGGGCCCTTCTCGTGCGGCAGATGGGCGTAGTCGTACAGCCTGCGGGCCACCCACAGGCGCACCGAGCGGCCCTGCCACCAGTCCTCGACGTCGAGCGGGTTGGCCGACAGCCCCGGCATGGGGACGCCGGTCAGCTCGTCGGTGCTCGACGCCTTGCCCAGGTCGGCCTCGGGCCCCCGTGACCAGCGGACGTACAGCCCGTCCTGCCGCTCCTCGACCAGCCCGGCCAGCTCGGCCAGCGTGTCCACGACCGGCAGGTCGTCCCAGGCGCTCATGACAAGACCTCCCTCTTCGCCGTCAGGCGAACGGGGTACCCCGTTCGACCCGATCGGAATCGGGCGGTCCGCCTCGCCGCGGGTTAGGCTCCCGGCACCCGAAGCCCCAGGGAGGTCCCCGTATGAGCGTCCGTGTGCGCCGCGTCCAGGAACCGCCGGACCCCGACGACGGCCTGCGGGTCCTCGTGGACCGGCTGTGGCCCCGCGGCGTGTCGAAGGACGCGGCCCGGGTGGACGAATGGCCCAAGGAACTCACCCCGTCGGCCGAGCTGCGCCGCTGGTACCACGCGGGCGAGGGCTCGTACGAGGAGTTCGCCCGCCGGTACGAGGCGGAGCTGGCCGCCCCGGAGGCGGCCGAAGCCCTCGCCCGCGCCCGGGGGTGGGTGCGCGAGGGCCCGGTGACGCTGCTGACCGCGGTCAGGTCCCCCGAGCAAAGCCACGCGGCGGTGCTGGCGGGTGTCCTGGAGCACTAGGGTCCGTCGCACGGGACCCGGCGAGTCAGCGGCGGTTCAGCCGGTCTGGTGGGCCGCCGCGCGGCCGGCCGCCCGGCCGGAGAAGAGGCAGCCGCCGAGGAAGGTGCCCTCCAGGGCGTTGTAGCCGTGGACGCCGCCGCCGCCGAAGCCCGCCACCTCCCCGGCCGCGTACAGGCCCTCTATCGGGGTGCCGTCCGTACCGAGGGCGCGGGAGTCGAGGTCGGTCTGGATGCCGCCGAGCGTCTTGCGGGTCAGGACGTGCAGCTTGACGCCGATCAGCGGCCCCGCGGCCGGGTCGAGCAGACGGTGCGGGGCGGCGACCCGGCCGAGCCGGTCGCCGATGTAGCGGCGGGCGTTGCGGATGCCCTGTACCTGGGCGTCCTTGGCGTAGGGGTGGGCGATCTGGAGGTCGCGGGCCTCGATCTGGCGGCGGATGGCGGCGGCGTCGAGGAGGGGCTTGTCGGTGAGGCCGTTCATCTTCTCGACGAGCTGTTCGAGGGTGGGCGCGGTCACGAAGTCGGCGCCGCGGCGCAGGAACGCGTCGACCGGGCCGGGGGCGCCCTTGCCGAGGACGCGTTCGCGCAGGAACGCCGCGCGGTCCTTGGCGGTGATGTCGGGGTTCTGCTCGGAGCCCGACAGCGCGAACTCCTTCTCGACGATCTTCTGGGTGAGGATGAACCAGGAGTGGTCGTAGGCGGCGATGTCCTCGGTGGTGCGCAGGTACCTGAGCGTGCCGAGGGTGTCGTAGCCGGGCAGGCAGGACCCGGGCAGCCGGCGGCCGAGCGCGTCGAACCACATGGCGGACGGTCCGGGCAGGATGCGGATGCCGTGGCCGGGCCAGATCGGGTCCCAGTTGTGCAGGCCCTCGGTGTAGTGCCACATGCGGTCGCGGTTGACCAGCCGTACGCCCGCCTCGGCGCTGATGTCGAGCATCCGCCCGTCGACGTACGCCGGCACGCCCGTGACCATGTGCGCCGGCGGGGTGCCCAGGCGCCGCGGCCAGTGGCGGCGGACGATGTCGTGGTCCGCGCCGATGCCGCCGGTGGTGATGATCACGGCCTGGGCGGTGAGTTCGAACGCGCCGACGGCGTCCCGGTTGGAGGCCACCCCGCGCGGCGCGTCGTCGGGCGCGAGCACCGTGCCGCGCACGCCGCGCGCCGTGCCTGCCTCGATGACCAGCTCGTCGACGCGGTGGCGGTGGTGGAAGGTGAGCAGTCCGTCGCGGACGGCCTGCCGGGCGTACCGGACGAACGGCTCGACCACGCCGGTTCCGGTGCCCCAGGAGATGTGGAAGCGGGGCACGGAGTTGCCGTGGCCCTGCGCGGTGAGGTCGCCGCGCTCCGCCCAGCCGACCGTGGGCAGGAAGCCGATGCCGTGCCCGGCGAGCCAGGACCGCTTCTCCCCCGCCGCGAACTCGACGTAGGCGCGGGCCCAGCGCACCGCCCAGGAGTCCTCGTCCTCGACGCGGTCGAACCCGGCGCTGCCCTGCCAGTCGTTCCAGGCCAGCTCGACGGAGTCCTTGATGCCGAGGCGGCGCTGCTCCGGGGAGTCCACGAGGAACAGCCCGCCGAACGACCAGAAGGCCTGGCCGCCGAGGTTGGCGGCGTTCTCCTGGTCCACCAGCGCGACCCTGCGGCCCCGGCTGGTCAGTTCGTGTGCGGCGACCAGGCCCGCGAGGCCCGCTCCGACGACGATGACGTCGGCGTCCATGGCGACCGTCCCTTCCTCATCCTGTGGTGCCGCTGCCGTTCGTGAGCAACGCGGTGAGCAGCTGTTTCAGCCAGGTCCGCGCGGCGTCGACGTCCTTGTCCAGCAGCAGTCGGGTGGTGACCCCGTCGTAGGCGGCGACCACCGCGTGGGCGGCGGCGTCGATGTCGCCGAGCACGGCGGGCAGCTCGGTGTGGCCCCGGGCGCGCGCGAGCCGGTCGGCGATGGCTCCGCGCAGCCGGGCCCGGTGTTCCAGCAGGGTCGCGGCGATCTCCGGCTGCCGGGCGGCGTGCACCAGGAAGTCGGTTTTCACCAGCAGCCAGTCCCGGTCGAGGAGCAGCACGTCGGTGACCCGGTCGACGGCGGCGGGCACGTCGAGGTCGGGGCCGTCCTGGGCGAGGGCGCCGGAGACCTGGTCGGCGATGAGGTCGGCGCGCTGCCGGTAGAGGGCGAAGAACAGCTCGTCGAGGCTGTCGAAGTTGGAGTAGAAGGCGCCCCGGCTGTAGCCGGCGGCCTCGCAGACCTCCTCGATGGAGACCCGTCCGAAGCCCTTGGCGGCGAACACGGCGAACGCGGCGTCGAGGAGGTTGGCCCGGGTGCGCACGCGGCGCTTGGTGATGCGCGGGGCGGGGGGTGGCGCTGCCATGGGACGACCTCCGTTTCGATGCGTGAATGTATCGGATACATCGGTGTATCGAAAGGGGCGGCGCGATGAGGGGCGTGACCGGGCCCGACGAAAATTGATGGGAACGCATTTTCGATTAGCGGAGTACCCTGGACACATGCACCTCCAGGGCTCCCTCTTCGACCAGACCGACGAGCTGCGGCTCGGCCCCCTGGACGGGATCCGCCGGACGGACCTCGGCTCCGGCGCCTGGATCGACGTCCTGCCGGGCTGGCTGAGCGGGTCCGACGCGCTCTTCGCACACCTGGCGGCCGACGTGCCGTGGCGGGCGGAGCGGCGGCACATGTACGACCACGTCGTGGACGTCCCCCGGCTGCTCGCCTACTACCGCGAGGGCGAGCCGCTGCCGCACCCCGTGCTCACCGAGGCGCGCGACGCGCTCGGCGCGCACTACACCGACGAATTGGGCGAGCCGTTCACCACGGCCGGGCTGTGCTACTACCGCGACGGCCGGGACAGCGTGGCCTGGCACGGCGACCGGATCGGCCGGGGCGCCCGCGAGGACACCATGGTCGCCATCCTCTCCGTGGGCACGCCGCGGGATCTGCTGCTGCGTCCGGCGGGCGGCGGCGAGACGCTGCGACGGCCGCTCGGGCACGGCGACCTCATCGTGATGGGCGGCTCCTGCCAGCGCACCTGGGAGCACTGCGTGCCGAAGACCACCCGCGCGGCGGGCCCCAGGATCAGCATCCAGTTCCGCCCCGCCAACGTGAACTGAGTCTGCTTTGCTGTCCGTGTCGGGGGCGGAACTCACCACTGCGGGACGAAGATGCGGGTTGATGTGCGGCACGTCGCGGACGGCGCCTACCTGGTGCACGGAAGCAACACCAACTGGGTGATCCTGACGGCAGGGGACGCGGTCACCCTGGTCGACACGGGCTATCCCGGGGACCGGCAGCTGGTCCTCGACTCCCTCGCGGCGGTGGGGAGTTCACCGGAGGCGGTCGCGGCCGTGCTCGTCACCCACGCCCACAACGACCACCTGGGGTCGGCGGAGTTCCTGCGCGCGACGTACGGCACGCCGGTCCGTCTCCATGAGGCCGAAGTGCCGCACGCGCGCCGGGAGTTCCTGCACCAGGTGTCGATCGGGCGGGTGCTGCGCAACGGCTGGCGGCCGGGCGTGCTGCCCTGGGCGGTGCACGCGCTGCGCTCCGGCGGCACCGCGCGCCTGCCCGTCGCCGCGCCCGAGGCGCTCCCGGCGGCGGGTCCGCTGGACCTGCCGGGCCGCCCGGTGCCGGTGCACACCCCCGGCCACACCCTGGGCCACTGCGCCTACCACCTGCCGGACACCGGTGTGCTCATCACCGGCGACGCCCTGGTCACCGGCCACCCCACGAGCCGCGCGCAGGGACCGCAGCTGCTGCCGGACATGTTCCACCACGAGCGCGCCCGCGCGGTGGCCTCGCTGGACGTGCTCGCCGGGCTGGACGCGGACGTCCTGCTGCCCGGGCACGGGCCCGTCCACCGCGGTCCGGTAGGGGACGCCGCGCGGCACGCGGCGGAACGGGCCGCTTGAGGCCGGGCGGGCCGGCCATAGCCCGCACTCGCGCCGTTAAGGTCGGGCCATGGCTTTGCACATCAGCGCCACCAACCCGGAGCACCCCGCGCTCCTGCTCGAACTGCCCTGGCAGCTCCCGCTGGAGGAGTGGCCGCAGGAATACCTGGTCCCGCTGCCGCGCGGCATCTCGCGGCACGTGGTGCGGTACGCGCGCGCGGGCGCCGAGGTGGTCGCCGTGAAGGAGCTGGCCGAGCGGCCCGCGCTGCGGGAGTACGGGCTGCTGCGCGACCTGGACCGGCTCGGCATCCCGGCGGTGGACGCCCTCGCGGTGGTCACCGGGCGCACGAACGCTGACGGCGAGCCGCTGGAGCCGGTGCTCATCACCCGGCACCTGGGCGGTTCGATGCCGTACCGCTCGATGTTCGAGACGACCATGCGGCCCGCGACCATGCACCGGCTGATGGACGCCCTCGCGGTGCTGCTGGTGCGGCTGCACCTGGCCGGGTTCGCGTGGGGCGACTGCTCGCTGTCGAACACCCTGTTCCGGCGGGACGCGGGCGCCTACGCCGCCTACCTGGTGGACGCCGAGACCGGCGAGCTGCACCCCCGGCTCAGCGACGGGCAGCGCGACTACGACCTGGACCTCGCCCGGGTCAACATCAGCGGCGAGCTGCTGGACCTGGAGGCGTCCGGGGCGCTGCACCCTTCCGTCGACCCGATCGCCTTCGGCACCGAGATCTGCGCCCGCTACCAGGGGCTCTGGAAGGAGCTGACCCGCACCTCCGTCTACCCGGCGGGCAAGTACCACTACATCGAGCGCCGGATACGCCGGCTCAACGACCTCGGTTTCGACGTGGCGGAGATGCAGATCGACCACTCCTCCAACGGCGACACCGTCACCTTCGTGCCGAAGGTCGTCGACGCCGGCCACCACCAGCGGCAGCTGCTGCGGCTGACCGGCCTGGACACCGAGGAGAACCAGGCGCGGCGGCTGCTCAGCGACCTGGAGTCCTGGATGGCCACCCAGGACGACTACGCCCCGGGTGACCCCCTGGCGGCCCGCCCGGAGGTGCTGGCGCACCGCTGGGTGCGCGAGGTGTTCCGGCCCACCGTCCGCGCGGTGCCGCCGGAGCTGCGCGGCGGCATGGACCCGGCCGAGATCTACCACCAGCTGCTGGAACACCGCTGGTACCTCTCGGAGCGGGCCCAGCACGACATCGGTCTCGACACGGCCGTGCAGGACTACGTCGAGAACATCCTGCCGCGCGCCCGCGAGACGCTGCAGAGCCCGCCGCCCGCCGAGTGATCAGGCGGGCGGTACGACGGCCACCGGGCACGGCGCGTGGTGCAGCACCCCGTGCGCGACGGACCCGATCCGCGCGCCCACGGCGGTCCGCCGGGCACGGCGCCCGACGACCACCAGCTGGGCCCGCGCGGACACGTCCAGCAGCACCTGCCCCGCGCTGCCCATCTCCACGTGCTCCACCACCGGGACCTGCGGGAATCGCTCCCGCCACGGCTGCAGCGCCTCGCTCAGCGCCTTCTGCTCGTACGGCTCCGGGCCGCCGGCCTCGTCGAGGAGCTTCAGCGAGGCCGGGCTGTAGGCGAACACCGGCGGCAGCGTCCAGGCCCGCACCGCGCGCAGGGCCGCCCCGCGCGCCGCCGCCGTCTCGAACGCGAACCGCAGGGCTGCGGCGCCGTCCTCGGGGCCGCCCTCGTGGCCGACGACGATCTGCCGGCCCTCCGCCTCGTCCGAGGCGCGGTTCCCGGAGCGGACCAGCACGACGGGAGCGGCGGTCTCGGCGATCACCTGCTGTCCGACCGAGCCGAGCAGGAAGCCGAGGACGCGGCCGTGCCCGCGTGAGCCGAGCACCAGCAGCTCCGCCTCCGCCGCGGCCGCGGCCAGCGCCTCGACGGCGTCGTCCTCCATCACCGCGGTCGTCACGTCCAGGCCGGGGTGCCGCTCGGTGACCTCCCGCACGGAACCCTCCAGCGCCTCGCGCACCCAGCGGCCCTGGGTCTCCCGGTCGCCGTCCACGGTCTCGTGCTGCGCGAACCGCCAGGCGTGCACCACCCTCAGGTCCCGTCCGCGCCGGACGGCCTCCCGGGCCGCCCAGGCCAGCGCCGCGTGGCTCTCCTCGGTTCCGTCCACCCCTGCGGTGATCGGCCGCGTCATCCCACTGCCTCCTCTTCCTCGCCCGACCTGCCCGTCGACTCCGTCCGTCCGGCGATCACCGTCAGTCTTCCCTACGCTGCCCGCATGAGCCTCGTCTGGGAGCAAGTCGTCGTCGACGCCTCCGATCCGGTCGCCCTGGGCCGCTGGTGGGCCGACGCCCTCGGCTGGACGGTGGTCGGCGACGCCCCCGACGAGTACGAGATCCGCCCCGCGCCGGAGCGGCTGCCGGGGCTGGTCTTCGTTCCGGTCCCCGAGGCCAAGTCGGGCAAGAACCGCCTGCACCTCGACTTCCGCCCCGACGACCAGCGGGCCGAGGTCGAGCGCCTGCTCGCGCTCGGCGCCCGGCCCGCGGACGTGGGGCAGGGCGAACAGCCGTGGGTGGTGCTCGCGGACCCGGAGGGCAACGAGTTCTGCGTCCTGGGCTCCCGCCCGGCCTGACCGCGTCCCGCGGCCGCGCGACCGTGCCCTTCGCATACCTGAGCGAACCGCGACCATCGAACATACGATGGCGGGAGCCGGCGCGGCGACGAGCGAGCCACCGCGGCGGGATGTCCGACCGCTCTGGGGTGGGAGACGTATGGCACAGGCCGCCGACACGGCGCGGACCGTCATTCTGACCGTGGACGACGATCCGGGGGTCTCGCGCGCCGTCGCCCGCGATCTGAGACGGCGCTACGGGGCGTCGTACCGGATCGTACGGGCCGAGTCCGGCGAGTCCGCGCTGGAGGCGCTGCGCGAGCTGAAGCTGCGCGGCGACCTGGTGGCGGTGGTCCTGGCCGACTACCGGATGCCGCGGATGAACGGCATCGAGTTCCTGGAGCAGGCCCTGGACGTGTATCCGGGGGCGCGGCGGGTGCTGCTGACCGCGTACGCGGACACCAACGCGGCGATCGACGCGATCAACGTCGTCGACCTCGACCACTATCTGCTCAAGCCGTGGGACCCGCCCGAGGAGAAGCTGTACCCGGTCATCGACGACCTGCTCCAGGCGTGGCGGGCCGGCGACCACCGGCCGGTGCCCAGCACCAAGGTGGTCGGGCACCGCTGGTCGGCGCGCTCGTCGGACGTACGGGAGTTCCTGGCCCGCAACCAGGTGCCGTACCGCTGGTACTCGTCCGACGAGCCGGAGGGGCGGCGGCTGCTGGCCGCCGCCGGGGAGGACGGCACCCGGCTGCCCCTGGTGGTCACCCCGGACGGGACACCGCTGGTCGAGCCTGAGGCGCCGGAGCTGGCCGCGCGGGTGGGGCTCGCGACCACACCGGCCGCCGAGTTCTACGACCTGGTGGTCGTCGGTGGCGGCCCGGCCGGGCTCGGGGCGGCGGTGTACGGCGCCTCGGAGGGGCTGCGCACGGTGCTGGTGGAGCGTTCGGCGACCGGCGGGCAGGCCGGGCAGAGCTCCCGCATCGAGAACTATCTCGGTTTCCCCGACGGCGTGTCGGGCGCGCAGCTCACCGACCGGGCGCGGCGGCAGGCGGCCAAGTTCGGCGCGGAGATCCTGACCGCGCGCGAGGTGACGGGCCTGGAGGTCAGCGGGTCCGCGCGGGTCGTACGGTTCTCCGACGGCTCGGCGGTCGCCGCGCACAGCGTGATCCTGGCGACCGGTGTGTCGTACCGGCAGCTCGACGCGCCGGGCCTGGCCGAGCTGACCGGGTGCGGGGTGTTCTACGGGTCGGCGCTGACCGAGGCGGCCGGCTGCCAGGGCCAGGACGTGTACATCGTGGGCGGCGCCAACTCCGCCGGGCAGGCGGCCATGTACCTGGCGCGGGGCGCCAAGTCGGTGACGCTGCTGGTGCGCGGGGAGTCGCTGGCCGCGTCCATGTCGCACTACCTGATCCAGCAGATCGAGCAGGCGCCGAACATCTCGGTGCGCTGCGGCACGATGGTGGAGGCCGCGCACGGCTCCGGCCATCTGGAGGCGCTGACGCTGCGGGACACCGCGACCGGGCGGAGCGAACGGGTCGACGCGCAGTGGCTGTTCGTGTTCATCGGCGCGGCCCCGCTGACGGACTGGCTGGACGGCACCGTGGACCGCGACGGGCAGGGGTTCATCCTCGCCGGGCCCGACCTCACCGCGGACGGGCGGCCGCCGGCGGGCTGGGAGCTGGACCGGGCGCCGTACCACCTGGAGACCAATGTGCCCGGCGTGTTCGTCGCGGGTGACGCGCGCGCGGAGTCCGCGAAGCGGGTCGCGTCCGCCGTCGGAGAGGGAGCCATGGCCGTGATGCTCGTCCACCGCTACCTGGAGCAGTCGTGAGCGGCCGGCCGATGCCGTGCAGCCCGCGGGAGATCGGCTCCCTGTTCCTGTTCGAGGAGCTGAGCCCCGAGCAGCTGGGGCGGCTGTGCGCCGAGGGGCGCGTGGAGCTGTTCGAGCCGGGCCCCGTCTACGCCGAGGGTGAGCCCGCCACCTGCTTCTACGTGATGATCGAGGGCACCGTCGTGCTGTCCCGGCGGGTCGGCGGCGACGACGTCGAGGTCATCCGGTCCTCGCAGCGCGGGGTGTACGCGGGCGCGATGCAAGCCTACATCGGCGACCGGGTCCGGCAGGTCTACAACAACTCGATGCGGGTGACCGAGCCGACGCGTTTCTTCGTGCTGCCCGCCGACACGTTCGCGAGCATCATGCGCGAGTGGTTCCCGATGGCGGTGCATCTGCTGGAGGGCCTGTTCTTCGGGTCGAAGAACACCCAGCGGATGATCGGGCAGCGGGAGCGGCTGCTGGCGCTCGGCTCACTGTCCGCGGGGCTCACCCACGAACTGAACAACCCCGCGGCGGCGGCCGTCCGGGCCACCGAGGCGCTGCGCGAACGGGTGGCGAAGATGCGGCACAAGCTGAGTGTCATCTCGGCGGGGCCGTATCCGCGCGAGGTGCTCGCGCATCTGATCGAGATCCAGCAGCGTACCGCCGAGCGGGTCGGCAAGGCGCCCGCGCTCAGCCCGCTGGAGGCGTCCGACCGCGAGGACGCGATCGCCGACTGGCTGGACGACCACGGCATCCAGGACGGCTGGCGGCTCGCCCCCACGTTCGTGCAGGCCGGGCTCGACCTGGACTGGCTGGACCAGGTCGCGGCGGCCGTCGACGAGCCGGTGCTGCCGGGGGCGATCGGCTGGCTCAACTACACGGTGGAGACCGAGCTGCTGATGGACGAGATCGCGGACGCCACCGCCCGCATCTCGCACCTGGTGGACGCCGCCAAGCAGTACTCGCAGCTGGACCGCGCGCCCTACCGGATCGCCGACGTGCACGAACTCCTCGACAGCACCCTGCTGATGCTGTCCGGGAAGATCGGCGAGCGGATCAAGATCGTCAAGGAGTACGACCGTACGCTCCCGCCGGTCCCCGCCTACCCGGCGGAGCTGAACCAGGTCTGGACGAACCTGATCGACAACGCGGTGTCCGCGATCGACAGCGCCGGCGGCGAGGGGACGCTGACGGTGCGGACCGCGCGCGAGCACGACCGGCTGCTGGTGGAGTTCCGGGACACCGGACCCGGGGTGGCGCCGGAGATCCGCGACCGGATCTTCGACCCGTTCTTCACCACGAAACCGGTCGGCGAGGGCACCGGGCTCGGCCTGGACATCTCCTGGCGGATCGTGGTGAACAAGCACCACGGCAGCCTCCAGGTGGAGTCCGTGCCCGGGGACACCCGCTTCCAGGTGCTCCTGCCGCTCACCGTCACGGGGGACGAGACGACCCCCGAACCCTTGGAGGAGACCGCATGACCGAGCAGAACGGCATCGACCCGAGCGTGCCGCCGAGCGGCACCGGGTGCGCGGAGTGCGAGGCCGACGGCGGCTGGTGGTTCCATCTGCGGCGCTGCGCCCGGTGCGGGCACGTGGGCTGCTGCGACTCGTCGCCCGCGAAGCACGCCACGGCCCACTTCAAGGCCACCGGTCATCCGCTGGTGCGAAGTTACGAGCCCGGCGAGGAGTGGTTCTGGGACTTCGCCACCGAGACCCTGTACGACTCCGGTCCGGCGCTCGCGCCGCCCGTCAGCCACCCCGCCGACCAGCCGGCGCCGGGGCCGGCGGGCAGGGTGCCGCGGGATTGGGCGAAGGCGCTGGGCTAGGGGGTGTCGTTCGGATCAGGTTCTGGCGAGCGCCGGAACTGACTCCGGGTCAAAAGTGTGCCCTCGCCCGCAAAACACGCCCGCGCGTTGAACGCGCCCCGTCGCGCCTCCCGTACCACTGGCAAAGGGTGAGCCGGGCATTCAGCGAGGGATGACCATGGGCGAGGCGTACGTCGGCACGCGACGGTCGGTGGCGGGCAGGTACCGGCTCCTCGGCGTCGTCCACCGCGAGACGAACCGCGTCTGCTGGTACGGGGAGGACGCCGGGACCGGCCGGCCGTGTCTGGTCACCGGGATCGGGCTGCCGCAGGCGCCGGGCGACGACGGGGCGCGCCGGATCGCCGGCCGGGTGATCCGCGGTTCCGGGACGGTGGAGGGGCTGTGCCCCGGACGGGTGGTTCCGGTGCTGGACGCCGTCGTGGAGGACGGTGTCCTGTGGACCGTGTCCGACTGGGTCGGCGGCACCCCGCTCGGTGACCTCCTCTCCGAGCGCGGGCCGTTCCACCATGTGCGGGCGGCGCGGATCGGGCTGGAGCTGCTGGACGTGCTGGACGCGGCGCACGCCGAGGGTGTCACGCACGGCGAGCTGAGCCCCGGCCAGGTCGTCGTGCCGGAGCGGGGCCCGGTGGTGGTCACCGGCTTCGGGCTGGCGGGGGCGACCCTCGCGCCGCGGCTGACGGCACCGTCGTACGCCTCTCCCGAGCAGGCCCGTGACGAGCGCGTCGGCCCGGCGGCCGACCTGTGGGCGCTGGGTGCCGTGCTGTACACCCTGGTCGAGGGGCGTCCGCCGTTTCGCGAGCGGGACCGTCCGGAGGCGACGCTGCGGGGCGTGGACCGGCTGCCGCTGCGCACCCCGGTGCGCGCCGGGCCGCTCGCCCGGGTCGTGCAGGGGCTGCTGCGCAAGGACGCGCGGGAGCGGCTGACCCGGCCGGTGGTCCGCGCGGCCCTGCTGCGGGTGGTGCACGAGGATCCGGGGGCGCCCCTGCCCAGCCCGCCGCAGCCCCGGGTGCGGCGGGCGTACGCGGCCGTCCGTCATGCCGCGCCGGGGTGGAGCTGGCGCACGGTGGCCGCCGGGACGGCCGTGACGGTGGTCACGGTCGCGGTGGCCGTCCTCGTGGCGACGATGAGCCTGCGGGAGGGGGGCCCGGTCGCCTCCGACGCGCCGCCCTCCCGGCCCTCCGCGTCCGCAGCGTCCGGCACGTCCGGCGGTCGTCCCGGTGACTCCGGCGGGTCCGCCACCGGAGAAGAGGAGGCCGGCCCGCGCGAGCCCGGCCCCGCCCGTCCGGACCCGCCCCGTTCCGCGGCCCCCTCGCCGACCCCGCCGCCGGCGCGCACGCCCGCGCCCAGCCCGCCCGGCTTGCCGGGCGTCACCGGACTGCCGGAGGGTTTCCGCACGCACGCCGCCCCCGAGGGTTTCTCCGTGGCCCTCCCCGAGGGCTGGCGTCCGCTGCGCACGAGTCGTGTCCCGGACGTGGGCTACCGCGTCGTGCTCGGCGCGGACGGCGACGACCGTACGCTCGCGGTGACCTACAGCGAGCGGGTCGGCCCGGACCCGGTCGCCGTCTGGCGCGACGACGTGGAGCCCGGGCTGAAGGGCGCCGTGGACGGCTACCGGCGGCTGGGCGCGATCCGGGCGACCAGGTACCAGGGCCGAGAGGCGGCGGACATGGAGTGGGTCGCGGGGGCCGGCGGCTTCCGGGTGCGCACGTTCGGGCGGGGCTTCCTGATCGGCGGCGGCCGGGGCTTCTCGCTGCGCTGGACGGCCCCGGCCGACGGCTTCGGGGCCGCGGAGAACCGGCAGGCGCTGGACACCGCCCTGCGCACGTTCCGCATTCCGCCGGAAGCGACGCACGGCTGACGCACGTCAGGCCGACGGGTGACGGGGAGCGCGCAGGGTGCGCAGCGGGCCGCCGTGCAGGGGCTGGGTGCTCCAGCGGGCGGTGAAGGTGCGGTCGGGGAGCGTGCAGGTGAGCAGCAGGTGGTGCGGTGTCTCCAGGAAGATCACGTCCAGGGCGAGCGTCGCGGGGTCCGTCCAGCCGCCGCTGACGGCCGTGGGGGCGGGTTCCTCGGCGACGGTCCAGCCGGGACCGTCGCCGAGGCGCAGCGCGAGGTCGTGGCCGTCGTCGGTGAGCGTCACCGTCCAGCCGTCCGCCCCGCCGCGCACGGTGACCGCCGACAGGCCGGGCTGGGCGGCGCAGACCCCGCCGGCCGGGACGAACGCGGCGGCGGCCCAGTCCCCGGCCCGCCCCAGGGGAGCGGGCCGGCCCGGCGCCGGGGGCAGCGCGAGGCGGGACAGCCGCTCCCGCAGGGCGGCCTCGGCGGGCTCGTGGCCGGCCGGAGGCGCGGCGCCGAAGGCGGGCAGCAGGTGGTCCCAGACCAGGTTCAGCAGCTGCTGCATCCGCTCGGTCTCGGCGGTCGTCACGACCACCGCGTCGTGCTCGGGCAGGATCAGGCAGAACTGGCCGTAGGCGCCGTCGCCGCGGTAGCCGTGCCGGGACATCCAGAACTGGCAGCCGTAGCCCTGGTCCCAGTCCTGGCGGTCGGTGTCGCCCATGCCGCCGGCGGTCGGGATGTGCGCGCGGCTCGCCTCGGCGACCCAGCCCTCGGGCAGCAGCCGCTCGCCCTCCCACACGCCGTCGCCCAGATACAGCCGGCCGAGCCGGGCGAGCGCGTCCGTCGTGGCGTGCAGCCCGCTGAAGCCGAGTTCGCGGCCGGTGCGGTCGCGCAGCCAGGCGGCCTCGCCGATGCCGAGCGGGTCGAGGAGGCGCGGGCGCAGATAGCCGGTGAGCGGCTGTCCCGTGACGCGCTGGACGATGGCCGCGAGGGTGTAGGTGGTGGGCTGGTTGTAGGCGAAGACGGTGCCGGGGTCGCGGTCGGGCGGCAGCAGCAGGAAGCCGCGGACCAGCTCCTCGGGGTCGAGGGCGCGGGCCGCGTCGAGGGTCTCGGCGAGGTGGCCGCTGGCCATGGTCGCCACGTGCCGCACCCGCATGGCGCGGCTGCGGGGGTCGGTGATGTCGGCGGCGAACTCCGGGAAGTACGAGATCACCGGGGCGTCGAAGTCGAGCAGTCCGTCGGCGGCGGCGAGCGCGGCGGCGGTCGCCGTGAAGCTCTTGCTGAGCGAGTACAGCAGATGGGGGCGGCCGGCGGTGTACGGCGCCCACCAGCCTTCGGCCACGACGTGGCCGTGGCGCAGGATCATCAGGCTGTGCGGCTCGATCCCGGGGGCGGCGTCGAGGGCGTCGAGGAAGGCGAGGACACCGGAGGCGTCGACGCCCTGGGCGGCGGGGGTGCTCGAAGGCAGCGGTCGCGCACTCATGCGCTCATCCTCTCCCCCGCGATCAGCGCGTGGGGAGGGGTACGCCGGACGCCGTTCGCCGCGCCCGCCGCCGGGACGGGGCGCGCGCCCGCCACCGGGACGGGTTGCCCACGGGTCACTCGCGTCCCGTTTTCGCCGCGTGCGGCCGGGGACTCGCTGGTCATGGTGCGAATCGGATACACGATGATGACTGAGCAGGCCGGGCCCCGTGAGCTGGTCGACCATGTGGTGCGGGCCGAGGAGGTCGGCTTCGACTTCTCGGTGACCTCGGACCACTACTTCCCGTGGCTGCGCACGCAGGGTCACTCGCCGTACGCGTGGGCCGTGCTGGGAGCGGCGGCGCAGGCGACGTCCCGTATCCCGCTCATGACGTACGTGACCTGCCCGACCTTCCGCTATCACCCGGCGGTGGTGGCGCAGAAGGCGGCGACCCTGCAGCTGCTGTCCGAGGGCCGGTTCCGGCTGGGTCTGGGCTCGGGCGAGAACCTGAACGAGCACGTGGTGGGCGGCGGCTGGCCTTCGGTGGACGTGCGGCACGAGATGCTGGAGGAGGCCGTCGAGATCATCCGGGCCCTCTTCGAGGGCGGGCACGTCACGCGGCGCGGTCAGCACTTCGACGTGGAGTCGGCGCGGCTGTGGGACCTGCCCGACGTGCCGCCGCCGATCGGCATCGCCGTCTCCGGTGACCGCTCCTGTGCGCTGGCGGGGCGGTTGGCGGACCTGGTCATCGCCACCGAGCCCAAGCCGGGGCTGCTGGAGGCGTTCGACCGGCACGGCGGTGCGGGCAAGCCGCGGGTGGGCCAGCTGCCGGTGTGCTACGACACCGACCGGGACGCGGCGATCAAGCGGGCGCACGCCCAGTTCCGCTGGTTCGGCAACGGCTGGAAGGTGAACTCCGAGCTGCCGCACCCCGACTCCTTCGAGTCGGCCACGCAGTTCGTCACCCCCGACGACGTGGCGGAATCCATCCCGTGCGGCGACGACCCGGAGGTCTTCGTGGAGGCCGTACGCCCGTACGCCGAGGCCGGATTCACCGAGATCGCGCTGGTGCAGATCGGCGGCGAGTCGCAGCCGGAGTTCCTGGACTGGTCGGCGAAGACCCTGCTGCCGGCGCTGCACGACGCCCTCGGCTGAGACCGCCGGGCCGGACGAATCACCCGGAGGGCGGAGCATCTTGTGCGTGGAGCGGGTACTGGAAGGCTTTACGTCCGTTCTCCCCGGAGGCCTTGTGGTGAACTCCTTCGTGCACAGGACCCTGGTCGTCCAGCTCCAGGCCGGCACCGCGGACCGCTTCCCGGTCCTCGCCCATCTGGGCTACGACGCCGAGGATCCGTACGCCGTCACCGCGGTGTTCAGCCATGACGGCCGGGTGCTCGCCCGGTGGCGGCTGGACCGCGAGATGCTCGCCGACGGACTGCGCCGGCCGGTCGGTCTCGGCGACGTCCGGATGCGGCCGGTGGCGACGGGCCACTGGGAGGAGCTGCGGCTGGACTTCTTCGGCGACCCGCGCTCCGGCGGCGGGCAGCATCACGCGGCCGTCTTCGCCTGGGCACCGGCGGTCACGGCCTTCCTGCGCGACACCTACGCCGTGGTGCCGCCCGGCCGGGAGCGGGTGCGGGTGGACGACTTCCTGGCCGAGGTCATCGCGGAGAGCTGAAGGTCGTCGCGGGAAGCGAGAGCCGCGGTGAACCGAGGGTCACCGCGGCGGGCTCGGTGGAAAAAGGGACCGGCGGCGGGTCCGGGACGCGTGGGCGTTCCGGACCCGCCGCCGGCTCGTGAGGGCGTCAAGGCAGGAGCGGCGCTCGGCGCGCGCCGGTGCCTCCGTTCAGCGGCTGGTGTGCCGGTGCCGGGTCCACAGCGGTATCCCGAACCAGCACAGCAGGTACCACATCAGTACACCGGTGACCAGCCACGGCACGAAGTCGTCGTGGGTCGCCACCCGCAGGATGAGCAGCAGCGACGCGGTGGTGGTGGCGAGCAGCAGGACCAGCCCGACGAGGGTCATGCGGGACGCCCAGCTGACCGCCTGCGGTTTGATCCGGCGGCCGGAGACCAGCCGGTGCAGGGACACCGGTCCGATCAGGGCACCGGTCGCGGCGGCGCCGAGGACGACCGTGACGATGTAGATCGTGCGGTCGGTGTCCGCGAGCTCGCGGTACGTCGGGGTGAAGACCACCGTCAGCAGGAAGCCGAACAGGATCTGCACGCCCATCTGGGCGACGCGCACCTCCTGGATCAGCTCGACCCACATCCGGTCGGCTCTCTCCTCCTCGGTCTCGTTGCGCCCCCTGGGCCTGTTCTCGGTGCCCCTCGCACTGTCCGCGCTGTCCTTCGCGGTGCCCTGCGCGCTGTCCTTCGCCCTGTCTTCGGCGGCCGTCACGACGCTGCCTCCCCGGTGGAAACGACCTGGTGTTTCCCCTCCGGGTTCCCCCTCGGCGGCGGAACTGTCCTGGCCGAGGGGGTCGGGTGAGCAGAGCGTTACCAGCGGCCCTCGACCTGGTCCGCGATCCGCCGGTCGTAGAGGTCGCGGATCGCCTCCAGCGTGGCGTCGGACAGCGGCGGCAGCGTGGCGGCGGCCGTGTTGGCGCGGGCCTGCTCCGGTGAGCGGGCGCCGGGGATCACCGTGGTCACGCCGGGCTGCTGGGCGATCCAGCGCAGCGCCAGCTGGGCGGGGGTGTACCCGTCGGGCGCGAGGGCGGAGAACTCGGCGGCGGCCTCCACGCCGGTGGCGAAGTCGACGCCGGAGAAGGTCTCGCCCTGGTCGAAGGACTCGCCGTGCCGGTTGTAGGTGCGGTGGTCGTTCTCCGGGAACACCGTGTCCTTGGTGTACTTGCCGGACAGCAGGCCGGAGGCGAGCGGCACCCGGGCGATGATGCCCACGCCGGCCTCCCGCGCGGCGGGGAGGACCTCGCGCAGCGGCTTCATGCGGAACGGGTTGAGGATGATCTGCACGCTGACCACGTTCTGCCGGGCGATGGCGGTCAGTGCCTCCTCGCAGGTCTCGACGCTGACGCCGTAGGCGGCGATCCGCTCCTCGGCGACCAGGGTGTCGAGCGCGTCGTACACCTCGTCGGAGGAGTAGACGGGGGTCGGCGGGCAGTGCAGCTGGACCAGGTCCACGCGGTCGACGCCGAGGTTGCGCCGGGAGCGGTCGTTCCAGGCGCGGAAGTTGTCCAGGACGTAGTTCTCGGGGATCTGGTCGACCCGGCGGCCCATCTTGGTCGCGACGAGGACGTGCAGATCGGGCCGGCCGCGCAGGAACGCGGCGATGGTCTGCTCGCTGCGGCCGTCGCCGTACACGTCGGCGGTGTCGAAGAAGGTGACGCCCGACTCCGCGGCCGCCTCCAGCACCGCGAGGGCTTCCTTGTCGTCGACGTCGCCCCAGTCGGCGCCCAGCTGCCAGGTCCCGAGGCCGATGACGGACGCCCGCTGACCCCATCGTTCGAATACACGCTCTTCCATGGCGTCAGTGTGTCACCCGTCCCTGCCGGTCAGGCTGCGGGTGTGCGCGACGCGGGCGAGTCTCGGGCCGAACCAGCGCTTGAACCGGCGCAGCGGCTCCAGGCTGCCGGCCGCCCGGTCGAGGCGGTAGTACAGCCGGGGCGGGACGTGCGGGAGCAGGGGCGAGTGGCGCTGGCCGAGCAGGGCGAACATCTGCTCGGGCGGCAGGCGGAGGTAGCGGGGCAGGTTCTCGTACCACCGGGCGCTGTAGCGGGCGGCGCTCTGCGCGGGCAGCAGGGCCGCCTTGCGCCGGTGTTCGTAGCGGGCGAGGGCCTCGGGCAGGGTGGGCGCCTCGCGCAGGGCGCCGGCCAGGGCGATGGCGTCCTCGAGGGCGAGGGTGGTGCCGGCGCCGATGGAGTAGTGGGTGGTGTGCGCGGCGTCGCCGACGAGGACGAGGTTGCCGCGGTGCCAGGTGCGGTTGGTGAGGGTGCGGAAGGTCAGCCATGGGGCGCTGCCGTCGCCGCGGGAGCGGCCGATGAGGCGGTGCCCGTCGAGGACGCCGGCGAACAGCTTCTCCAGCAGGACCAGGCCCTCGGCCTCGTCCGCCCGGTCCAGTCCGAGGCCGGTCCAGGTCTCGGGGGCGCACTCGACGACGCAGGTGGAGCGGTCGGCGCCGTAGCCGTAGCCGTAGCACCAGATCCAGCCGTGGCGGGTCTCGGTGAAGCCGAAGGTGAAGGCGTCGAAGACCTTGGTGGTGCCGAGCCAGATGTAGGGGTTGTGGCCCGCGGTCACCTCGGTGCCGAAGTGGTCGGCGTGGCGGGTGCGCAGCGCGCTGCGGACGCCGTCGGCGGCCACCACGAGGTCGGCGTCGGGCAGCCGGCCGGGGGTGATCTCGTGGTCGTACTCCAGGCGGACGCCGACGGAGCGGGCGCGGGCGGCGAGGATCTCCAGCAGGCGGTGGCGGCCGATGCCGAAGCCCTGGTCGCCGGTGTGCCGGACGGTGTGGTCGCCGATGTGGGCGACGCCGTCGGTCCAGCGGACGGACGCCTCGTCGAGGGCGCGTGCCGACTCGGGGTCGTGCCGGTGGAGCCGGTCGAGCAGGCCGTGCCAGTAGGTCACGCCCCACCCGTAGGTGGAGCCCTCCGGGTTGCGCTCGTGGACGGTGATCTCGTGGGAGGGGTCCTGGAGCTTGAGCAGGATCGACAGATACAGGCCGGCGGGCCCGCCGCCGACGCAGGCGACCTTCACACGCACCTCTGGTAACTACCTGTTGCGGTCATGGGGCAACGCAGAGTAGCAGCCGCCGGGCGGCGGTTTGCGTCAGCTTTCCCGCGTGAGTCGCGCCACTGCGGGGGCCGGGACGGGGCAAGTTACCTCGCGAAACAGGGGCCCTGCGGAAGGAATTGCCCGTTCCGACCACACCGGACGATCTTCACCGGCAAGATCAACTTGGTTCAACACTGTACGACATGTGGGTAATTGTCCGGATCGCAGCCAACCGTTCGCCGGGGTGCCGGGCGGCCCGATAGGCATGCGGAGTCATCCGACCCACCGCATCCCTGGAGGTCCGCATGCCGGAACTCAGCCGTCGCAGCGCCCTCGGCGCGGCCGCCGCCCTCGCCGCGGCAGCCGGTACCCAGGCGCTCGCCGCCCCGCCCGCCGACGCCGCCGCACACGCCCATGAGGCCCCGGGCCGCTCCCCCGCGCCCGCCGCGCCCGCCGCGCCTGCCACCCCCGCCTCCTTCGACGAGGTCTACAAGGGCCGCCGGATACAGGGCCGGCCGGCCGGCGGCCATCATCAGCACCACGGCGGCGGCTACGCCGTGTTCATCGACGGCGTGGAGCTGCATGTGATGCGCAACGCCGACGGCAGCTGGATCAGCGTCGTCAGCCACTACGACCCGGTGCCAAGCCCGCGGGCCGCCGCGCGGGCCGCGGTCGACGAACTCCAGGGCGCGCGGCTGCTGCCGTTCCCCGCCAACTGATCCGCCCCCGCAACGCCGTTTGGAGCACGCGCACATGACCGTCCGCAAGAACCAGGCCACCCTGACCGCCGACGAGAAGCGACGGTTCGTCGCCGCCGTCCTGGAACTCAAGCGCAGCGGCCGCTACGACGAGTTCGTCACCACCCACAACGCCTTCATCGTCGGCGACACCGACAACGGCGAACGCACCGGCCACCGTTCCCCCTCGTTCCTGCCCTGGCACCGCAGATTCCTGCTGGAGTTCGAACGGGCCCTGCAATCGATGGACGCCTCGGTCGCGCTGCCGTACTGGGACTGGTCCGCCGACCGCACCACGCGGTCCTCGCTGTGGGCGCCCAACTTCATGGGCGGCACCGGGCGCAGCCTGGACGGCCGGGTGATGGACGGCCCGTTCGCGGCGTCGACCGGCAACTGGCCGGTCACGGTGCGCGTCGACGGGCGTACGTATCTGCGGCGGGCGCTCGGCGTCGCCGTGCGGGAACTGCCGACGCGGGCGGAGGTGGAGTCGGTGCTCGCCATGGCGACGTACGACATGGCGCCGTGGAACAGCGGCTCGGACGGGTTCCGCAACCATCTGGAGGGCTGGCGCGGCGTCAATCTGCACAACCGCGTGCACGTGTGGGTGGGCGGGCAGATGGCCACCGGGGTGTCGCCCAACGACCCGGTGTTCTGGCTGCACCACGCCTACATCGACAAGCTGTGGACCGAGTGGCAGCGCCGCCACCCCGACGCGGGCTATCTGCCCGCCGCCGGGACGCCGCACGTGGTGGACCTGAACGAGACGATGAAGCCGTGGAACGACACCACCCCGGCCGCTCTCCTGGACCACACGCCGCACTACACCTTCGACACCGACTCCGACTGACCACCGGACGCCCGGTCACTCCGCGTGCATCCCCGCGCCGGTCACGGGTACCCGCCCCCGAGCCGTACGACGAACGACGAACGACGAACGACGAAAGGGAGTGACCGCGGCATGTCGCAGGTCGAGGAATCCATCGAGGTCGCCGTCCCGGTGCGCACCGCGTACAACCAGTGGACGCAGTTCGAGACCTTCCCCGAGTTCATGAGCGGCGTGGAGCGCGTCGAGCAGCGCACCGACACGCTCACCCACTGGGTGACGAAGGTCGACGGGGTGCAGCGGGAGTTCGACGCGCGGATCACCGAGCAGGTCCCGGACGAGCGGGTCGCCTGGACGACCGTCGCGGGCGACGCCCGGCAGGCCGGTGTGGTGACCTTCCACCGTCTCGACGACGACCACACCAAGGTGATGCTCCAGATGGAGTTCCAGCCCGAGAGCGCCACCGAGAAGGTCGGTGACAAGCTGGGCTTCGTGAAGCGGCAGACCAAGGGCGACCTGGAGCGCTTCAAGCAGTTCATCGAGAAGCGCGGACAGGAGACCGGGGGCTGGCGCGGCGCGGTCTGACGCGCCCGCGCTCCCGGCGCGGCGTGCCGGTGGTACGCCGCGCCCCGGCCCGCGGTGCCGCCCCCTGCCTCAGCCGACGGGCGCGGTGCGGCACTCCGGGTGGCCCCAGCCCCGGTCGTTTCTGGCGATGGGCTCGCCCGCCGCGTAGGAGCGGCCGCACATGCAGCGACCGGGGAACTTGGCCTTGATGGTGCGCGCCGAGCCGCCGCCGCCCTTGCGAGTCGCCGGGGCGCGGCGGCCGCGCTGTGTCTTGACGGTGGCGTCCGGGGCGGGCGGCGGCTCCGGGGAGCCGAGGGCGCTGCCCGCCGCCTCCTGGACGGAGGCCGCCTGGCTGGCGGCGCGGTCGGCGAAGTCGTTGAGCGGGTCGCCGTCCACCTGGTGGGCGGGGACGTACCGGAACTCGACCGAGCGGCCGTCGAGCAGCTCGTCGATCCGCACGACCAGGTCCTGGTTGGCGACCGGCTTGCCCGCCGAGGTCTTCCAGCCGTTGCGCTTCCAGCCGGGCAGCCAGGTCGTCACGGCCTTCATCGCGTACTGCGAGTCCATGCGGATCTCCAGCGGCACGGCCGGGTCGGTCGCCGCGAGCAGCCGCTCCAGGGCGGTCAGTTCGGCGACGTTGTTGGTGGCCCGGCCGAGCGGGCCCGCTTCCCACCGGGCGGGCGTCTCCGTCTCGTCGGCGACGACCCAGGCCCAGCCCGCCGGCCCGGGGTTTCCCTTCGA
The DNA here is from genome assembly GCF_011193355.1 of Streptomyces sp. JB150. Lineage (GTDB taxonomy): Bacteria > Actinomycetota > Actinomycetes > Streptomycetales > Streptomycetaceae > Streptomyces. Next base: position 424,621 of record NZ_CP049780.1, read on the forward strand.
TGCCCCGTCGCACGCGGCCACCACTCGTTCACGCATGTGTCCGATCATGCCATGGCCCGGCCGGGCGCCGGTCGCCGCCGGTCGCCTCAGGAGACGTCGGTGAGCTGCGGCATCTCCCCCTCGGTGGTCGTGGTGTCGATCACCGAGAATCTCGCGCCCTGCGGGTCGACGAGCGCGGCGAACCGCCCGAAGGGGCTGCTCATCGGCCCGAACCCGAGCTCGGCACCGAGCCGGGTGGCCGTCGCGACCGCCTCGTCGCAGTCGGGGACGCCGAAGTAGACGTTGACGTACGACGGCACCTCGGGCGGGAAGTCGTCGTCGGTCATCCTCATCCGGCCGAGCACCGGGGCACCCCCGGCGTGGTAGACCCGGAAGTCGACGTCGTCGTCCTCCATCCGCTGGGCCGTGTACGGGAAGACGGCCGGGAAGAAGGCGTCGGCCCCCTCGGCGTCCCGGGTGAAGACCTCCGCCCAGCAGTAGGCGCCCGGCGTGCCCATCTCCGCCTGGAACCCCTCGTGGCCGCCCGCCTGCCAGACGCCGAAGACGACGCCGCCGGGGTCGCGGGCCAGGCACATGGTGCCCTGGTCGCCGGCCGGCATCGGGCCCATGACCAGCTCGCCGCCGTTCTCCCTGATCCTTGCGGCGGTGGCGGCGGCGTCCGGGGAGGCGAGGTACAGACACCACTGTGAGCGGCCCTCCTGGCCGGGCACCGGCGGGACGATCGCGGCGACCGCCTTGCCGTCGCGGTACGCCTCGGTGTAGTTGCCGTACTCCGTCCGCGACTCGCCGAAGGTCCAGCCGAGGACGTCGCCGTAGAAGCGCTTGGCCCCCTCCAGGTCGGTGAACATCGCGTCCGCCCAGCAGGGGTGCCCCTCAGGTTTCACGGCCATGATCGCGGCCCTCTTCCGGTTGCGCGGGATGGTCCGGTTCCTCACGCTAGCCACGCACCGGGCGCGCCGCGCGCCGAGCCCGCTCCCGGGCGCCCTGGGGCGCCTGTCGCGACGGCGGTTTCCCGCACCTGCCGATCGCGGCCGGCCGCGTCCGACGCGTGTCTTCCGCCCGCCGCCGGGCTGTGCTTGCCCGGGGAGCCGTGTCGGCGGCGGGGCGGGAGTGACCGGATGCGCGGACGGTGGGCGGCGGGGTGGGCACTGGCCGGTGCGCTGCAGCTGGGCGGATGCGGTGATCCGGTGTCCGGGGCCGCCGCACCACCGGCCGAGCCGTCGTCGCCGAAGGCGTCGGCCACCACGCACCGGAAGGCGTCCGCCGCGCCCGCGCGGCCCCCGGCCGTGCTGTACCTCGGCGACTCGCTGGCGATGGAGAACCAGCGGGTCCTCGGCCAGGAGCTGCGCCGCGACCTGAAGGCCCGCTACACCAGCGCCCCGTACTCCGGCACCACCCTCTGCGACTACCCGGAGGGCACCGGCGAGCGGTCCCTCGTGCCGGACGCGGACAAGGCGGCGGCGCTGGTGCGCTCGGTGCGGCCGGACGTCGTGGTGCTCCAGTTCTGGGGCAACGCCTGGGGCTACACCCCTGCATGGACGGGATCACCTACGACGCCGCGCCGGACCGCTGTCTCCAGCGGTACACCGCCGACGCGCGGCGCCTCGCGGAGCAGATCACGGACGCCGGGGGACCGTCCCCGCCGCGGATCGTGTGGGTGCTCCAGGGACCGGACCCGATCAGCCCGGAGCGGGTGCGGAAGGTGAACGCCGTCTACGCGGAGCGGGCCGCCGCCTCCGGCGGCCTGGTGGCCGACGCGGGCCGCGCCGTCAGCCCCGCCTCCGGGCGCCACACCTGGGTCCGGTTTTTGCCGTGCACCGCCTGGGAGCGGGCGCACCCGGACTACTGCACGAGCCGGGCAGCGGCCGTACCGCCCTGCACCGGGACGACGACCACCTCACTTCTGTCTCGCCCCGACGACGTCCGACCCGAAGCCGTGCCCGGTGCGCTCCCCCGGTGTCCTGCGCATCGCCCGGGTGATCGTCCGAGCGGTCGCCCGGGTGGCCGGCTCGGCGGCCGAGGGCGGCGGCTGAGCCGTCACTCGCCCGCGTACGCCCGCTCCAGGGCGGCGATGTCGAGCTTGCCCATCGACATCATCGCGGCCATCGCGCGCTGTGCCTTCACCGGGTCCGGGTCGCTGACCATCTCCTCGAGCCGGTCCGGGGTGACCTGCCAGGACACGCCGTACTTGTCCTTGAGCCAGCCGCAGGGGCCGGGCTCGCCGCCGTTCTCGGTCAGCTTGGTCCAGTAGTAGTCGACCTCCTCCTGGTTCTCGCAGTGGATGATGAAGGACACCGCCTCGTTGAACGTGAACTCCGGGCCGCCGTTGAGGGCCAGGAACCGCTGGCCGTTGGCCGTGAACTCGACCGTCATCACGGTGCCGGCCGGGCGGGGGGCGCCCTCGGGGTAGCGGGCGACCCTGCCGATGCTGGAGTTCTTGAAGATGGACACGTAGTGGTGGGCGGCTTCCTCGGCCTCGGTGTCGAACCAGAGACAGGTGGTGAATGCGTCGGCGGTCATGGCTACCTCCAGTGCGGGGGCGGAACGCGGTCGTGAGTGTGGACCGCCGCCCGCCGGGAAACTCATCGGCCGCGGCGGAAAAACAATTCGGGTGGCTTCGTCGCCCCAGGCACCTACCATCGCGGGCATGACCACGTCACCGTCCACGGACGCGATCCGCCCCTTCCGCCTCGCCGTTCCCGAGGCCGATCTCGCCGATCTCCACGACCGCCTCGACCGCACCCGCTGGCCGGACCAGCTGCCGGGGGTGGGCTGGTCGTACGGCGTGCCGGCCAGCTATCTGCGGGAGCTGGTGCACCACTGGCGGCACGTGTACGACTGGCGGGCCGCCGAGGCACGGCTGAACGAGTGGCCGCAGTTCACCACCACGATCGACGGGGCGACCGTGCACTTCGCGCACATCCGCTCCCCCGTCCCGGACGCCACCCCGCTGGTCCTCACCCACGGCTGGCCCGGCTCGATCGTCGAATTCCTGGACGTCGTCGGGCCGTTGACCGATCCGGCCGCGCACGGCGGGGACCCGGCGGACGCGTTCCACGTGGTGCTGCCGAGCATTCCCGGCTTCGGGCTGTCCGGGCCCACGGCCGAGCCCGGCTGGGAGGCCGGCCGGGTAGCCGACGCCTGGGCGGAACTGATGAGCCGGCTCGGCTACGAGCGGTTCGGCGCGCAGGGCGGGGACTGGGGCGCGGCCATCTCCCGCGAGCTGGGCCGTGCCCACCCCGACCGGGTGCTCGGCGTCCATCTGAACCTGCTGCCGGGCGCCCAGGCGACCTCGGAGCCGGCCGAGGAGGAGCTGGCGGCCCTCACGCCGGAGGAGCGGGAGCGGACGCTCGCCTCCTGGCGCGGGTGGCAGGCCTGGTCGAGCGAGGGCACCGGGTACGCGGTGCTCCAGGCGACCCGGCCGCAGACCCTGGCGTACGCGCTGACCGACTCGCCCGTGGGACAACTGGCTTGGATCGTGGAGAAGTTCCGGGAGTGGACGGACTCCGAGGAGCTGCCCGAGGAGGCCGTGGACCGGGACCGGCTGCTGACGAACGTGATGCTGTACTGGCTGACGGGCACCGCCGGTTCCTCGGCCCGCATCTACTACGAGCGGGCGCACGCCACCGGCCGCGCCGCCCGGCCCACCGAGCCGTCCACCGCGCCCACCGCCGTGGCCCTCTTCCCGGCCGAACTCCAGCTCCCGCTGCGGCACAAGGCCGACCGCACCGAGAACATCGTGCGCTGGACGGAGCAGCCGCGGGGCGGGCACTTCGCGGCGATGGAGGAGCCGGAGCTGCTGGTGGCGGACGTACGGGCGTTCTTCCGGCAGTTGCGCGAGCGGGGCTGACGAGCGGAGCCGGCGAGCCGGGCCGAGGGCGGGCTCTGCCCGTGGCGAATCTGCGGCGGGCAGAGAAAACGCCTGCGGGCGCCGTGCGCGGCCGAGAGTGGAGTGGACGGCATCCGGGCCACCACGAGGAGAACCGATGACTCCACTCAGCACGCTCACCCCGCGGGCCGAGGAGGGCGACACCCCCGCGACCCGCTTCGACGACCACCTCGCCGCGCAACTGCTCGGGCAGCGGATCGTGCTGCTGGGCACCCAGGTCGACGAGGTCTCCGCGAACCGGGTCTGCAGCCAGCTGCTGATCCTGTCCGCCGAGGACCCGCGCACCGACATCACTCTGCTTATCAACAGCCCCGGCGGCTCGGTGCACGCCGGTCTCGCCGTCTACGACACGATGCGGCTGATCCCCAACGACGTCTCGACGCTCGCGATGGGATTCGCGGCCAGCATGGGGCAGTTCCTGCTCAGCGTCGGCGCGCCCGGCAAGCGGTACGCGCTGCCGAACGCGCGGATCATGATGCACCAGCCGTCGGGCGGCATCGGCGGGACCACGGCGGACATCGAGATCCAGGCGCAGAACCTGGAGTTCACCAAGCGCACCATCGAACGGATCACCGCCGAGCACACCGGGCAGAGCCCGCAGACCATCTCCCGGGACGGGGACCGCGACCGCTGGTTCACGGCCGAGGAGGCCAGGGAGTACGGCATGGTGGATCGGATCGTTGGCTCCTTCACGTCCGTCCTGCCGGCCGCGACGCGTCGACGGACGGGGCTGTAGTCATGGGGAGTTACACGATTCCGCACGTGGTGGAGCGCACCCCGCAGGGCGAGCGGTCGTACGACGTGTTCAGCCGGCTGCTGTCGGAGCGGATCATCTTTCTCGGCACCGAGATCGACGACGGCGTCGCCAACGTCGTCATCGCGCAACTGCTGCACCTGGAGTCGGCGGCGCCGGACACCGAGATCGCGGTGTACATCAACTCGCCGGGCGGCTCGTACACCTCGCTGATGGCGATCTACGACACGATGACGTTCGTGAAGGCGCCGGTCTCCACGTTCTGCGTCGGCCAGGCGGCCTCCACGGCGGCCGTGCTGCTGGCGGGCGGCGACAAGGGGCGGCGGTTCGTGCTGGAGCACGCGCGGGTGCTGCTCGGGCAGCCGGCCTCCGGCGGCCGTCAGGGCACCGCCGCGGATCTGTCGCTGCAGGCGAAGGAGATGGTGCGGATCCGCTCGCAGGTCGAGGAGGTGCTGTCCCGGCACACCGGTCACGACATCGCCACGTTGCGGGCCGACATGGACCGGGACAAGGTGTTCACCGCGCGGGAGGCGGTGGCGTACGGGCTGGCCGACGAGGTGCTGAGCCGGCGCCTCACGACGGGATGAGACGCCGGCCGGACCCGGTGGCTCAGGCGGCCAGGCAGAGTCCGTCGTACGACGAGGTGGTGGTCGTACGGCCCCGACGGGCCGGGCGGGAGGTGACCCGGACCAGCTCCCGCTGAGCCAGCGTCAGCAGGTCGCCCAGGCCGAGGCCGAGCGCGTGGGCGGCGGCCGCGAGCACCTCCGAGGAGGCCTCCTTGCGGCCCCGCTCCACCTCCGACAGGTACGGCATGGAGATCCGGGCCGCGTCGGCGACGTCCTTCAGCGTCCGCTCCTGGGCGAGGCGTTCACGCCGCAGGACGTCCCCGACGAGGTCGCGCCACAGCGGCTCCCTGGGAGCGGGGCGCGGGGCCGGGCCGCGCGGGGCCGGTGCGGTGGCGCGGGGCCGCAGGGGAATGACACGGGCTTCGTTCGGCGCTTGGTTCGTCACCTCTCCAGCCTAGGAGCGGGGCGCCGCACGGGAAGGGCGCGGCGTTCCGCCCTCGGTGGAATCGGGCGAATCGCCCGGCGGTTCCGGGCCGTCCCGCCCGCGCCGCGCACATGGCGCCGGATCCCGCTCTCCCGCTTGGTCCCCCCTTGGTCCCGCTCGGTCCCGCTCGGTCCCGCGGACGCGGTGCACCGCACAGGGCGGAATGGAGGTAGCGTGGCGACTGTTTCGCGCCGCCTTGAAACAAGGAGTGCATGGTCGGCGACAGTCCGGGTACCCGCACGGATGCGTCACCGCGACGCGAGGACACAACTGCAGCATCGTCCGAAGAGGCAGACGTCGCACCATGACTTTCGTGGGAGAGGTAATGGACACCGCCACCGCCACCGCCGTGACCGGGTCTCAGGCACCGCTCGTCGAGGAGAACCGGGCCGGGACGGACCAGGTGCGGGAGCCGGTGGTCGTGGACCCGCGGGCCGTGGCGCCCAGGGACGCCCGGGAGCTGTCCCGCCAGTTCTTCCGCCGGCTGCAGGAGCTCGAGGAGGGCACGCACGAATACCAGTACGCGCGCAACACCCTTATCGAGATGAACATGTCGCTCGTGCGGTTCGCCGCCGGGCGGTTCCGGGGCCGCGGGGACGACATGGAGGACGTCGTCCAGACCGGCATGATCGGCCTGATCAAGGCCATCGACCGGTTCGACCTGTCCCGCGAGGTCGAGTTCACCTCCTTCGCGCTGCCGTACATCGTCGGTGAGATCAAGCGCTTCTTCCGCGACACCACCTGGGCCGTGCACGTCCCGCGACGGCTCCAGGAGCTGCGCGTGGAGCTGGCCAAGGCACGCGAGGAGCTGTCCAGCCGGCTGGACCGCGAGCCCACGGTGGCCGAGCTGGCCACGCTGATGAACCTCTCCGAGGACGAGGTCGTCGAGGCCCAGATCGCGGCCAACGGCTACAACTCCTCGTCCCTGGACGCCGCGCTGACCGGTGACGGGCCGGAGAACGGCGAGGCCGTGCTGGCCGACTTCATCGGCGTCGAGGAGCACGGGCTGCGGCTCGTCGAGGACTTCCAGTCGCTGGCCCCGCTGATGGCCGAGCTGGACGAGCGGGACCGGCGCATCCTGCACATGCGGTTCGTGGAGGAGGCGACCCAGGCCGAGATCGGTGAACAGCTCGGCTGCTCGCAGATGCACGTGTCCCGGCTGCTGAAGCGGATCATCGTGCGGCTGCGCGAGGGCATGCTCGGAGAGCTGGACCGCGTCTGAGCCGCGGGGCCCTGGGACGGGACCGACGGCATCCGGGGCGTGCAACCCGTCGGTCCGTGCGCTCAGGGGCCCCGCTCCGCGGATTCTGCTGCCTCACTGCCTCAGGTCCGCGTACACGACACCGCGTACGACGACACCTTGTACGTGCACCGCACTGCGCGCCCGCGTCGTCACCCGTCTCCGAGTTCCACCTCGGCCCAGACGCGCTTGCCGACCGGGACCCGTTCGACCGCGACGCGCGACGCGAGCGCGTGGACGATCTCCAGGCCGTGCCGGCCGATGCGCTCGGGGTCCCGGGGAAAGCGCCGGGGCAGGGCGTCGCTGCTGTCGTAGACGGAGACCGTGACCACGGCGTCCGTGCCCTCCAGGTCCAGGATGTACGGGCCGTCGCTGTGCCGGTCGGCGTTGGTGACCAGTTCGCTGACCACCAGGAGCACCGCCTCCTGGGTGCGGGCGGTGATGTCGGCGCACCACTCGGTGGCGAGCTGGTTCAGGAACTGCGCGGCGAAGGCACGCGCCTCGGCTATGCACCCGGGCTCGCCCGTGTAGTGCGCCGCCCGCCGGAGCGGTTCCACGGGTACGTCGAAAGCGGAGGGTGCGACCGTCGCGTCCCGGTGCTCGATCATGCGTTCTCTCTCCCAAGCCGGCGTGGCCGGATACTGCTGCACCAGTGCTCGTACCCCGAGCCCGGCGGAGCACTCCAGGGTGCAGTGGGCGTCACACAGGAGCCGCCGGGCGCGCCCGGGTCGCGTACGGACCTCCCGGCGGGCGCGGCCTGCCGGTGCTGTCTAGCGTGGCCGTGTGAGCCTGCGAAACGCCGCCGGCCAGTCCGGCGCCCGCCCCGGTTGGGTGCAGGCCCTGGCCGTGACGCTGGCCGGGGTGCTCGCCATGGGCGTCGTCGCCGCGCTGGGGCTGTGGGCGGCCGGCGCGACCGACATTCCGGACGGCGCCTACCCGAAGGTGGTCGCGGCGACCGTGGTCGCCGCCGTCGGCGGCGGCGTCGAGCTGTCGGGCGGCGCCGGGGCGCTGGCCGGGGCCGAGGGAGGCCTCACGGTGATCCCGCTGTCGGTGACGCTGGTCGGCGCGCTGGTGTTCGCCGCCGGGTTCCTGCGGCCACTGCGGCACCGGGCGGTCGCGGGGCCCGGGGAGCTGGCCGGCTGGGCCGCGCGGATCGGTGCGCTGTGGCTGCTCGCCCTGACCGGGCTGGCCATCGCCGCCCGCCACACCTTCCGCCTCTCCCTCGGTGAGGGGCTGATCAGCGACCTCGGGGAGCTGTTCGGGATCGAACCTGAGGTGGGATTCACCACGGAGGTGCTGCCGACCGTCGTCTTCGGCGTGCTGTGGCTGACCGGGGTGCTCGTGGTGGCGCTGCTCGTCGCGCGCGGGATTCCGCTGCCGGGGCGGCTGTCGCGGTGGCGGGAGGCGGCGGGCCCGGCGGCGTACGCGATGGTGGCGCTGCTGCTGGCCTGCGCCGTGCTCGGTGTCGTCATCGGTGTGGTGGCGGCGATGACGCGCGGGCGGCCCGTGGAGACGCTGGCGGTCGTCCTGCTGGGGTTGCCGAACCTCGCGTGGCCGGCGTTGACGGTCGGGCTCGGGGCCACCTGGGACGGCCGGGTGGAGGGGCCGTTCGCGCTGCCGATGCCGAACGTGCTGGACCGGGTGATGCGGTCGGGCGAGCTGAGCGCGGTCGACCTGGGCACGCTCGCCGAGCACGACGGCCGGGTGTGGTGGCTGCTGCCGATCGCCGCGGCGCTGCTGCTGGCGGCCGCGTGTCTGTTGGCCGTCCGCTCACCCGCCGGGGTCCCACTGTGGCGGCACGCCGTCCACATGGCGGTCGCGCTGCTGCTCACGGTCCTCATGATCTGCCTGCTCGGCCGGGTCTCGGCAGCCTTCGGACTGTCCGTGCTGGGCATCGGGGACCTGGGCGGCGACCTCTCCCAGCACCTGTTTCTGCGGCCCCGCTGGTGGAGCGCGCTGGGCTTCGCCGTGCTGTGGGGGCTGGTGACGGGCTTCCTCGGCGGGCTGATCGCCCGCCGCCTGCCCCGGCCGGACAGCTCGGACCGGGCGCGCGACGCGCGCTAGCCCGTCACCGCGCCGCCCCTCCCCCGCCGCGGACCCGAGGTTTCGCGCGCCGGCTGCCGTGCCCGCTTGCGCAGGGCCGGCGGATCCCGGCGGCGCAGCAGGCGGGAGACGAGGGCGCCGAGGGCCGCGGAGAGGGCGATCAGCATGGTGGCGGCGAGGAGCCAGACGGGGGTGGAGTGGGTGAACAGGGGATCGCCGGTGAGGTCGCCGGGCGCGAGCCGGGCGAGGCCGAGGGTGGCGGCCATCGCGCCGAACGCCCAGCGGGAGGGCACGAGCCAGGCCGCCTGCTCCAGTACGGGCACGCCGTCCAGCTTCAGCAGGGCGCCGCAGAAGACGACCTGGACGAGGGCGAGCAGGACCAGCAGCGGCATCGTCACCTCTTCCTTGCGGACCAGTGCGGAGACGGCGAGGCCGAGCATCATCGCGGTGAAGGCGAGGAGGGCGACGGCGACGGTGATCTCGGCGAGCGGCCGGGTCAGCACGCCGTCGCCGCCGGGGGCGTGGAGGTCGACACCGAACAGCGCCACCAGGGTGAGCAGCACGGCCTGGACCACGGTGACCGCGCCGAGCACCACCACCTTGGACAGCAGATACGCCCGTCCGGACAGGCCCACGGCGCGTTCCCGCTCGTAGATCACCCGCTCCTTGACGAGTTCGCGGACCGCGTTGGCGGCGCCGGTGAGGACCGCGCCGACGCACAGGATCAGCAGCACGTTCAGGGCGTTGCTGCCGGTCAGCTCGTCGCCCGCGAGGGCGCGCGCCATGGCGCCCATCACGAACGGGAGCGCGATCATGACGGCGAGGAACACACGGTCGGCGGCGAGGACGGCGCAGTAGCGTCGGGTCAGGGTGCGCAGCTGGGCGCCCGCCCGGCGGGGTCTGGGCGGCGGCCCGATGATCACCGGGCCCGCGCGGGGCAGCCGGGGCTGGACGCCGGCGTCGGCGACGTAGCGCCGGTGGAAGGGCGAGTCGCGGTACTCCGCCGCCCAGTCCCGGTCCCGGTCGAGGCCGAGGGCCTCGAAGGCCTCCGGCCAGTGCGTGAAGCCGAGGAAGGCGAGGGCGTCGCCGGGCGGGCCGTAGTAGGCGACCCTGCCGCCGGGGGCGAGGAAGAGGAGCCGGTCGCAGACGTCGAGGCTGAGCACGCTGTGGGTGACGACGATGACGGTGTGGCCGTCGTCGGCGAGGCGGCGCAGCATGTGCATCACCGAGCGTTCCGTGCCGGGGTCGAGGCCGGAGGTCGGTTCGTCGAGGAAGAGCAGGGAGGGCTCGGTGAGCAGCTCCAGGGCCACGCTGACCCGTTTGCGCTGGCCGCCGGACAGGGTGTGCACGCGCCGGCCGGCGCCGGCCTCCAGGCCCAGCTCGCGGATCACCTCCTCGACGCGGGCCTGGCGCTCGGCCTTGGCGGTGTCCTGCGGGAAGCGCAGTGCGGCGGCGTAGGAGAGGGCGGCGCGGACGGTGAGCTGGGTGTGGAGGATGTCGTCCTGCGGGACGACTCCGATGCGCTGCCGCAGTTCGGCGTAGTCGTGGTACAGGTCGCGGCCGTCGTAGAGGACGGTGCCGTGGTCGGCGGGCCGCCGGCCGGTGAGCGCGTTCATCAGGGTGGACTTGCCGGCGCCGCTCGGTCCGACCACGGCGAGCAGGCACCTCTCCCCCACCGGGAAGGAGACGTGGTCCAGCAGCCGTCTGCGGCCCCGGTCGACGGAGACGGTGAGGTCCTGTACGTCGAGGGAGATCACGCCGGTGTCGACGTACTCCTGGAGCTGGTCGCCGACGAGGCACAGGTCGGAGTGGCCGATGCCCACGATGTCGCCGGGGTGGACCGCGGCGTGGGTGACGCGGGTGCCGTTGAGGTACGTGCCGTTGTGGCTGCCGAGGTCGGCGATCTCGTAGCCGCCGCCGGTGCGGACGCGCAGCTCGGCGTGGTGCCGGGAGACGGTCAGGTCGTCGACGACCAGGTCGTTGTCGGCGGCGCGGCCGATGCGGACCGTGCGGGCGCTCAGCGGACGCACGCCGGCCGGGTGGCGGAAGGTGTGGGTGAGGGCGGGCCGGGAGACCCCGGCGGGGCGTTGGGCGGCCGGGCCGGTGACTGGGCTGAGCACGATGCGGGGGCCGTCGGTGGGGCTGCCCAGGCGGATGACGGTGCCGGGGCCGACGCCCCACTGGTGGACGCGCCGGCCGTCGGCATAGGTGCCGTTGGTGCTGTGCTGGTCGTGCAGCGTCCAGTGGTCGTCCTCGGGACGGAGCACCGCGTGGTGCCAGGAGACGCGGTCGTCGTCGAAGGCGATGTCGCTGAGGGGGTCACGGCCGACGCGGTAGTCGTGGGCCGGGGTCATCACGGTGATCCCCGTCTCGGTCTCCAGGACGAGTTCGGGTGCCGTGGACGCGGCCGGCCGCTCCGCCATGCCCCGGATTCTACCGATTCGCCCCCCTGCGCGCCTGATCGTCGCAGGTCAGGAAGGTGCGGTCAGGCCACGGGCATGACCAGTGCCGGGACGGTCCGCTGCATGCGCAGGGCGTCGACGGACTCGGCCAGCAGCTCGTACTCCGTGGTGTCGTCGCTGACGGCGATCCGCACCAGCCGTCCGGCCGCCAGCTCGTCGGCGACCAGCTCCTGCCGGTCCGCGTCGGCGCACCAGGAGCGCAGTACGGCGGGCACGTCGGTCACCGTGTCCCCGACGGGGACCAGGGCGTTCGGCGGGTAGGGGGCGTCGCCGGGGTGGGGGTCGAGCCGTTCGGCGATCCAGGTGGCGCGGTCGCGCAGCCACCACAGGGCGAGGGCCAGGGTGGGGGCCCGGTAGGTGCCCAGCGGCACTCCGATGCGCTGCCCGCCGCAGGTTCCGTAGGCGGTGACATGGCACAGGAATTCGTCGTGCACGTTCTCCTCCCCCGTCGCGTCGCTCGCCGGCCGGTGGTGTCGCGCTTTCCGTGCGGCTCCTGTGCGGTGAACTGCCCCTGGGGTCGAGTATCTTCACTGTTGAACCACTGTCACCATGGCTTTCCGGCCAGTCTCCTGGCATATTCCCGGCGGCTCGATTGGCCGGATCGTGACGGCCCGCGATGAGTTTTCCGGCGCGCCGGAGTCCCCCTCGTAGGAATACGACGGGAAAAGCGGACGTGGAATTCACCGCGGTGTTGACCAAGAGCCCGGAGCAGGACGGCTGGACCTATGTCGTCTGGCCGGAATCGGTCGCCTATTTCGGCACCCGGGGATTGGTCAAGATCCGCGGGACGATCGACGGACACCTCTTTCGCGGCTCTTTCATGGCCCTGGGCGACGGCACGCACACATTGCCGGTCAAGGCGGAGATCCTGCCGGGTGATCGGAAAAGAGGAGGGCGACACGGTGACCGTGCGCATCGTAGGAGCGGCTGAGTTCCTGATCGAGAAACCGGGATGCCCGGAGAGGGCGACGTGACCGTCTCCGGGCATCGGGGGAATCGTCCTGGGCCGTGAGGACCGCGTCGACAAGGTTGGGACGAGCGGCTCGGTCAAACCGTGACGACCGGCTCGGTCAGGCCGTGACGACCGCGTCGATGCGGGCCAGTTCGTCCGCGTCGAAGTCCAGGTTCTCCGTCGCGGCGACGCTGTCCTCCAGCTGCCGCGCGCTGCTCGCGCCGACCAGCGCGGAGGTCACCCGGCCGCCGCGCAGCACCCAGGACAGCGCCATCTGCGCCAGCGACTGGCCGCGGGACTTGGCGATCTCGTCGAGCGCGCGCAACTTGCCGACCAGCTCCTCGGTCAGCGCGTCGGAGTTCAGGAACGGGCTGTCGCTCGCGGCCCGCGAGTCCTCCGGGATGCCGTCGAGGTAGCGGGCGGTGAGCACGCCCTGCTCCAGCGGGGAGTAGGCGATGGAGCCGACGGCCAGCTCGTCCAGCGCGTCGAGCAGGCCCTCCTCCTCGGGGCGGCGGTCCAGCATCGAGTAGCGCGGCTGGTGGATGAGCAGGGGGGTGCCCAGCTCGCCGAGGATGCGGGCGGCCTCGCGGGTCTGCTCCGCGGAGTAGTTCGAGACGCCGACGTACAGCGCCTTGCCCTGCTGCACGGCGGAGTGCAGGGCGCCCATCGTCTCCTCCAGCGGAGTCTCCGGGTCGGGGCGGTGCGAGTAGAAGATGTCGACGTAGTCCAGACCCATCCGCTTCAGGCTCTGGTCGAGCGAGGACAGCAGGTACTTGCGCGAGCCCCACTCGCCGTACGGGCCGGGCCACATCAGGTAGCCCGCCTTGGTGGAGATGACCAGCTCGTCGCGGTACGGCGCGAAGTCGGCCCGCAGCGCCTCGCCGAACGCGGACTCGGCGGCGCCGGGCGGCGGGCCGTAGTTGTTGGCGAGGTCGAAGTGGGTGACGCCGAGGTCGAAGGCGCGGCGCAGGATGGCGCGCTGGGTCTCGACCGGGCGGTCGGGGCCGAAGTTGTGCCACAGGCCGAGCGACAGCGCCGGAAGCTTGAGGCCGCTGCGTCCGGTGCGCCGGTAGGGCATGGTGGCGTAGCGGTCGGGGTGTGCGGTGTACAACGCGACTCCAGAGGGGTTGGCACACGTGAGACGGCTCCGGGGCCGGAGCCGTCCGAACCGTCCCCTACTCTGGCGTGACCTGCGGCCAGTGGTCCAACAGAAGAATCCGATGGGATTCAGCGACTACGCTTCTCGGTCATGGAACTGCGCCAGCTCAGGCACTTCCTCGCGGTCGCCGAGGACCAGCACTTCACCCGGGCGGCCGAACGGCTCATGGTCTCCCAGTCGGGTCTCTCGGCGTCGATCCGCGCGCTGGAGCGGGAGTTGCAGACCCCGCTGTTCGTGCGGACCACCCGCCGGGTGACGCTGACCGAGGCGGGCCGGGCGCTGCTGGTGGAGGCGGAGCGGGTGCTGGACCGGGTGCGGGCGGCGCACGAGGCGGTGGCCGCCGTGCAGGGCGTGCTGCGCGGCACGCTCGCGCTGGGCACCGAGCAGTGCATCGCCGGGGTGCCGGTGGCGGGGCTGCTCGCCGCGTTCCGGCGGCGCCATCCGGACGTGGAGATCCGGCTGCGGCAGGCCGGTTCGGGCGCGCTGGCCGAGGAGGTGGCCGCGGGGCGGCTGGACCTGGCGTTCGTGGTGCGTACCGACACGGACGCCGAGCACCTGCGGGCCGTGGCGCTGACCAGTGAGCCGATGACCGTCCTGTGCCACGCGGACCACCCGCTGGCGGCGGCCGGCGCGGCCGTCACCCCGCAGGACATCGGCGGTGAGGTGTTCGTCGACTTCCACCCCGACTGGGGGCCGCGCCGCACCACCGACGCGGCGTTCGCCGCCGCGGGCGTACGCCGGACGGTGGCGCTGGAGGTGAACGACGTGCACAGCCTCCTCGACCTGCTGGACGAGAACCTGGGCATCGCCGTCGTCCCCCACCACTTCCACCACAAGCGCCCGTCCCTGACCGCTCTTCCCCTGAAGGGCACCGGCGAGGCCGCCTACGAGACGGTGGCCGTGCTGCCCCCGCCCGAGGCGACCAGCCCGGCCGCGCGGGCACTGATGGCGCTGCTGGAGACGGGGAGCGCGTGAGTGGTACGCCGGCGGACGGCGGGCTGACGGCGGGCGAGGAGGCGTCCCGGTCCGGCGGTGCGCTTTCCGCCTGCGGCACGCATCGGTCCGCGGGGCGCATCGGTGTGCGGCCCGCATCCGCCCGCGGCGGCTCCGTGGTGGTCCGGCTGCCGGAAACGGGGGCGCCCGGGGCGCGTCCGGGTCATGGTGGACGTATGCATGCGAAGGACGTCCTCATCGACGGCTACGGCCGTATCCAGGAAGAAGTCCATGCCGCGGTGGACGGTCTCGGGCCCGAGGAACTGAACGCCCGGCCGGCCGGCGGCGCCAACTCCATCGCCTGGCTGATCTGGCATCTCACCCGGGTCCAGGACGACCACATCGCCGACGCCTCCGGGCTCGACCAGGTGTGGCTCGCGCAGGACTGGGCGAAGCGGTTCGGGCTGAAGCTGCCGCTGGGCGACACCGGGTACGGGCACAGCCCGGCCAAGGTCGCCAAGGTGCGGGTCGACTCCCCCGACCTGCTGACCGGGTACTACGACGCCGTGCACGAGCAGACGCTGGGGTTCGTGCGCGGGCTGACCGCCCGGGATCTCGAACGCGTCGTGGACGAGAACTGGGATCCGCCGGTCAGCCTCGGCGTACGGCTGGTCAGCGTCCTGTCCGACGACCTCCAGCACGTCGGACAGGCCGCGTATGTGCGCGGGCTGCTTCAGAGCGCGGCGGCGTAGCCCGGCAGCACGACCTCCTCGATGAGGGCCTTGCGCTCGTCGAACGGGATGAACGCGCTCTTGACCGCGTTCACCGTGACCGTGCGCAGGTCCTCGACGGTCCAGCCGGCCTGCTCGACCAGCAGGGACATCTCGCGGGTCATCGTCGTGCCGGACACCAGGCGGTTGTCGGTGTTGAGGGTGACCCGGAAGCCGAGGTCCTTCAGCGCGGTGATCGGGTGCTCGGCGATCGAGGTGGCGCAGCCGGTCTGGAGGTTGGAGGTGGGGCACATCTCCAGCGCGATCCGGCGGTCGCGCACCCAGCTCGCGAGGCGGCCGAGCTTGCCCGCCGCGAGGTCGGGGATGTCCTCGGTGATGCGGACGCCGTGGCCGATGCGCTGGGCGCCGCAGACCTGGAGGGCCTGGTGGATGCTGGGCAGGCCGTGGGCCTCGCCGGCGTGGATGGTGAAGGGCACGCTCTCGCGGCGCAGCAGCTCGAAGGCGGCGAGGTGGTCGGCGGGCGGGAAACCGTCCTCGGCGCCGGCGATGTCGAAGCCGACGACACCCGCGTCCCGGTAGGCGACGGCCAGCTCGGCGGCCTCCTGGACGCGGTCGAACATCCGCATGCCGCACAGCAGGGTGCCCACGCGGACCGGCGTTCCGGCCGCGGCGGCCTTGGCCATGCCCGCCGCCAGCCCCTCCTGCACGGTCTCGACGACCTCACGCATCGTCAGCCCGCCGTTGGTGTTCAGCTCGGGCGCGTAGCGCACCTCGGCGTAGACGACACCGTCGGCGGCGAGGTCGAGGACGTACTCCTCGGCGGTGCGCAGCAGGCCCTCGCGGGTCTGCATGACGGCGAGGGTGTGCTCGAAGGTGGCGATGTAGCGGACCAGGTCACCGGAGTTGGCGGCCTCGTAGTACCAGGCGGCCAGCTCGTCCGGGTCGGTGGTGGGCAGGGTGTGGCCGACCTCCCGGGCCAGCTCCACGACGGTGGCGGGGCGCAGGCCGCCGTCGAGGTGGTCGTGCAGGACGGCCTTGGGGAGGTTGCGGACGAGGTCGGTGTCTATGCGCGTAGATGACATGGTGCGGTGCGTTCCTCGGCGGTTCGGTGTGCGGATGGGCGAAGGAGGTCAGGAGACGGCGGGCTCGGCGGACTCGGCGGGCTCGAGCAGGTCCCAGCGGTTGCCGTACAGGTCCTGGAAGACGGCGACCGTGCCGTACGGCTCGTGCCGGGGCTCCTCGAGGAAGGTCACCCCCGCGGCGCGCATCCGGGCGTGGTCGCGGGCGAAGTCGTCGGTGTGCAGGAAGAAGCCCACCCGGCCGCCGGTCTGGTCGCCGATCCGGTCGCGCTGGGCGTCGCCCTTCGCGCGGGCCAGCAGCAGCCCGGTGCCGGCGTCCCCGGCCGGGGGCTCGACGACCACCCAGCGCGAGCCGTCCGGCCGCGGCGCGTCCTCGACGAGCCGGAATCCCAGGGCCTCGGTGTAGAAGCGGATCGCCTCGTCGTAGTCGTCGACGACGAGGGTGACCAGGGCGATGCGACTCATCGGGGCACGGAACCTTTCGGGGCGGGGCGGGAGCCGACGGCATCCGGGGAGGGATTGACGGGAGAGGTTATACGTAAAACCTCGCGGATGCCAGTCTTGGTTCCCGTTGCCGCTCGCGGGCATCTCACGCCCGGTCCGGTCGGCCCCGGTGCCGCATTCGCCACCGGTCACACGGAGCCGCCCCGGGGGCGGACGGCCTGCCCGCCGGGCCCGGGGCGGAAGATCCTCCGCTCCGAGGTCACTCCACGGTGAAGAACCGCTGGAAGTAGTCGGCCGGTGCGCCCTCACCGACCAGGACGCCCTCCGCCTCCACCCACGCGTGCGCGGCGAACGGCGGATGGGTACGGACGCCGACACACCAGGTCGGCCAGTGACCGCGCAGACGGCACAGCAGCACGGTGGCCAGCGAGCGGGGCAGGCAGCCGCGCTGTCCGCCGGCGGACAGGCTGACGGCGAGGACGGTCTCGCGGGCCCGGGCGGCCTCGGCGAGGGTGGCCGGCCGGGCTCCCCTGCGCAGCCGGAGCAGCACCGCGCGGATGCGGGCGGGGGGCTGCCGGGCCAGCAGATGGGCGACGATGACGACCAGCCGGGTCACCGTCCGCCGGCCGAGGGGCACCGACCGGGGGTCGTGCGGGACTACTTGCGAGGTGGACACTGCTGCTTCTCCTCCGGAGACGGAACGGCTTGTCCTGCCGCGGTGACGGTCGGGGAACCCCGGCTTCCCTCCGGGGGCGGGTCGGGGGTCCGCCCGCACCTGCTCGGGGCGGGGTCCTCCAGGGCGGGGGTGCGGCGAGTGGCGGGGCGGACTGGGCGGGTCGGGGTGGTGCTGGGAGAGGAGGCTGCGGCGGTGCTGGGAGCTGGGTGTCGGCGGGCTGCGGGCCTAGCGGAGGGACAGCGGCGGGTGCCGGAGCGGGGCCGTGGCGGGGCCGTAGAACCGACCCGCGCGGGAGCCTGACCGGGCGGAGCCGCGAACGGACCGCGGCGGGTGCCCGGCGCGGGACTGCGGCGGCGGGGCGGTGCCCGCAACCGCGCACGGCACCCACGGCGCCGTCCGCCCGGCCGGACCACGACAGGTCCGCGAACGACATCACTGCAGATGCCACGAGTCGCACCACGGCGGGCTCCGTGAGCGGACCTCGGCGGGCGCCGCGAACCGGTCCCCTCACGTGCCTGAGACCGGTGCGGCCGCCGGTACCGGTGCCGTGCCGGAACGACCGCCGTATCGGTGCCGGGCCGCCGCCGCGACCACCGCCGTGCCGAAGCCGGCTCGCCACCGGCGCCGCCACCGGCACCACCACCCTGCCTGCACCGGACGCCACCGCCACCGCACCGCTGCCGTTGCCGTTGCCGCCACCCGCCACCGCTGCCGGCGCCGGCGCCGGCGCCAAGGCCGATGCCCGTGCCGGTCAGCCGGTGAGGAGTTTGGCGGCGCGGAGTTCCTGGCAGATGCGGGCGATGTCCTCCTCGACCTGCTCGGCGCTCACGTCGTACGTGCTGGTGAGCGTGGCGACCGCCGCTTCCGTGGTCGTGCCGTCGAGCAGGGTGCGCACGATGAGCGCGGCGGTGGGATTGAGGGTGTAGTACTCGCCGCTGTTCTGGTCGAGCAGGGCCATGCCGTACTCGGTGTCGGCCGTCACCACTCCGGGGCGCAGCGTCATCGTCATGCCGTGATACCTCCCGTGTCGGTTGCCGTCGGCCCCACCGGGCCGCGGTTTCGTTCGCGTGCGCGCAGCCACACCTCGCAGCCGACGGTCGGATGCAGCAGCGCGCTCTCCAGATCGGCGGCGAGCGGCCGCAGGCACCAGTCGCGCAGGGCGGCCACGTCGACGAGGCCCAGCTCGCGCAGCCGGGAGTCCTCCCACAGGGCGAGCAGCGAGGCCCGGTGGCGGCGCAGCCCCGTCTCCTCCTCGAACGCGGCGTGCGCCTTGGTGGTCCGGCGGCGGGCGGCCTCGGGCACGATGCCGCGCATGGCTTCCTCGATCAGTGGTTTGTACCGCCAGGGCGTCACCCGGTCCTGGGGGCGGACGGCGAGGGCCGCCTCGACGAGCAGGTCGTCGTAGTAGGGGGCGGCGAAGGTGACGCCGAGCGGTTCGGACATCTGCTGGACGTGCCGGGCGAACCGGGCCAGCGCGCGCAGGGTGACGAGTTCCCGGTGCCCGCCGTGGCCGGCGCTGAGCGGTTCGGCGTGTGCGGCCTGTTCGCGGAGGAGGTCCCGCACGGCATCGACGGCCCGCCCGGTGGCCCACGGGGGCAGCCGGGGCGGGATGCCCCAGTCGAAGAGCGGCACGGACAGGTCGGGCTGCGGGCGGGTGAGGTCCCGCGCGATCAGCTCCAGCCAGGAGCCGTACGAGCGGCGGTCGAGCAGCTGGGCCAGGGCCGTCCGGCGGGACCAGCGGTGCCGGGTGGTGAAGCCGCGGGCGAGCCGCCAGGCCGTGCGGGGGTGGCGGGGCAAGAGTCCGTGGACGTGGGCGGAGGCGCCGCTGAACAGTTCGTCGCCGCCCATGCCGCTCAGGTGCAGCGGGGAGCCGCGCTCGGCGGCCCGTTCGACGATGAGCATGCGGCGGTGGCGGTTGACGGCGTACGGCGACGGGGTGTCGAGCTCGTCGTCCAGCGCGTCCACGCGGTCGAAGGTCAGGGGCACCTCGGTGGCGGGCACGACGTGGTGCTCGACCGTGTCCAGTTCGGCCACCGTGCGCCGCGCGTAGGTCACGTCGTCGCCGAGGACGTCGTGGACGGCGGCGGTGTACGCGACGGTCTTCGCGCCCGCGCGGGCGGCGGTGGCGACGACGGCGGTGGAGTCGACGCCGCCGAGGTCGGCGCTGACGAGTTCGCGGCCGGCGATCCGTACGGCGACCGCGTCGGCGAGCCGGTCGCGGACCAGCCGGGCGCCCTCGGCGAGCGGCAGGTCGGCCGGCGGCGGGGTCCAGCACCGGCTGGTGCGCAGCCGCCCGTCGCGGTCGAGCAGGACGCGCCGGTCGCCGGGTACGACGTCGACGCCGCGCCAGACCGTCTGGATGGTCAGCGGGTGCAGGATGCCCGGGCTGAGCAGTTGCACGGCCAGGCGGCGCTCGTCGAGTTCCGCGTCCGTCAGGGCGGCCAGGATGTCCGCGCGGTCGGAGACGAGGTGTGCTCCGGCGGCGCGGGGCGCCCTGGCGGCGAAGACGCTGCGCACTCCGGTGACGGTGCCGCGCACCAGGGTCCTGCCGCCCCAGCTGGCGATCAGGTGGTGGCTGCCGGGCCAGGTCCGCGCGCGGTCCTCGGCGGCCTCGGGCGATCCGGCGCGGGCGGCGCGCGCCGCCTCCTCCTCGGTCACCGCGTGCTGCCCGAGTACGGCGAGCTGGACGGTCCCGCACTGCGCCGTGGTGAGGGCGTGGGCCGGCCAGCGGCCCATCAGCCAGGGGCGGCCGGACGCGTGCGGCAGTTCCCGCACCCCGTCGGACCTGGCTCGGGCGGCGAGGGCCGCGACGGCGTCCGTGTCGGGGAGGACCAGGAACCAGCCGGCCCCGGTGGGAAACGACAGGCCGGTCACCATGGAGCGGGTCCTTTCGGTCGATGAGGGTCCGGCGGCAGGAGCGTGGGCGGCACCGAAAGGCGCCGCCCACGTTCTCGACCACCCTCCGATTTACGTGTACATGTCAATCAGAGAGCCGGTGAGGAAGATCAGAGCAGGCTGTGGCCGCCCAGCAGGTCGGGGCTCCCCTGCCCGGCCAGGCCCGTGACCTTCTGGAAGTCGCCGACCTTGGTGAGGGTGGGACGCTCGTAAGCCATGGTCATGATCCCTTCGTTGACGGATGTGCGGCTTGGCGCCGCGCCTGGCATGTGAGCCGGCGGCCCGCGGTGGGGCGGGGCGCCGACGCTGCACAAAGCTAGGCGGGCGGTTTCCCTCGCCACAACAGGCACCACGAGCCATCAGGGCTCCACTCACACCCGTCACAATCGCCACTGTTCTTCCCTCACGTCACACGATCGCGGCGCCCCGTCATACTTGCCACCGACCGGGGTACCAGCGACGCCCTCGCCGACCGGCGGAAGCCGGTTCCGGCCACGCAGCGGACCGGGCCGGCGGTCCCCGCGCCGGGGGTGACTCCCCTGTGACGTCGGATGATGCGGTGGTGAGCATTCCGCTCGGCGCGCGCGGCAGGCGAATCGTCGCCCCACTGACCGAGAACCCACCCTTGCGGCGCGGCAGCGGCTCACGTCCGGCCCAGGACTCACGGCCGGGCGGCCCTCCGTCTCCGTACCGAGGCGCGCCGGTCGCGCGGGCCGTACCGTCGCCCCATGAGGATCACCGGCCCCCCGCGCACCCCCGCCCAGCGCAAGCAGGACGTCCTGACCCGGCTGGAGCGGGAGGAGGACGTCTGGGTGGCGACCGCGGACGGCGGCGGGAAGCCGTGGCTGGTCGCGCTGTGGTTCCTGTGGGACGGGGAGGCGGTGTGGCTGGCGACGCGGGCGACGAATCCGACCGGGCGCAATCTGCGCGAGGGCCGCGGGGTCCGGCTGGCGTTCGGCGACACCCGGGACGTGGTGCTGATCGACGGGGAGGCGGAGGTCTTCACGCGGGAGGATGTGCCGGCGGAGACCGTGCGGGCGTACGTCGCCAAGTACGGATGGAATCCGGGCGAGGACGCGCCGTCGTACGCGTACTTCCGGGTGCGGCCGCTGGTCGTGCAGGCGATGCGCGGGGAGTACGAGATGACGGGGCGACAGGTGATGCGGGACGGACGGTGGGTCAGCTGACGCCTGCCCGACATCTCGTCCGCGCACGGTAGTTACCTGAGAGTAACCGCCGGTGGTTTGATGTGCGGCGCCACTCAGCCCGTTCCCCCTTCGCCCCCAGGGAGATCCCGTGCCGCTGTCCATCGCGCGCCGCACCCCCGGCGCCGCCCTGCTCGCCCTCGCTCTCGCCACCGCGGGACCCGCGGGGACGGCGCCCGCCGCCACGGCCGCCGAGCAGCCGCCGCCGGTGCGGGTGCTGTCGTACAACGTGTTCCTGTTCAGCAAGAGCCTCTACCCGAACTGGGGCCAGGACCACCGGGCGGCGCAGATCGCGAAGGCGCCCTTCTTCCGGGGCAACGACGTGGTCGTGCTCCAGGAGGCCTTCGACAACACCTCCTCGGACGCGCTCAAGCGGGCCGCCTCGGCCGCCTACCCGTACCAGACGCCGGTGGTGGGCCGGGGCAAGGACGGCTGGGACGCGACGGGCGGCGCCTACTCGTCCACGACCCCCGAGGACGGCGGGGTCACGGTGCTCAGCAAGTGGCCGGTGCTGCGCCGGGAGCAGTACGTCTACCGGGACGCCTGCGGGGCGGACCGGTGGTCCAACAAGGGCTTCGCGTACGTCGTGCTGAACGTGAACGGGGCCAGGGTGCACGTGCTCGGCACGCACGCCCAGTCCACCGATCCGGGCTGCGAGCCGGGCGAGGCCGCAGCGACGCGCAGCCGCCAGTTCACGGCGATCGACGCCTTCCTGGACGCGCAGAACATCCCCGCGCACGAGCAGGTCCTGGTCGCCGGCGACCTGAACGTGGACGCGCGCAGCGCCGAGTACGCCTCGATGCTCGCCGACGGCGGCCTGGTGGGCGCCGAGGCCCGCACCGGGCACCCGTACTCCTTCGACACCGAGGAGAACTCCATCGCCCGCGACCGCTACCCCGACGACCCGCGCGAGGACCTGGACCACATCCTGCACCGTGCCGGTCACGCCCGGCCGGCGGTGTGGAGGAACGACGTGGTGAAGGAGACGTCGGCGCCCTGGACGGTGTCGAGCTGGAGCACCTCGTACACGTACACCAGCCTGTCCGACCACTATCCGGTGACCGGCCGGCCGGACTGAGCCGGTACGGCCCAGGGGGGCGGGCGCGGTCCGGTCAGGGCAGCAGCTGCCGTACGAGCGCGTCCGCGGCCCAGCGCTCCCAGCGGTCCGGGGTCCAGCCGCGGCCGGTGACCAGCAGGCCGTACGTCTCCGGGCCGAGGACGGTGACCGCGATGTCCGTGGCGGACGCCGCGTCGTGGCCGTCGCGCAGGGCCGTCTTGGCCACCAGGGCCTCGGCGAACCGGAGCTGGACGGTGTGCCGCTGCTCGCGGTTGAGCCGCCACAGCTCGGCCAGCGCCCGGCGGGCGGCTCGCCGTCGCCTCGTGGACACCGGACGGGATCATGGGCCGGATCGCCCCGACGGTGCTGCGCCATCTGGAGACCCCGGCCGCCGCGGACGGGCCGGCCCGGTGGGGCGTACCCGAGCGCGTCGAGTCATGGTCCGCGCCGCTGCCGGTGACCGTGCGCTGTCGCCCGGCTCGGGTGCGGATCAGGTATCCGTGGGTGGCGCACGCCGTGTCCGTCTTCGAGGCCAAGCCCGGTCCGATCCGCGCCCACCGCCGGGCCCTTGAGCGCGCCGGACGCTGGGACCGGGCCCCGCCGGCCTCGCCGCCCTGTTCGCCGCGCACCACCGGGCCGACGACGGCAGTCTGGTGTTCGACGCGGCGTATCTCCTGGTGGAGGGCCGTGTGGGGGCGGGGAGGGCGGGGAACTCGGCGGGGCATGGTCGGTGACACGGACGACGACATCGCGGTGCGGCGCCGGGGTACGAGCGGACACCGGGCGTCCGGGCACACGGCCGACGTACGGATCGAGGCGTGGGGCGCCGACCGGGACAGCTGCCTGCTCGAAGCCGTACGGGGCCTGGTGGAGTGCTTCGCGGACGTCACCGGGGCGCGGCCGTCCGGGGTGTCCCGGGCGCGGCTGCCCGACGAGGGCGACGAGGAACTGCTGGCGGCCCTGCTCGACGAGGTCGTCTACCGTCTGGAGGTGCGCGGCGAGGTCCCCGTCGACGTGGCGGCCGGGTCCGCCGAGGGCGCGCTGGACGTACGGTTCACCATGGCGGACCTGGACAGCGTGGAGATCACGGGGGCCGTGCCGAAGGCGGTCGCCTGGCACGAGCTGCGCATCCGGCCGGACGCGTACGGCTGGTCGTGCACGGTGACGGTCGACGTGTGACCGGCGGGGGCGTTTGCCTGGCAGACGCCCCTGACGCGCTCAGCCCTTCACCACTCCCAGCGGCACCAGCCGGGCCACCGTGCGGCACAGCCCCGCGCCCTCGCTGGCGGCCACCACCGCCGCGACGTCCTTGTACGCCTCGGGGGTCTCCTCGGACAGGCCGCGCCACGAGCGGGGGCGCACGGCGATGCCCGCGCGTTCCAGGCGGGCCCGCAGTTCGCGGCCGGTGACCGTGCGGGCGGCCTCGTGGCGGCTCATCCGGCGGCCGGCGCCGTGGCAGGTGGAGGCGAAGGCGTCGCCGCCGGTGACTCCGGCGAGGACGTAGGAGGCGGTGCCCATGGTGCCGGGGATCAGCACCGGCTGCCCGGCCTCGCGCAGGTCGGCCGGCAGGTCGGGGTGGCCGGGCGGGAAGGCGCGGGTGGCGCCCTTGCGGTGCACGCACAGCCGGCGGGGCCGCCCGTCGACGGGGTGGGTCTCCAGCTTGGCGAGGTTGTGGGAGACGTCGTACACCAGGGACAGGCGGGCGCCCGCGGCGCGCCGGAAGATCCTGCGGGCGGCGTGGGAGAGCAGTTGGCGGTTGGCGCGGCCGTAGTTGGCCGCCGCGGCCATCGCGCCGAGGTAGGCGCGGCCCTCCGGGGAGTCGACGGGGGTGCAGGCGAGCTGCCGGTCGGGCACGGTGATGTGGTAGCGGGCCATGGCGCGGTCCATCGCCCGGACGTGGTCGGTGCAGATCTGGTGGCCGAGGCCGCGGGAACCGCAGTGGATCATGACGCAGACCTGTCCGGTGGTGATCCCGAAGGCGGCGGCGACACCCTCGTCGTACACCTCGGAGACCTGCTGGACCTCCAGGAAGTGGTTGGCGGAGCCGAGGCTGCCGACCTGTCCGAGGCCGCGTTCGCGGGCCCGTCCGCCGACCTCGCACACCTCGGCGTCGCCGACGGCCCCGCCGTCCTCGCAGCGGACCAGGTCGCGTTCCTCGCCGTAGCCCCGGTCGACGGCGTAGCGGGCGCCGCCTTCGAGGATGCGGTCCAGTTCGCCGGGGCCGGGGTGCCAGACCCCGCCGGGTCCGGCGCCGCGCGGGATGGCGTGGTCCAGGCCGTCCATGATCGCGCCGAGCGCGGGGGCGAGGGTGGCGCGGTCGCAGTCGGCGGCGAGCAGGCGTACGCCGCACGAGATGTCGAAGCCGACACCGCCCGGGGAGATCACCCCGCCCTCGTCGACGGCGGTGGCGGCGACGCCGCCGATGGGGAAGCCGTAGCCCCAGTGGATGTCGGGCATGGCGTACGAGGCGGTGACGATGCCGGGCAGGGTGGCGACGTTGGCGACCTGGGTCAGGGACTGCTCGGCGTCGGCGAGCAGGTCGCGGGAGGCGAAGACGACGCCGGGCACCCGCATGGCGCCGTGCGGGTCGAGCCGGAAGCGGTGCGGGGTTTCCTCGACGAGTCTCATGTCATCTCCCTCGGCCCTTGCGCAGGAAGCGGCGCAGCCGGGTGAGCGGCCAGGTGTTGATCACGTCGTCCGCGGTGAGCCAGCCGCGCTGGGCGGTGCCCACGCCGTAGCGCAGGTTGGGCAGGTGGACGACGGCGTGCGCGTCGCTGTCGACGGCGAACCTCACCCCGTGCCGCCTGGCGCGCAGGATGTCCTCGTCGCGCAGGTCGAGCCGGTCGGGGTGGGCGTTGATCTCCAGGGCGGTGCCGGTGCGGGCGCAGGCGGCGAAGACCGCGTCGAGGTCGGCGTCGATGCCGGGCCGCTTGCCGATGATGCGGGTGGTGGGGTGGCCGATGACGTTGACGTGCGGGTTCTCGCAGGCGCGCACGATCCGGCGGGTGAGGGTGTCGCGGTCCTGGGTGAAGTGGGAGTGGACGGAGGCCACGCACAGGTCGAACCCGGAGAGGAAGCCGGCGGGCCAGTCGACGTCACCCTCGGGTCCGATGTTCAGTTCGGCGCCGTGCAGCAGGCGCATGCCGCCCTGTCCGCCGGTGGCCTGGCGCCGCCCGTGCCGGCCGTAGGCGCCGTCCAGTTGGCGGACCCGTTCCCGCTGGGCGAGCATCCGCTCGTCCGTCATGCGCTGCATGGCCATGTCGGGTCCGTGGTCGGTGATCGCGTAGTAGGCGTAGCCGCGCGCGGCGGCCGCGGCGACCATCTCCTCCAGCGGGGCGAGCCCGTCGGTGAGGTCGGTGTGGGTGTGCAGGTCGCCGCGGAGGTCGTCCTCGGTGACCAGTTCGGGCAGTTCGCCGCGGAGTCCGGCCTCGATCTCGCCGCGGTCCTCGCGCAGGGTGGGCGGGATCCACGGCAGTCCGAGCCGGGCGTAGACGTCCTCCTCGGTCTCGGAGACGATCCGCTCGCCGCTCTCGGCCTCGAACAGGCCGTACTCGGAGAGCTTCAGGCCCTGGCGCGCGGCGAGTTCACGGGTGCGGATGTTGTGCGCCTTCGACCCGGTGAAGTACTGGAGGGCCGCTCCCCAGACGTCCGGCGGTACGACGCGCAGGTCGACGGCGAGGCCCTTGGCGGTGCGCACGGAGGTCTTGGTCCGGCCGCGGGCGGTGACCTCGGTGACGAAGGGCAGCGCGGTGAACGCCCGCATCAGGGGGCCCGAGTCCTCGGCGGCGGCCAGCACGTCGATGTCGCCGATGGTCTCGCGGACGCGGCGCAGGGAGCCCGCACAGGCGCAGCGCCGGCAGCCGGTGACGGCGGACAGTTCGCCGACGATGGTCTCCGCGGTGTCCATGGCGACGTCGATCAGTACGCGGTCGCCGGCGGACCGGAGCAGGGCGACGCCGTGGAGGATCTTCTCCTCGGTGCGCGGCCCGAAGCCCTTCAGGTCGCGCAGGCGTTCGGCGTGGATGGCGTCGACGAGTTCCTCGACGGAGGCGATGCCCAGTTCCTCGTAGAGCACGTGGGCCTTCTTCGGGCCGAGGGTGGGGATGGCGGTCAGCCGCCGGACGCCGGCCGGGATCCTCGCGCGCAGTTCCTCGACGGCGGACACGGTGCCGTCGCGGACGTACTCGACCACCTTCTCGGCGACCGACCTGCCGACGCCGGGAATCTCCTGGAGCCCCTTCACGTCGAGGCCGGCGACATCGGTGTGGTGGCCGCCGATCGCCCGGGCGGCCTTCTCGTAGGCGCGTGCCTTGAACGCGTCCCCTCCGGTGATCGAGATCAGGTCCGCGTACTCGGCGAACAGCGCGGCGACCTCGTCGTTGGAACGAGCCACGCTTCCAGAGTAGGCAGGGACGGGGCGTTGAGGCGGGTGAGAGGAGAGGCCGGGGGAGGGTGAGGGGGCAGCCGGCCCGGGGGCGGGGTCAGGCGGCCGTGCGCATGTCGGCTTGGCCCGGTCGCGTCGGGTGGCCGGTCGGTCCGTACGGCGGTCCGCCGGCGGGTGGCCGGTCGGTCCGTACGGCGGTCCGCCGTCGGGTGGTCCGTCGGCCCGTACGGCGGTCCGTCCGTACGGCGGTCCGTGCCCGGCCGGGTACCCGTGCGCCGCAGAGGACATTGCGGCGCCCGGGTGGGGTCCCTACGGGGTGTCCCGGCGGGTGCGCGCCAGCCGGCCCGGCCACCAGGCGGGCGGGCCGATGTCGCGGACCAGGGCGGGGACGAGCAGGGAGCGGACGACGAGGGTGTCGAGCAGGACGCCGAAGGCGACGATGAACGCGATCTGCGCCAGGAAGGCCAGCGGGATCACGCCGAGCGCGGCGAAGGTGGCGGCGAGGACGACACCGGCCGAGGTGATCACCCCGCCGGTGCTCACCAGGCCCCGCAGCACGCCGTGGCGGACGCCGTGCCGCAGGGACTCCTCGCGGACCCGGTCCATCAGGAAGATGTTGTAGTCGACGCCGAGGGCGACCAGGAAGACGAACCCGTACAGGGGAACCGACGGGTCGGTCGCGGTGAAGCCGAACACGTGCGGGAAAACCAGCGCGGAGACGCCCAGCGTGGCCAGGAAGTTGAGCGCCACGGTCGCGACGAGCAGGGCGGGCAGCAGCAGGGAACGCAGCAGCGCGGTGAGGATGACGAAGATGATCGCCAGCACCACGGGCACGATGAGGCCGCGGTCCCGCTCGGCCGTGCGCAGGGTGTCGTACCGCTGCGCGGTGTAGCCGCCGACCTTGGCGTCGGCACCGGGTACGGCGTGCAGGGCTGTCCGCAGCCGGGCCACGGTGTCCTGGGCGGCGTCGCTGTCGGAGGCGGCGCGCAGGGTGACGTCGACCCGGACCCGTCCGTCGACGACGAGCGGTTCGCCGCCGGGACGGCCGTTGCCGGTGACCGCGGCCGCCGCGGCGACGCCCTCGGTGGCCCGGGCCGCGGCCAGCACCCGGGGCAGCCGGTCGGTGTCCGCGATGACCACGGCCGGGGTGCCGGAGCCGCCGGGGAAGTGCCGGCCGAGGGTGGCCTGCGCGGCCACGGACGGGGCGTCGTTGACGAAGGTCTCGTCGAGGGGCACGCCCTTGGAGGCGAGGCCGGGCGCGAACGCCGCGCAGGCGAGCAGCGCGGCGAGGGACACGGCCCACACCCGGCGCGGTGCCCGGTCGACCAGGCTCGCGATCCGCTGCCAGATCCCGGTGCCGTCGCTCGGGTCGGCGGCCGGGCGGGGCTTGGCGGGCCAGTAGGCGGCGCGTCCGAGCAGTACGAGGACGGCGGGCAGGAAGGTGAGGGAGGCGAGGACGGCGCAGCCGATGCCGATCGCGCCGACCGGGCCCAGTGCCCGGTTGTTGGTCAGGTCGCTGAGCAGCAGGGCCAGCAGTCCGAGCGCGACGGTGGCGGCGCTGGCCACGACGGCGCCCCAGGAGCGCCGTACGGCGGCGGTGACGGCCGCGAACCGGTCGGTGCGGGCGGCGAGTTCCTCGCGGTAGCGGGCGGTGACGAGCAGCGCGTAGTCGGTGGCCGCGCCGATGACGAGGATGGAGAGGATGCCCTGCACCTGGCCGTCGACGCGCACCACGCCCCGGTCGGCGAGCGCGTAGACGATCGCGCAGGCCAGTCCGAGGGCGAAGACCGAGCCCAGGATGATCACCAGCGGCAGCAGCACGCTGCGGTAGACCAGCAGCAGGATGACCAGGACGGTCACCAGGGCGACGCCGAGCAGCAGGCCGTCGATGCCCGCGAAGGCGTCGGAGAGATCGGCCTGGGTGGCGGCGGGTCCGGCCAGCTGGACGGTGGTGCCGGGGACGCGTTCGGCGGCGGTACGGATCCGCTCCAGCGCGTCGGGCAGGTCGTCGCCGAGGTCGGGCCGCAGCGGTACGACGCCCTGGAGCGCCTTTCCGTCCTCGGCGAGCAGTGCCGGGGAGACCTGGCCCGCCACACCGGGCGTGCCGGTGAGCGAGGCGAGGACGCGGCCGGCCGTGTCGCGGCGGTCGGCCACGGAGGCGCCGTCGGGGTCGGTCCACACCACGACGGCGGGCAGCGTCTCCTCCTGGCGGAACGCCCGCTGTTCGGTGATGACCTCCGTGGACTCGGCGCTGCGCGGCAGGAAGGCGGCCTGGTCGTTGGTCGCGACCTCGCCGAGCCGGCCGGCGAAGGGGCCGAGGGCGCCGCCGATGCCGAGCCAGACGGCGAGCAGCAGCAGGGGGACGAGCAGACGGGCACGTCGGGGATTGGGGGGCATGGTCTCCGGGCTCCGGCGTAGGGCGTACGGCGTTGGGGGTGGGGTGGGAGTGAGGGGGCGCGGGGTCGGGGAAGGATGGACGTCGGAGTCGCGATCGACTCAACGATGAAGAATCTCAATGATTGAGTTACCTCGCGGCGAGGGTGATCTTAGGCGACGTACTCTCTTCCGGTGACAGGTCGCCCCCGGATGCGGGGTCGGGCCGGTCGATCGAGGAAACCGAGGATGCGGGGCTCAGCGGCCGCCGCGGGGCCTGCGCCCGCCCAGCTCCTCGTTCATCGCCGTGAGGAACCGCAGCACCACGGCCAGTTCGTCCTCGTCGAAGCGGTCGGTGGCGGCCTGGGCCGCCTCCGCGAGCGGGCGGAAGTGGATCCGCGCGGCCGGGCGGGCGTCGGCCGCGTAGTGCAGGTGGACGACCCGGCGGTCCGCGCTCTCCCGCACCCGCCGGATGTGTCCGGCGCGCTCCAGCCGGTCCAGGCAGGCCGTGACGGCGCCGGAGGTGAGGCCGAGGTGTTCGCGCAGCCGCCCGGGGGTCATGGGTTCCTCGGCGTCGAGGATCGCGGCGAGCGCGTGGACGTCGGTCGTGTGCAGCCCCTGCTCGCCGGCGAAGCCCTGCATCAGGCGGTTGATCTCGCCGTGCAGGCGGCGCAGCTGGACGGCGAAGGAGTGCAGGTCGGACGCGGCGCCCCCGCTGGGCTCCGAGGGTCGTGCCGGCTGCTCCCGGTCGTCTGCTGTGGCCACGTGATCAGCCTATAGAACCACCACCGGCGCCCACCCGACCGGTCGGCGCCCGCGCCCCGCCCGGGCACCTTCCGCGAGGCCTCGCACTGCGCGCGGGACGGTGCCGTACGTCGGACGGCTCGCACGGCGCGCGGGACCGGCGGCGTACGCCGGACGCGGCCTCGGCTCAAGGCGGGCCGGCGGCCCGGCCTCC
This sequence comes from Streptomyces sp. JB150, assembly GCF_011193355.1. Classification (GTDB taxonomy): domain Bacteria; phylum Actinomycetota; class Actinomycetes; order Streptomycetales; family Streptomycetaceae; genus Streptomyces. The sequence goes on from NZ_CP049780.1 coordinate 454,905, forward strand.
GCCGGCTGGGCGTCGACCGGCTGGGCGCACCGTCCTCTCGGAACGGGCTCCGCCGGACACCGCCGTGGCGCGGCGTGCCTCAGCCGTCCGGCGCAGTGCGCATCCACGACGGCCCCTTCCGTGGAAGTCATCAGCAGACGGCGGCGGCCCGGCGCCGGGACGCGGTGCGCCGCGGTGCGGGACGAGAGAGGGACCGAGCGCGAGATGAACGGTGACGACACGACGGCGGAGCCGCTGCGCTGCCTGGTGACGGGCGCGACCGGCTACATCGGCGGGCGGCTGGTCCCCGAGCTGCTGGGCGCCGGACACCGGGTGCGGTGTCTGGCCCGCTCCCCCGGCAAGCTGCGCGACCACCCGTGGGCCGGCGACGTGGAGATCGTCCGGGGCGATGTCACGGACGACGCCTCGGTCGGCGCGGCCCTGCGGGACGTGGACGTGGCGTACTACCTGGTGCACGCGCTGGGCAGCGGCACGGACTTCGAGGAGACGGACCGGCGGGCGGCGACCGTGTTCGCCCGGCGGGCCCGCGCCGCGGGGGTGCGGCGCGTGGTCTACCTCGGCGGCCTCACCCCGGCGGGCGTCCCCGAACGGGACCTGTCGCCGCACCTGCGCTCGCGCGCCGAGGTGGGCCGCATCCTGCTCGCGTCCGGCGTGCCCACGACCGTGCTGCGGGCGGCGGTGATCCTCGGCTCCGGCTCGGCCTCCTTCGAGATGCTGCGGTACCTGACCGAGCGCCTGCCGGTCATGGTCACCCCCAGCTGGGTGCACACCCGGATCCAGCCCATCGCCGTACGGGACGTGCTGCGCATGCTGGTCGGCAGTGCGCGGATGCCCGCGGAGGTGAACCGCGCCTTCGACATCGGCGGCCCGGAGGTGCTGACGTACCGCGACATGATGCGGCGCTACGCGCGGATCGCCGGACTGCCGCGCCGTCTCGTCGTCCCCGTACCGGTCCTCACGCCCGGCCTGTCCAGCCACTGGGTCGGCCTCGTCACCCCGGTGCCCGCGTCCATCGCCCGGCCGCTCGCCGAGTCGCTGCGCCACGAGGTCGTCTGCCACGAGCACGACATCGCCCGCTACGTCCCCGACCCACCCGGGCATCCGCTCGGTTTCGACGAGGCGGTACGGCTCGCGCTGCAGCGGGTGCGGGAGGCCCGGGTGGACACCCGCTGGTCGAACGCCGCGGTGCCCGGCGCCCCGAGCGACCCGCTGCCCACCGACCCGGACTGGGCGGGCGGCAGTCTCTACACGGACGAGCGCGAGATCACGGTGAACGCCTCGCGGGAGGCGCTGTGGCGGGTCATCGAGGGCATCGGCGGCGAGCACGGCTGGTACTCCTTCTCGCTCGCCTGGTCCGTGCGCGGCCGGCTGGACCGACTGGCCGGCGGGGTCGGACTGCGCCGCGGCCGCCGCGACGCCCATCGGCTGCGGGCCGGTGACTCGCTGGACTTCTGGCGGGTGGAGGAGATCGAGCGGGGGCGGCTGCTGCGGCTGCGGGCCGAGATGCGGCTGCCGGGGCTGGCCTGGCTGGAGATGTACGCCGAGACGGACCCGGCCGGCCACACCCGGTACCGCCAGCGCGCCCTGTTCCACCCGCGCGGTCTGCTCGGCCAGGCCTACTGGTGGGGCGTGTCGCCCTTCCACGCCCTGGTGTTCGGCGGCATGGCCCGCAACATCGCGAAGGCCGCGGCCAGGAGACCGGTCCCGTCCGACCGGACGCCCGAGCCCGCCCGCTGACCCCTCACCCGTCCGCCCCGGAGATACCCCATGAACACCTCGATCGTCCTGTTCACCTGCGATCTGCGGCTGCACGATCATCCGCCGCTGCGCGCCGCGCTGGAGGGCGGCCGGCAGGTGGTGCCGCTGTTCGTGCGGGACCGGGCGGTGGCCGCCGCCGGGTTCGACGTGCCGAACCGGCGCGCGTTCCTCGCGGACTGCCTGCGCGACCTGGACGCGGGGCTGCGCGAGCGCGGCGGGCGGCTGGTGGTGCGCTCGGGCGACGTGGTGGCGGAGGTGTGCCGGGTGGCGGCGGAGACGGACGCCGACGAGGTGCACCTCGCGGCCGACGTCAGCGCCTTCGCGCACCGCCGCGAGGAGCGCCTGCGCCGGGAGCTGGGTGGTGGCGGCCGCCGGCTGCACGTCCACGACACGGTGACCTGGGCGGTCACGCCCGGCGCGGTGACCCCCTCCTCCTCCGACCACTTCGCGGTGTTCACCCCGTACTTCCGGCACTGGGAGCGCCGGCGGCTGCGCGCCCCGCTGCGCCCGCCCCGGTTCGTCCCGGTGCCCGACGGGGTCGGCTCCGAGCCGGTCCCCGCCCGCCACGAGGTGACCGGGACGTCGCCGGGGCTGGCCACCGGCGGGGAACGGGAGGGCAGGCGGCGGCTCGCGAACTGGCTGCGGTACGGTCTCGCCGCCTACGCCGACCGTCACGACGACCTCGCCGCCGACGCCACCTCGCGCCTCTCACCGCATCTGCACTTCGGCACCCTCTCCCCCGTCGAGCTGGTCCACCTGGCGCGCCGGGCTGAAGGTCCGGGCGCGGAGGCGTTCGTACGGCAGCTGGCCTGGCGCGACTTCCACCGCCAGGTGCTGGCGGCCCGGCCACGGGCGGCGTCCGCCGACTACCGCACCCTGCACGACCACTGGCGCACCGAGCGCACCGCGCGCGCCGACATCGAGGCGTGGCGGGAGGGCCGTACCGGCTATCCGGTGGTCGACGCGGCGATGCGCCAGCTGCTGTACGAGGGCTGGATGCACAACCGGGCGCGGCTGCTGGCGGCGAGTTTCCTGACCAAGACGCTGTACGTCGACTGGCGCGTCGGCGCCCGCCACTTCCTGGACCTCCTGGTGGACGGCGACCTGGCCAACAACCAGCTCAACTGGCAGTGGGTGGCCGGGACCGGCACCGACACCCGGCCGGACCGGGTCCTCAACCCCGTCATCCAGGGCAGGCGCCACGACCCGGACGGCGCGTACGTACGGCGCTGGGTGCCGGAGCTGCGGGAGGTGGCGGGGCCCGCCGTGCACGAGCCGTGGCGGCTCGCCGGGCCGGTCGCGCCGGACTATCCGGATCCGATCGTCGGCCTGGCGGACGGGCTGGCCCGCTTCAGGCGGGCGCGGCAGCGCGACTGACGCGGACGCCGCCCCGGCCGTTCCGCCGCCCGTTGCCGCCTTCCCGTCGCCCGTTCCTCGCGAGCGCCGCTCAGGCGTGGGAGCGGTACGTCGCGCTCAGCAGGTCCAGCGCCTCCGCGAGTCCGGCCGGCCTCGGCAGCCCGGCCGCGGGGCGTCCCGCCCAGCCGGGTCCGCCCAGCACCACCAGCGGCTGCCGGCGCGCCCCCTTGACGCCCCACCGGGTGCCGCCGACGTGCCGAACACCCGGGTGGGCACGCCGCGCTGCCCGGGCCCGGCGTTCAGCGCCTCCAGCGGCAGGGTGTGCTGCTCGCCGGGGACACAGGCCAGCAGCACGGGTCCGGCGAGGCCGGCTCCCCGGGCCGGCGGGGTCGGGGTGTGCCGGCGCAGCGTGGTGGACACGTGCCAGGACAGCAGGTGCTCGACCTCGACGTACCGGTCGCCGGAGGTGGCCCACTTGCGTCCCATGGCGTGCAGCGTGGGCACCATGACCTCCTGCCAGGCCACGGTCAGTCCGTGCTCGTCCACCGCGGCGGCCAACTGGTCCAGCAGCCCCGATCAGGGCCTGCGCCCGCTACGCGACCCGGACACACCGGAAGACACCGACGACGAGGGACAGGACCGCCATTCACCACCGACGGTGACCACGGACGTGACATAGGGGCCCGCTTCGGCCACTCAGCCAGGGCGCCGCTACCTGACCGCGGTAAGTGCTGGTGCCGCGCCGCTGGGGCGGCTGAGGCGGCATGACAGAGCGGCCTGGCTCCGTGAGTCGCGAGGCGAGGGTAAATGACTTGCTGACCTGCTTGAATGCCCGGGTGACCCCTGACATTCTCTTTCTCCGCGTCTTCTGCGACACGAACGGCAACTACGGCAATGTCCTGGGCGTAGTGCGCGACGGCCGTGCCTTCCCCGACGAGCAGTCCAGACAGGCCCTGGCCCGGGAACTGGGGCTCAGCGAAACCGTATTCATAGACGACGCCCACCGGGGCATCGTGGACATCTACACGCCAGGGGTGCGCCTTCCGTTTGCCGGGTACCCGCTCGTCGGCGTGGCCTGGCTCCTCGGTCTGGAGAGGCTGGAGCTTCCTGTGGGGTGCATCCCCGTCCGCCATGCCGACGGATTCCCGTGGATCAGTGCGCGAGCAGAGTGGGTGCCGCCGCGCACGCTGCGGCAGTACGGCAGCACGCAGGAGGTCGATGCGCTAGCGGTGCCGGAACCGGGAGAGTGGGTGTACGCCTGGGCCTGGCAGGACGAGGCCGCCGGCCGAGTCCGGGCCCGGGGATTCCCAGGCCGTGGCGACGGCATTCACGAGGACGAAGCGACCGGCGCGGCAGCGCTCCTGCTCGCCGACCGGTTGGGGCGGGCTGTTGCGGTCACCCAAGGCAGAGGGTCGCAGATCATGGCGGCCCCCGGCTCTGACGGGACGACGCACATCGGCGGACGGGTCTGCGCCGTTGAGAAGCCTGCGTGCTGAGCTCCAGGTCATGGCCAACTGGGTGCCTGAGGGAGCCCGGTTGGTAGCGTCACCGGCATGAATCAAGATCGCGTGCTCGAAGCATTCCGCCAGGAATCTGGGGTGCTCAGTGATGCCATATCAGAACTGTCCGAAGCTGAGTGGAGCCTCCCGACACGCTGCACCCCGTGGACCGTACGCGACCTGCTCGGGCACGTGTGCGTCGTGATCGATTGGCTTCCGGGCATGCTGGACGCGCCAGCCCCGGGTGCGGCCACGATCTCCGCTGCGGATTACTACCGCCCGGACGACCGCTTCTCACCCCAGACCAACAGTGCCCGGATCGCCCTGGCTCAGGACCGAGCAGCAGAACCGGCTGATGGTGCCGCCTTCGCCGAGCATTTCACCGCGACCTGGCAGCGGGTCGACCGGCTGTGCCGGGTCCAGCCGTCCAGCCGTACCGTCTGGACGCGTCATGGCGACGCCATGCTCTTGCCGGAGTACCTGCTCACCCGAGTCGTCGAAGTCGCTGTCCACGGCCTTGACCTGGCTGATGCACTCGGACGCGAACCCTGGCTCACCTCGTCAGCCGGTGACGCCGTGCTGGAGCTGCTTCTCGGCGCAGAGCAGATGGCGGCCGCCGACAAGTTGGGTTGGAGCCAGCCGCACTTCTTGCGCAAAGCTACCGGCCGTGAGCCGTTGGACGAAACAGAGGCCGCGCAGATCGAACAGCTCGGCATCCGATGGCTCGCCCTGGGCTGACACCTGCGCTCCACTGCAACAAGATCATCCCACGACAGCGCTCGGAGTGATTGCTGCCGACGTTCAACGAACTCTCGTTTTCTGACCAGGGTTATTCAACAACCCGGCCCTTTCTGTACCGCAATTACTCACACCCGGGACCGGACGCGGGCGTGATCTGGAACAACATCGTCATCGGCGCCCTGGCCATGGTCCTGGGCGCGGTCTGCGCGGCGACGGCCGCGAAGAGCGCCTCCTGGCCGTAGACGAGCGGGAGCGACGGGAGAAACGGAGAGACGGGGGCGGACCAGAGGAGTCGGGGGCGGACGAGGACGGACGGCGAGGCCGGCCCGAGCGGGCCGGCCTCTTCGCGTGCGGCACGGCGTGTGCGGCACGGCGTGTGCGCCACAGCGGCCGGCACGGGGGCGCGCACGACGCCGGGCACCGGACAGCGGGAACGCGTGGTCCGGACCCCTGCGGGCACCCGCATGCGAGCGGGGTGCCTCACCGCATCCCGGCAGACTCTCGACAGGAGGAGCGAAGATGGAGATATCCGGCCTTATCAGCGCCCTGGTGATCGGCATCGTCATCGGCGTCCTCGGTCGCCTGGCCGTGCCGGGCCGTCAGCACATCGGCGTGCTGTGGACGATCCTCGTCGGCATCGTGGCCGCGCTGCTCGGCTCCGCGCTCGCCGGCGCACTGGGCGTGCGTGACACCAACGGCGTCGACTGGGTCGAATGGCTCATCCAGATCGCCCTCGCCGCGCTGGGCGTGGTGGCCCTGAGCCGCACCAAGGTCGCCAGGGTCCGGCACTGACGGCCGCGCCCGCACAGCACGGTCCGGGCGACTGTGGGAGGGTGCGGGCGCACAGGCCGGCGAGTTCACAGCGCGAGGAGGACCGTACGCCATGGTCGTGAAGGAGACCGAACTGCCGTACCTGCGACGCTGCGTGGAGCTGGCGGAGCAGGCGCTGGACGCCGGGGACGAGCCGTTCGGCTCGGTGCTGGTGGGCGCGGACGGCACGGTGCTCGGCGAGGACCACAACCGTGTGGCGTCCGGCGACCGCACCCGCCACCCGGAGTTCGAGCTGGCCCGCTGGTCGGCCACGCGGCTGACGCCCGGGGAGCGGGCGGCGGCGACCGTCTACACGTCCGGCGAGCACTGCCCGATGTGCGCCGCCGCGCACGCCTGGGTGGGCCTCGGCCGGATCGTGTACGTGGTGTCCTCCGAGCAGCTCTCCGGCTGGCTGACGGAGTGGGGCGTGCCCGCGCCGCCGGTGCGGACGCTGCCGGTGCACGAGGTGGCCCCCGGGGTGACGGTGGACGGCCCGGTGCCCGAACTGGCGGACCAGGTTAGGGAGTTGCACCGCAGGTTCTTCCGCGTCCCGCCCGCGACCCCGCGCCCGGGAACCGCCCCCTGACCGTCACGTGAAGCGGTCGAGCAGCGCGTCCAGCCCCGCCGCCAGCGCCTCCGGCCCGGCCGGACCGGCCAGGGCGAGGGCGGTGGCACGCAACCGGGGCAGCTCCTGCGCGGAGATGCGGTGCAGCCCGATGCGGAAGGCGGGATCGGGCTCCTCGGGCACGTCGTCCATCGCGCGCAGCTCGACCAGCAGATAGCCGAGCAGCCACGCGGTGAACGACCGGTGCACGGCGACCGCCTGACGGTCGCTCATACCCGCGTCGGACAGCAGCGCCAGGATCCGCTCGTCGCTGCGCAGCACGGCCGCCGGACGGCGGGCCAGCGGGGTGGACAGCAGCCGGGTGGCGAGCAGCGGGACGACGTTGGGGTGGCGCAGCGCGACCCGGTGGGCGGTACGCGCGATGCGGTGCAGCCCGCCCCGCCAGTCCCCGGCGCGCTCCCCCGCCCCGGCCCCGCGCCGCGACTCAATCCCCTCCCTTGCCCCCAGCCCCAGCCCCTCCCTCTCTCCCGCTCCCTCGCCCAGCTCCCGCTCCAGTTCCAGGCAGAACGCCTCCACCAGCCCGTCGAGCAGCGCGTCCTTGCCGGAGGCGTAGCGGTAGAGCGCCATCGCCTCCACGCCCAGCTCCGCGCCGAGCCGCCGCATGCTCAGCCCGGACAGCCCGTCCCGGTCGACGATCTCCAGCGCCGAGGCGAGCACCCGCTCCCGGTTCAGCCTGCCGTAGCGCCCCCGGTCGCTCGCGCGGCGCCCCTGAACGCCGCCCCGGGGGCCTTCCCGCTCACCCGCCATCACCGCCCACCTCACCCTCGCCACCAGCGCGAACCGGCATCTCTTGACGTAACAGAACGTAGGCGCAAAGTCGTACGTATACGCTGTAAACGTACGACCGCAGCGTACAGCGTCGGGAGCGTTTTCCGATGGCGCACAGCACCCCCACGGACATGGCGCAGGTGGAGCGCCACCTGGCACGGATCCCGGACGGCACGGTCGTGGTGGCTCGCGCCGCAGCACCGGGTGGGGTGGGCCGGGCTGATCGTCAACAGCCGGGTCCTGCTGGACCTGACCGCCGTACCCGCCTGCTTCTTCCTCCCCGCCCTGAGGGTGCGCCGGGTCAGCCCCGACCTGGCGACCCCCTTGCTGCCGGTCGCCTTCGTCGTGACCCGCGCGCCCTCAAAGCCTTGGGTCCACCGCCCGCCGCACCCCGCCGGCGAGGCTCGACCAGGACTATCCGTACGCCTACGACGTATGGCTGTGCGAGGAGGTCCCGAGCGAGGAGACCGCCCGGTGGTGCCGCGAACACCACGCGCGGATGTCCTCGCGGCGCGGAGCCGCGGCCTGTCAGCGGGCCGGCCGGCCGCGGCGCACCCGCTGCGGGGAGGGCGACATCGCCTGCTTCTCCGACCAGTGGGGATGGGAGCGCTACGACGTCGTCGTCCAGCTCGACGTCGACCACGTGCCCGCACCGGGCTGTCTCGGCGAGATGGTCCGCCCGTTCGCCGACCCCGCGATCGGCTACGTCGCCGCACCCAGCGTGTGCGACGGCAACGCCGACGGCTCCTGGGCCGCGCGGGGCCGGCTCCATCGCGAGGCGAGCCGGCAGGGGCCGCTCCGGCTCGGCCGCTGCCAAGGCCTCGCACCTGCACCGCGCGCCCTTCCCGGGCAGGACGCGGGCGTCGTCGTCGCTGCTGGTGTATCGGATGACGTCGTCGGTCCCGGGTCGACGTGGAACGTGGCGCGCGGGTCCGAGACCGTCGCGGGGCAGCCGGGGACGACGCGCGGGCACCACGCGGGCGCTGTTCCAGGGCAACCAGTGCGCCGAGGACTTCTTCGGCCGCACCCTGACCACCCCGTCCGTCATCGGCGCCGCGCAGCCCTGAGCCGTCCGAGATGCAGGTGCCGACCGGCGATGGCTACGATCGATAGCGAACCGGGCCCCCTCGACGGCCCGGTCTCCTCGGGGCCGAGGAGGAGCCTGCCCTTGCTGCCGGCCCAGCGGCTGATGGCCGCTCATGTGGCGCTGGTCGCGGTCGCCACCGTCGTCTACATGACGGTTCCCGCGACCCGCACCCCGCTGTGGGCCGTGATCGGTCTCGCGGGCGCCGCCGCCGTCGTCGCGGGCGTACGGCTCAACCGGCCCGCCCATCCGTGGCCGTGGTGGGTGCTGGCGGCCGGCCTGGTCACGTTCGTCAGCGGCGACACGTACGACAACGTCATGGAGGAGTACTTCCACGCCTCCAACCCGTTCCCGTCGCCCGCGGACGCCTGCTATCTCGCCACCTACCCGCTGTTCGCGACCGGCCTGTCCGGGCTGGTCCGCTACCGCTGGGCGGGCCGCGACCTGCCCAGCCTGCTGGACGCGCTGATCTTCACCGCGGCGCTCGCGCTGCCGGTGTGGGTGTGCCTGATGCAGCCGCTGACCGAAGTGGACGGCCTGACCTGGCAGCAGCGCGCCATCAGCATCGCCTACCCGCTCGGCGACGTGCTGGTCCTCGCCCTGCTCGCCCGGTTGCTGACACCGCATCCGGTGCACGGCGGCGGCGGCCGGTCGGTGCGGCTGCTGGTCGTCGGCACGGTGACACTGCTCGGCTTCGACATCGCCCACGGCCTGCTCCAGCTCAACGGACTGTGGCAGACGAGCACGCACACCGACTCCGGCTGGATCATCTTCTACACGGCGTGGGGACTGGCCGCGCTGCACCCGTCCATGGTCCGGCTGACCGCCGCGGTCCCGCATCGCGGTTCCCTGCTGCCGCCGCGCCGCCGCCTGGTGCTGCTGGCCGCGGCCACGCTGATCGCCCCGGCGGTCCTGCTGGACGAGGGGCTGCGCGGCACCGCCCACGACGCCCCGGTGATCGCCGTGTTCTCGGCGCTGCTGTTCCTGCTGGTGATCCTGCGGCTGGCCGGGATGGTGGTGGCCCACCACAGGGCCGTCGCCCGGGAACTGGCGCTGCGCCGGGCCGCCGTCTCGCTGGTGTCGGCGGTCCGCCGGGAGGAGGTGGCGGGCTCCTGCGAGGCCGCCGTGGACACCCTGCTGGGGCCGACGGTCCGGCACCGCACCCTGCTGCTGTCCGCCGAGCACGCCGCCCCACGGGACCCGAACCGCACCCGGCTGCTGCCGTACGCGGACCTCGATCCGGACATCGCCGCCCGGCTCGGCGGCGACCTCGCCGGCATGCCCGCCGTCCTGGTCTCCCCGATGACCCCGCCCGTGTCCGGCGAGCTGCCCGGTGTGCTGCTCGTGGCGGCTGCGGCCCGCCGGCTCACCGAGACCTGGCGGTCGCTGGACATCCTCGCCTTCCAGGCGGGCCTCGCCATGGAGGCGCAGGTGATCCAGACGCTGTCCCGGCCGTTCGCGCTCGGCGAGCAGACCGTGACAGGACGACCACACCATCCGGTACGCCAGTCCGTCCGCGGCGCGGTCTCCGCCAGTGTCGGTGTGGCCACCGCCCGGGACAGCACCGACGAGGAGGAGCTGCTGCGCCACGCCGACCTCGCGCTGTACGCGGCGAAGTCGGCCGGGAAACGCCAGTGGCGCCGGTTCCGGCCGATGCTCCAGTCCCGGATGGTGCGGGGGCACGATCTGCAGAGCCGGCTCGCGCAGGCGGTCGCCGGCGAGGAGTTCGCGCTGCGCTACCAGCCGGTCGTGGACATCACCGCGGGTGACGTCGTCGGCTTCGAGGCGCTGGTGCGCTGGCCGCGCTTCCCGCTGCGGTCCCGCAGCCGCGCGGGCCGGGCGGCGAAGAGGTGACCGGCATGCGCGCCACACGCAACGACGACGTCGACTGGGACCGCTGGCCGGTGGCGGACTACCTGGCCGAGAACTACCGCACCCTGCACCCCGCGGACGCGGCGGTGATCGCCCACCACTCCGCGTACTACCGCCGGCTGCCGCCGCACGGACTGGCCAGCAGCGTGGAACTGGGCGCCGGCCCCAACCTCTACCCGCTGATCCTCGCCTCGGCGGTGAGCCGGCGGATCGACGCGGTGGAGGCGGGCGCGGGCAACGTGGCGTATCTGCGGCACCAGATCCTCGACCACCCGGACACCAGCTGGCTGCCGTTCCACGCGCTGTGCCGGCGGCTGAACCCGGCGGTGCCGGCCACCCTCGCGGCCGCGCTGGCGCCGGTGGAGGTGGTGCACGCCGATGCGCGCGCACTGCCGCCGGGGACGTACGAGCTGGCGTCGATGCACTTCGTCGCCGAGGGCGCGACCGAGGACCCGGCCGAGTTCGCCGAGTTCTGCCGGGTGTTCGCCCGGTGCGTGGTGCCCGGCGGGCATCTGGTGGCCGCGTTCATGGAGAACATGCCGACCTACCGGATCGGCCCGGAGTCCTGCTGGCCGGGGTGCCCCGTCGACACCGCACTGGTGCGCGAGGTGTTCGATCCCCTGACGGACCACCTGGAAGTGACCCGCATCGACACGGACCCCACACTGCCGGACTACGGCGACACGGGAATGGTGCTCCTGACGGCCCGGTCGACCACGGCCGAACGAGGCTGAGCGCCCGCGTGCCACCGGGTCCGTCGCGCCGTCCCCGGCGAGCACACCGCCCACCCAGCCGCCCGGTCGCGCCGTCGCCCCGTCGCGCCGTCGCCCCGTCGCCCCGTCGCCCCGTCGCCCCGTCGCCCCGTCGCCCCGCGAACGCTGGTGAAGACGCCGCGTCACGCGCCGGCCCGCGGCGAGCGAGGCGAAGCCGACGCCCTGACCGGGACGGCTCGAGGCCGCACGAACGCGGCGGCGCCCCGACCCCGCCGGCCCGCCGGCCCGCCGCCACGCGAGCGCGGGCGAAGGCGGCGGCACCGCCCGGCCCGGCCGCCCGTCGCGACGGCGCGCGGCTGCGGCTGTACACCGCGGCGGCAGACGGGAGCCGGGCGCGCCCTCGCCACCCGGCGGGCGCGCCCGAGGGAAACCCGGCCGCCGGGCGGGCGCTGTGCACGCGGCCGACGCGATGGAAGGCCCGGCCGGGCGAGTCGTCCGGCCGGGCCTTCCGTCAGGGGACGACCCAGGTCACCCGGCCCGGGTCGAGTGAACCGGGCCGGGTGACCTGGGTCGGTCGACCGGGGGTGGACGGTCAGTCGCCGTCGCCCGGCCTGAACCTGCGGCGCAGCGCGGCACCGCCGAGGACGAGGGCCGTCGCGCCGAGTGCGGCGGGCAGGACCGTGTCCGTGCCGGTGTCGGCGAGGACGGTCGGAGCCGGCGGGCGCTCCGCCTGCGGCGCGGGGGCGGGCTCGGGGTGCGCCTCGACCGGGGGCGTGCCGGTCTCGGGCCGCGGCTTCACCGGCACGTCGGGCGTACCGGGCCGGTCAGGGGTGCCGGGCTGCTCGGGCTTGCCGGGGCTCTTGGGCCCTTCGCCGCCCGAGGTGTTCTCGGACTTGTTGCCGAAGACCGGGTTGCCGATGCCGACCACGTCCATGGTGTTGCCGCTGACGTTGACCGGGACGTCGACGGGCAGCTGCACCCCGTTGCCGGAGATCACGCCGGGCGAGCCCTGGACGGCGCTCTGCGCGGTCGCGCCCCCACCGGAGCTCTTGCCGTCGCCGCCCTCGTTGACGCAGGTGTTGCCCGCGGCGGGGTTCAGCAGTCCCACCACGTTCACGGTGTTCCCGCACACGTTGACCGGCACGTGCACCGGAAGCTGCACGGTGTTGCCGGAGATCACGCCGGGCGAGCCGGCCGCGACGCCCTCCGCCGCGGAGTCGGCGTGCGCGGGCATCGTCAGAGCCATCGCACCGGACGCGGCGGCGACGGCGAACACACCGTTTCGGGTAACCCGTTTCATAGGTTTCCCTGCCTTCCAGAGAGATACGCGGGCACTCACCCGCACCGGATAAAACGCGGGAGAACCATCCGGGTTATGGCTTGTCGATCGTTCATCCCATCGAGCGACAGGAGCAGCCGATGCAGCGATGCAACGTTCCTCGGGACGGCCGAAAATCGCACATAATACGACGCTCCACCCCCCTGACCCCCTCCCCGCCCGCTCCTCACCCCCTCCCCACCCGCTCCCCATCCGCCCGGAGGCGACCCTTCCGGCCGCCGCTTATGGTGAGCGAGGGTGCCGTTCCCCGCTCCGCAGCCCGGCGCCCTGGAGGCATCGATGCCGGCAAAGCCGTCGAGGCGGCCCGCACCGCGGCGCCGCGCACTCATCGGGGCCCTCTCCGTGACGCTGCTGTGCGCGGGACTCCCGGCGGCGGCCGCGGACGACGGCCAGCCCGACCTGACCCGCTTCTACCGCCAGAAGGTCACCTGGGGCCGCTGCGAGGGCATGGACATGCCGAAGGACCTCCAGTGCGGCAAGGTCACCGTCCCGCTCGACTACGCCCGGCCCCGGACCGGCACCCTGGACCTGGCGCTCGCCCGCTACCGCGCCAGCGGCGACCGGCACGGCTCCGTCGTGCTGAACTTCGGCGGCCCCGGCGGTTCCGGCGTCGTCGGACTCGCCGGCAGCGGCCGGGCGTACATGGATCTGACCGACCGCTACGACGTGGTGAGCTTCGACCCGCGCGGCGTCGGCCGCTCCTCCCCCGTCAGCTGCGGGGACGCCTTCCAGACGGCGGAGTTCGACGAGGACGCCGACGAGGTGCTGCGCGATCCGCGGGCGCTGCTGCGGCAGTTGCGCGAGGAGGCCGCCGCCTGCGAGAAGCACTCGGGGCCGGTCCTGCCGCACATCGGCACCGTGAACGTCTCCCGCGACCTGGACGTCATCCGCCAGGCGCTGGGCGACGAGAAGCTCAACTACCTCGGTTTCTCCTACGGGACCCGGCTCGGCGCGGTGTACGCGAAACAGTTCCCGGACCGCGTGGGCCGGCTGGCGCTGGACGGCGTGGACACCCTGACCGAACCCCTCACCGAGCAGGGCATCGCGGGCGCGCGGGGGCAGCAGACCGCGCTGGAGGACTTCCTCGACTGGTGCACGCGGGACGTCGCCTGTCCGTTCGGGCAGGACCCGCGCCGGGCCCGGGAGGACATGCTGCGGCTGGTCCGCTCGCTGGACCGGGACCCGGTGCCGACCGACTTCGGGTACGAGTTCACCGGCCAGGACCTGGTGGGCGCCATCGGGCAGGCGCTGTACAGCAAGGAGCTGTGGCCGTCGCTGGAGCGGGCCCTGGCCTCCCTCATGGAGGACGGCGAGACCCACCGCATCGAGGCGTTCGCGACGGGCGGCTATCTCCTTCCGGGCATCCCGCCGGGCATCCCGCCAGGCATCCCGCCAGGCACTGGGCCGGGCATCCCGCCGGACGGCCCTGCTGACGGCCCGGCGGACGAGCGCCGTCGCGAGACCGGACCTGAGCACGACGGCGGCCTGGCCGACGAGGAGGACGTCCCCCTCGACAACCTGGCAGCGGCGCTGATGGCGGTCAACTGCGCGGACGATCCCGACCGCCCCACGGCCGCCCGGGTCGAACGTGACCTCGACCGGCTGCGCGCCGCGTACGAGCAGGCCTCGCCCGTCTTCGGCCGCTACCGGCTCACCGAGGTGCTGCTGTGCTACGGCCGGCCCCCGGGCACCGACTTCATCCGCGAGCAGGTGCGGGACGTCGACAGCCCGAAGCTGCTGCTGGTGGGCACCCGCGGCGACCCGGCCACGCCGTACCGCTGGACCGTGCAGACCGCGCGCCGGCTCGGACCGTCGGCGGTCGTCCTCGACAACAGGGGCGACGGGCACACCGGATACGGGTCCTCGAAGTGCGTGCACCGCAAGGTCGACGACTTCCTGCTGTACGGCTCCCTGCCCCCCAACGGCAGTTCCTGCGGGCCCGAGGACCAGGAATGACCTGGGGTTTTCTCCCCGAATGCCCGGAAGGTGAATCGGTCCTATGGTGCTGTCATGGAGCACGCACTCAGTCCCACGACCCTCGCCGAGCTGCGCCGCCCGCGCCCCTACCCCGCGGTGTCCGTGCTGGCGCCGACCCACCGCCGGGAACCGGAGAAGAACCAGGACGCGGTCCGGCTGCGCAATGTGGTGGCCGAGGCCAAGAAACAGCTGGAGCACGACCCGGCGGTGCCCCGCGAACGGCGTGCCGACGTCGTCGCCCAGCTCGACCGGGCCCTGTCCGAGGTGGATCTCACGCACACCGAGGACGGGCTGGTGATCTTCGCGGCGCCGGGTGAGCACCAGGTGTGGTCGGTCGCGCGGCCCGTGCCCGAGCGGGTGGTGCTGTCGGACACCTTCCTCACCCGCAACCTGGTCTCCGCGCAGGCCGCGGACCGGCCGTTCTGGGTGCTGTCGGTCGCGTCCGACCGGGTCACGCTGTGGAACGGCGGAACCGACCGGGTCGTCGAGGAGCGCTCCGGCCCCTTCCCGATGATCCGCGACCGGGAGAACTTCGACCCCGAGCGCCAGCAACGCGTCGGCGACCAGCCGAGCGGCTACCGCGACGAGCGCACCCGCCTCTTCCTGCGGGAGGCCGACCGCGCGGTCCGCGCCGTCCTGCGCGACAGCCCGCGCCCGCTGTACGTGACCGGCGAGCCCGCCGCGCTGGCCCTGCTGAACGAGGTCGGCGAGGTCACCAAGGGCGCGGCCCAGGTCCCGCGCGGCGGTCTGGCGCACGCCAACCCGGAGACGGTGTGGCTGGCGCTGCGCCCGCTGATCCAGGCGGAGGAGGCCCGCACCGTGGACAGCGTGGCCGACCAGCTCGAAGCGGCCCGCGGCCACCGGGAGTTCGTGGCCGGCGTGGACGAGGTCTGGCAGAACGCCAAGCAGGCCCGCGTGCGGCTGCTCGCCGTGGAGGAGAACTACCGGGTGACCGTGCGCGACGACGGCGACCACCTGATCCCGGCCGACGGCGGCGACCTCGACGCGTGCGAGGACATCGTGGACGAGATCGTCGAGAAGTGCCTGGAGACCGGCGCCGAGGTGCGTTTCGTCCCCGACGGCACCCTGGGCGACGCGGGCGGCATCGCCGGAGTGCTGCGCTACTGACGGCACCACCCACCGCGCCGCAGCGCTCCCCCTGCCGGTGCCCGGCCCGTACGCTACGCCGGGACGGGCGGCGGGAAGGAGCGCGGGCGTGGGTGACGTGCTGGGTGTGGCGGTGCTGGGTGCGGGACACATGGGAGCCGATCACCTGCGGCGGCTCGATCAGGTGGTGAGCGGCGCCCGGGTCGCCGCGGTGGCCGACCCCGACGCGGACCGCGCGAAGGAGGCGGTGGCCGGGCTGGCCGGGGTCACGGTGCACACCGAGACCGAGGCGGCGCTGGACGCGCCGGGCGTGGAGGCCGTACTGATCGCCTCGCCCGGCCCCGCGCACGAGGAGGCGCTGCGCGCGGCGCTCGCGCGCGGGCTGCCGGTGCTGTGCGAGAAGCCCATGGTGCCGGAGTCCGCCGGGGCGCTGCGGGTGGTCGAGGCGGAGGCGCGGCTCGGGCGGCGGCTGGCGCAGGTCGGGTTCATGCGGCGCTACGACCCGGAGTACGGGCGGCTGAAGGAGCTGCTGGACTCCGGGCGGCTGGGCCGGACGCTGATGCTGCACTGCGTGCACCGCAATGTGTCCTCGCCACCGGACTTCACCAGCGCGATGCTGATCGACAGTTCCGTCGCGCACGAGATCGACGCGGCCCGCTGGCTGCTGGCGCAGGAGCTGACCGCGGTGACGGTGGTGCGGCCGCGCCCCTCCGCGCTCGCCCCCGAAGGGCTGCTGGACCCGCAGTTCGTGCTGTTCGAGACCGAGGCCGGAGCGCTCGTGGACGTGGAGGTGTTCGTCAACTGCGGCTTCGGCTACCAGGTGCGCTGCGAGGCGGTCTGCGAGGCGGGCAGCGCGCGGATCGGCGAGGAGCGCTCGGTGCTGGTCACGGCCGGCGGTGAGGCGCGCGCGCAGGTGCCGCGCGACTATCTGGTCCGGTTCGCGCAGGCCTACGACCGGGAGGTGCAGGCGTGGGTCGACGCCACCCGGCGGGGGCGGGTGACGGGGCCGAGCGCCTGGGACGGGTACGCGGCGGCCGCGGTCGCCGAGGCCGGGGTGCGCTCCCTGGAGGGCGGTGGCCGCGTGGCCGTGGAACTAGCCCCGCGCCCGGCGCTGTACGCGGGCCCGGGGGCCTGACTCAGACCTCGTCGAACAGGCTGCTCAGTCCCCGGTCGACGGTGTCCCCCAGGTCCTCCTGACCGGCCGCCACGACGGCGTAACTGCGCAGCAGGAAGCGGCGCAGGGCGGCGGTGTCGAACTGGAGCAGCGCCATCCCGTAGGGCGAGTGGAACTCCACGACGGTGCGTTCCGGGCCGCACGGCCACAGTTGCACGTCCCCGCAGCCGGCGGGGGTGCGCAGCCCTTCCTCCAGCAGGGCGCGGGCGAAGGTCCAGCTGACCGGCTGGCCGTCGAGGGCGGCGTGGGGCGGGAAGTCGAAGTACACGGCGAACGGGTCGTCCGCCGTGTACCGGAGCACCGCGGGCACGGGCTTCTCCTGCTCGTCCGCCATGATCAGACGGGCGTGGGCGGCCTGCTGGAGGGTGAGTTCCATGGGCGTCTCCCTGGGAGTGCGCGGTCGGGCCGGTGTGCCAGTACGAGCGCGCGACAGCCCGTCACATGCTGTGACCTGCGTCACATGACGGAGAGGCGTCGCATCACCTGGAACAGGGGTGCGTCGAACGGGTGAATGAGCGCCGCCTTCAGCGCCCGGCGGTCCGTCAACTCGCGTACGGGTTCTACGACTTGGACCACTCGGCGACGTACGTCCGACGTACGCCGCGACCACTCCGGAAGGACTATGGCATATGCCCGAAGCACCACCGTAACGTGTGTTGCCGAATCCCTTACGGGCCCTGGCGGGCTGTGCGACAGTCATAGCGGTCCCACCGCTCCCCTTGGCCAACCGTCCCCGCATCGGAGTACGTCATGCCGTCCCATCTCTCCGCGGACCACCCAGCCGCCCAGCCGCCCGGACGCGGCCGGGTCGACGCCCTCATCTCGCAGGCGCGGCGGCTCAAGGGCGAGGTGGACGCGGTACGGCGGGACGCGCAGGGGGACGGCACGGACGACCCGCACGGACGCTGGCAACGCGCCCTGTACGACCTGGCGTTGCACCAGCTGGAGGACCTCGACGAGCACCTGGCCCAGCTGCGCGACGGGCCCCGGCCCGAGCCGGCGCCGCGCTCCCCGGTGCCGGCCGCCCGCACCGCGTCCGCCTGCGCCGCGGACAGGTCGCTGCTCAGCCGGGTCGGCAGCGCCGAGTGGGACCTGCTGACCGACGCGGCCACCTGGTCCCCGGAGCTGTACGCGATCCTGGGCCGCGACCCCGCCACTCCCCCGCTCACCCTGGACGAACTGCCGTCCCTGGTGTTCGAGGAGGACCGCCCGAAGCTGACCGCGATGGTCACGGGCTGTCTGGTGGACGCCCGCCGCATCGACGGCGAGATCCGCGTCGTCCGCCCCGGCGGCGAGGTGCGTACCGTGCACATGATGGGCGAGCCCGTGCTCGACGCCGACGGCAGCACCGCCTCGATGTGGGCGGTCCTGCGTGACGTCAGCGAACTGCGCCGCAGCCGGCAGGCCGTGAGCGAGACCCGTGACTCGCTCCAGCGCCACCGGCAGCAGGAGCAGGCCGAGCACCGGCTTGCGGTCGAGTTGCAGGAGGCCGTGCTGCCGGCGTGGCGCGGCACCCTGCGGCTCCCGCACCACGGCCGGCAGAGCCTGGACCTGTCGGGCCGCTGTCTGCCCTCGACGACGAGCACGCAGGCCGGCGGAACCTGGTACGACGCGCTGGAACTCCCGGGCGACGACACCCTGCTGAGCGTCGGCGACCTCACCGGACACGGACCGGCCGCGACCACCGGCATGGCGGTGCTGCTGGGCGCCCTGCGCGGCATGGCGATGACCGGCACCCGGCCGGGCCCGCTGATGACCCTGCTCAACCGGCTGCTGGACACCACCGCCCAGCCCGCCCTCGGCAGCGCCGTCTGCTGCCGCTACCGCCCCGAGACCCGCACGCTGGTCTGGGCCCACGCCGGACACCCCGCCCCGTTGTTGTTCCGCGACGGGACGGGGCGCAGGCTGACCCCGCCGGACGGCGTCCTGCTCGGCGCGACTCCCGGTGCTGCCTACGGCGAGGCCGAGGAGATCCTGGAGACGGGCGATGTGCTGCTGCTGCACACCGACGGGCTGATGCCCGGGCCGGCCACCGGACCGGTCTCCGGGGACCGCCTCCTCGGCCTGGCCCCGCGGTTCGCCGCGGCGGCGACCGCGGAGGACTGTCTGCGGGTGGTCGTGGAGGAGCTCGGCGGGAGCGATCGCGAGATCGACGGGTGCGTGCTCGTCGCCAGGGTGCCCGCGGGGCACGGGGCGCCCTGACGTCCCCGCGGCGCCTGTCCCTCTTCCCGCCCGGTGCGGGGTGCGCGGCCCGCTTCTCCCCTGGTCCGGCGCGGTCATGCGCGGGCGGTGCCGCCGCCGCCCAGCTTCCTCGCCTGGTCCTTCGGCAGGGCCAGTTTGATCTCCTCCCGCAGCTCCTGGATCTTCGGATAGGTGGCGTACTGGGCGGTGAGCCGGTACATCTGGCGCAGCCGGTCCCAGGTGCGGCGCGAGGAGTTGGAGCTCATCGACACCAGCGCGAGGCGCGCGTACCCGGCGGCCTGCTCCGGGTCGTCGGCGATGAAGCAGGCGGACGCCATGGAGAGGTGGTCGAAGATCTTCGACCGTTCCTGTGCGTCGACCCGCAGGGCCAGCGCCTTGTCCGCGTAGTGCTGGGCGTGCACCGCGGCCCCCGGCTCGAACTCCGCCAGCGTGCGATAGGCGAGGGCCTGCATCCCGTACAGATCCGCCTCGTTGAACAGCTGCATCCAGCTCGGCGGCGGGACGTCGCCCTTGTCGGAGACGAAGAGGTCCTCCGCCTGGCCGAGGGTGCGGCGCATCGCCTGGCCCTTGCCCATGGACGCCTGGGCCCACGCCTCGATGGTGTGGAACATCGCCCTGGTGCGGGGCAGCACCTCGTCGCCGGAGCCGGACTGGGCGAGCTTCATCAGGTCCAGCGCGTCGTCGGGCCGGCCCAGGTGCACCATCTGGCGGGCCGCCCGTGACAGCGCCTCGCCCGCCCGGGGCCGGTCACCGCCCTCTCTCGCGGCATGGGCGGCGATCACGAAGTACTTCTGGGCCGTGGGCTCCAGGCCGACGTCGTGCGACATCCAGCCCGCGAGGACGGCGAGGTTGGCCGCGACGCCCCACAGGCGCCGCTGGAGGTGGGGTGGATGGTGGTAGGCGAGGATGCCGCCCACCTCGTTGAGCTGACCCACGACCGCCTTGCGCTGGAGCCCGCCGCCGCGGGCGGCGTCCCAGGCGCGGAACACCTCGACCGAGCGCTCCAGCTCCTCGATCTCCTGCGACCCGATGGGGGCGGCCTCGTAGCGGTCGAACCCGGCGGGGTCGGCGTGCAAGGGGTCGTCGAAGTGGGGGGCGTCGGCCCTGAGGGCCGGGTCGGTGTGCAGCCAGTCGTGCATGGCGCTGCTGAGTGCGGATCCCGCGGCGAGCACGGCACCCGCGCCCACCAAACCGCGTCGGTTGAGCATGAGGTCCATTCCCGTGAATTCGGTGAGGACCGCGGCGGTCCGCTCGGGCGCCCACGGCACTCCGTCGGGATGCTCCGCACTCCCGCCGCCCTGCCGTTTCCCCGCACGCCCGTGCCGGACCAGACCGAGGTCCTCGATGGTCACGACACGGCCGAGACGCTCGGTGAACAGCGCCGCCAGCACCCGCGGCACCGGATCGCGCGGGATCTCTCCCATGTCGATCCACCGCCGCACCCGCGAGGTGTCGGTCGCCAGCTGGGGGTGGCCCATGGCCGCCGCCTGCCGGTTGACCAGCCTCGCGAGTTCTCCCTTGGACCAGCCGGCCAGGCCGAACAGGTCTGCAAGGCGGGTGTTGGGTTGTCCGCTCACGTCAAGCCCCCAGGTACTCGGCTCAGTTGACACTAGCCCGGTGAGACATGCCGGGCGACTATTCGCCAGGGTTCGCCAGGGTCCGCCAGATGGTGTGCCACCGGCCATCGGGTGTCAGGTAGGAACGCGCCACCCCGCCCCGGTCGCCCCTGATGCGACAGGTGCATTCCCCAGGGTGTACCGGGACGGCCGGGCCGGGAGGCGTTTTGCAGACGCAGGCACACGAAGGGATCTGTATCGCCCATGTACGCAGCATCGTCCTCCGTGTCCGCCCCGCCCCGGCCGCTGCACCCCCGCCCGGGTGGCGGCGGCCCCTACCTCGCCCCCGCGCGCCCGGCCTCCCCCGTGCTCGGTCAGGGCACGGCGCGGCGCGGCGGGGGGTTCACCCAGCCGCTCAGCGGGAGACTCGACCTGTCCGGCCCACAGGGCGCCCAGCTGCGCACGGCGATCGCGTCCGTGCACCGGATCTGCCCGGAGTTCGCTCCGGTGCAGGTGCTGCGGCGCAGCGGGCGGTCCGTGCTCCTGGTCGGCACGACCGGACGCAGCACGGCCGTCGCCAAGTGTTTACTGGACCACTCCCCTGTGTGGGCGGAGAGGATCCGGCACGAAATAGCTGCATACCGCTCGTTCGTCCGGCACCGCCCTCCGGTGCGGGTGCCGAGGCTGATCGCAGCGGATCCGGACAACTGCACCCTGGTGATCGAGCGGATGCCGGGACGGGCGGCGGCGTTACAGCGGCACCCGGCCGAGGCGCCGCCGCGGGGGGACATCCGGGCGGCGCTCGGCGCGATCTGCCGGCTGAACGCCTGGCGGCCGCCGGCGGGCACGTTCGACGCGCCGCTGGACTACGCGATGCGGATCAACCGGTACCACGAGCTGGGACTGCTGACCGACCGGGACCTCGGCGACCTGCAGAAGCTGCTGCACGGCATCGCCCTGGCGTCCGGGCGGCAGGGCATGGGCCAGTTCTGCCACGGGGACGCGCTGCTGTCGAACGTGCTGCTGTCGCCGGCCGGTCCGGTGCTGGTGGACTGGGAGCACGCGGGCTGGTACCTGCCGGGCTACGACCTGGCCACGCTGTGGTCGGTGCTCGCGAAGGCCCCGGGGGCGCGGCGGCACATCAGCCAGATCGCGCAGTCCGCGGGCCCGGCCGCGCGGGACGCGTTCCTGGTCAACCTGATGCTGGTGCTGACCCGCGAGATCCGCACCTACGAGACGGCAGTGCAGCGTTCGATGCACGAGGCGGCCCCGGCGGCGCCGGGGGCGGCACATCCGGGTGCCGTGCCGTCCGGCGAGGAGCAGCGGCTGCTGCTGCGGCGGTTGCACGACGACTGCCAGATGGCCCGCCGGGCGGTGCGCGCGGCGGTCGGCACGCGCTGACGGGGATCGCGGTCCGCGGCGCGCCGTTGACGACGGCGCACCGCGGACCTCGTCGTGTCGGCGCCCCGCCGCCCCCATTGGTGTACGCCGGTGACGCCGCGCAGGCCGGCGTCCCGCCACCGCGAAACTCCCGCCGACCCGCGTTGACGTGGGATGTCGCGTGGTCTCTTGCATGATTGACGGATCGTCGGAGAGCCGGTACCACTGTCAGGCTCCGTACGGCTCATCGCGCCCGACCGTCCCAGGAGGCTGCCGTGCACGTCACCGATTCCCGTCGAGCCGCAGGGCCGAGACCCCGACGGCGTGCCGCCGGTGCCGTGGCCAGCGCGGCGCTGCTGCTGCCGCTGCTGGGCGCCGCCCCGCCCGGAGACGATGCCCCGGCGAGCGGTCTGCAAGAGGCGTTCGCCGCCGCGGCCGAGGCGTACGACGTGCCGCGGAGCGTGCTGCTCGGCGTGTCGTATCTGCAGTCCCGCTGGGACACCCACGCCGGGGCGCCGAGTGTCGTGGGCGGCTACGGTCCGATGCATCTCACCGACGCCCGGACCGCCCTGGCGACCGCTGCCCCGCACCACGCCGAGGGCACGGAGGATCCGCGCGGCGACGACTCCCGCCCGCCGCTGCTCCCGACGGCGGAGGTACCGGCCGGCACGCGGCTGCCCGCGCGTCTCACCACGCTGACGAAGGCCGCCGGGCTGACCGGTCTGCCGCCCGAGCGGCTGCGCACGGATCCGGCCGCGAACATCGCCGGCGGTGCCGCGCTGCTCGCCGAGGCCCAGCGGGAGCTGGGGGCGCCGGCGAGCGACGACCCGGCGGACTGGTACGGGGCGGTGGCCCGCTTCTCCGGCGCGGACGACAGCGCCACGGCGGCGGCGTACGCGAACGACGTGTACGACGTGCTGCGCACCGGCGGGGCGCGGGTCACGGACGCCGGGGAGCGGGTCGCCCTGGCCGCCCGGCCGGATCTGATGCCCGATACCGCCCGGTTGCGGCAGGCCGGTCTGCGCACCGCCGACGCCGAGGGCACCGAGTGCCCGCCGACGGTGTCCTGCGAGTGGATCCCGGCGCCGTACGAGGAGTTCGGGGACGGTGACTACGGCAACCACGATCTCGCCGACCGGCCCCGGTCCCAGGACATCGACTACATCGTGGTGCACGACACGGAGGGCCGCTGGGAGGGCGTCCTGAAGATGGTCCAGGACCCGACCTATGTGTCCTGGCACTACAGTCTGCGCTCCACGGACGGGCACATCGCCCAGCACGTGAAGGCGAAGGACGTGGCCTGGCACGCGGGCAACTGGTTCGTGAACGCCAAGTCGGTGGGTCTGGAGCACGAGGGGTTCCTGGCGTCGCCGGACGCCTGGTACACGGAGGCGATGTACCGCTCGTCGGCGCGGCTGGTGCGGTACCTGGCCAAGCGGTACGGCATCCCGCTGGACCGGCAGCACATCCTCGGCCACGACACCGTGCCGGGGCCGACCCCGGCGACCGTGCCGGGCATGCACACCGACCCGGGGCCGTACTGGGACTGGCAGCACTACTTCACGCTGCTCGGCCGCCCGTTCCGGCCCACGGCGGGCCCGGGCTCCGGCGTGGTGACGATCCGCCCGGACTACGCCACCAACCGTCCGGAGTTCACCGGCTGTGTCTCCCCGGGCGAGCCGTGCGCGGTGCACGGGTCGAGCGCGGTGCGGCTGTACTCGGGTCCCGGTGAGGAGTATCCGCTGATCAAGGACATCGGGCTGCGGCCGGGCGGCGGTGACTCGACGACCGGGGTCAACGACATCGGCTCGCGGGTCTCCACCGGTCAGCAGTACGCGGTGGCGGACCGCGCCGGTGACTGGACGGCGATCTGGTTCCTCGGCCAGAAGGCCTGGTTCAGGAACCCGGCGACGTCCCCGGCGGCCGTCCCGGCGCGGGGCGTGGTGGTGACGCCGAAGGAGGGCCGCACGAGCGTCCCGGTCTACGGCCGCGCCTACCCGGAGGCCGCCGCCTATCCGGCGGGCGTGCCCGCGCAGCCGGTGACGCCGCTGCCGTACCGGCTGCCGGCGGGGCAGCGGTACGTGGTGGGCGAGCGGCTGCCCGGCCAGTACTACTACGCGGTCGCCTACGACACCGGCTCGCACCGGGTGGTGACCGGCCAGGACGTGTACTACCAGATCCAGTACGGCCACCGGGTGGCGTTCGTGCGGGCGGCCGACGTCGACGTGGTGCCGTCGGCCGGGTGACGCGCGGGCCTCAGCCCTGCTGGAAGAGTTCCGCCGGGAGCGGCTTGAGCAGGGCGTAGAGGTCGTCGGTGATGGGGCGGTCCCAGGCGGCGATGGTGACGAGGACGTTGTCGCTGCGGTCGAACTGGACGCAGGAGATCCGGCTCTCGGAGAGCTTGACGCGGCGCACGATCAGCAGGTTGTCGCCCTGCATGACCGGCACGTCCTCGGTGCCGACGACGGTCACCTCCTCGTCGTTCTCCAGCGCCAGCAGCAGCTGGGCCACCTCGAAAGGGACCTGGCCGTCGGGGACCTCGCGGGCCGGGGAGCCCTCGGGGAGGTTGCCGATGATCATGGCGGGGCCGCGGCCGCCGAACAGGTCGTAACGGAGGAAGACGCCCTGGCAGCTGCCGTCGGGGGCGGGCAGCAGGCCCGCGCCCAGATTGCCGGGCCAGTCGCCCGGATCCATGGCCAGTACGTCGAAGTCGGGCCCGGCGGGAGTGGCACTGCGGCGGCGGAGGAACGACATGTCGCCATGGTACGTGGCCGCGGGGTGACCGCGCCGGGCGGGAGGCGTCGGGCAGGGCCGGCCCGCGGACCGCGCCCGGCGGTCCGCGGGGCCGGTGTCAGCTCGCGTCCTCCGGGGGTGCGGGCGGAACCACCACGACCGGGCTCGGGGCGTGCAGGAGCACGGCGTGGGTGACCGAGCCGATCATGCGGGCGGGGGCGAGCAGCCGGCGGCGGTGGCGGCCGACGACGGTCAGGACGGCGCCCTGGGCGGCGGCGACGAGCTGTCCGGCCGCGTCGCCGGGCGCGACGTACGCGTCCGTCCCGACGTCGGGGTGGCGGGCGCGGTGCGGGGCGAGGAAGCCCTCGGCGAGGACCCGGATCTCGTGCTCGACGGCGTCCTGGTCGATCCCGGTGGGCAGGAGTTCGCCGGGCTGGCCGGCCCACAGTTGTACGGGCCACGGATAGGCCGCGACGACCTGGAGGCGCGCGCCGCGCAGGGCGGCCTCGGCGAAGGCGAAGGAGAGCACGGCGTCGTCGGGGCTGTCCACGTTGAGGCCGGCGACCACGCGGGGGCCGGGGGCGGCCTCGGGGACGCCGTCGAGTTCGCGTCCGGGCCGGGGCACCACGACGACCGGGCACTCGGCGTCACGCGCGGCGGACATCCCGTTGGAGCCGAGCAGCAGGCTGGCGAAGCCGCCGCGGCCCCGGGAGCCCAGGACCAGCAGCTGGGCCTCGGCGCCGAGTTCGGGCAGGGTGGCGCCGGGCGAGCCGTCCACCGCGGCGTACTCGACCGGGACCGGGCCGGTGCGCCCGTCGAGGTGGTCGCGGGCCTGGTCGAGCACCGGCTCGCCCGCGGTCTGCGGCGGCATCGGGACGGTGATCCCGGCCGGGGCCCAGGCCCCGTACTGCCGTACGTACACCACGCGCAGCGGGGCGGCGCGGCGGCGGGCGGCGTCGAGGGCCCAGTCGAGGGCGCGCACACTGTCGTCCGAACCGTCGAACGCCGCGATGACCGGCAGGGTGTCCATGGGTTCCTCACCTCCGGAATGCGATGCACCGCTTCCGGGGCCAGCGTGGCGCAGGCGGCGGCCCCGGAGCGCCGTAGGGCATCACGTGTCCGGAAAAAGCGGCGGTGAACCCCCGGATCGGCTCCCCGGCCGGGCGGAGCCCGTCAGGTGAGGTCGAACTCGCCCTTGCGTGCCCCCGACACGAACGCTCCCCACTCGTCGGGGGTGAAGATCAGCGACGGGCTCTCGGGGCGGCGGCTGTTGCGCATGGCGATGAACCCCTCGACGAAGGCGATCTGGACATCCCCGAGTCCGCGGCTGCCGGACTGCCAGTCGGCATTGCTCAGGTCCAGGTCCGGCTTGTCCCAGCCGGTCGGCGGCTTGTGCTGGGTGGTGCTCTCGGCCACGTCCGTGCTCCTCCCGATTCGTGGTGCGCGGTCAGCCTAGCGATCGGGTCCCGCGGCGGACAGGCCACGCGTGAGGGACCTTTCCGGCGAGGCGGTGGCCAGGAAGGCGGCGACCCGGTCCGTGAACCACTGCGGGTCGTCCAGCCACGGGTAGTGCCCGGCCCCGGGCTGCACCACGCACCGGGCGTGCGGCAGGACGGCGGCGGCGCGGCGGGCCAGGTCGGGGCTCGGCCCGCCGTCGAGTTCCCCGGCGAGGACCAGGACGGGCGCGGTGAGGCGGGCGAGGGCGGCGCGGGTCGCGGGCGGGTCGTAGGCGCCGGCGGAGCCGTAGACGCCGGCGGCCTCCTCGTTGGTCTCCGCCTCCTCGCGGGCGGCGTGCGCGGCGGCGGTGGCGTCCCAGCGGCCGTAGAAGAAGGGCAGGAGCGCGTCGTCGAACTCGTGCTCGCCGGCGAGCCAGGCGCGCAGGACCGGGAAGGCCTCGGCGAACCACGGCTCGTGCGCCCGCAGCCGGGCCGCCGCCAGCCGGTCCCCGGCCGTCGCGGGCATGCCCAGCGCCCACGGTGTGGCGGTGACGAGCACCAGCCGCGCGACCCGCTCGGGGTACCGGGCGGCGTACAGCAGCGCCAGGCTGCCGCCCGCCGAGTGTCCGAGCAGGTCCATCCGCTCCAGGCCCAGCTCCCGGCGCAGCGCCTCCACGTCGTCGACCAGCCGGTCGCAGCGGTAGGACGCCGGGTCCGCGGGCACCTCGGACTCGCCCGTGCCGCGCTGGTCCGGCAGCACCAGCCGCCGGTGCCGGCCGAGCCCGCCCAGGTCGCCGAGGTAGGAGGAGGCGCGCATGGGCCCGCCGGGGAGGACGACGAGCGGGTCGCCCGCGCCGCGCAGGTGGTAGGCGAGGCGGGTTCCGTCGGGGGCGGTGAAGGCAGGCATGGCGCGATGATCGACGCGGGGCGTGCCCGGCCGCAAGGCGATTGGCGCGAGGGCCGCACCGGCCGCGGCGGGCCGAGAAAGTGCGGGCCGGCCTCTTGCGCCGGTGCCGTGGGGCTGGATTACTGATCTTCACACCTCGACCGAATGATCGGTCGCCCGGATTCGTGCGGTTGGTGAGGGAGTGGTCCGCATGGCGGAAGCGACGGAGTGGCTGGACGCGGGGGAACGGCTCGATCCGGAAGGGCTGCGGGCGCTGCAGCTGGAGCGGCTGCGGGCCTCGCTGCGGCACGCGTACGCGAACGTGCCGTTCTACCGGGAGTCCTTCGACAAGGCCGGCGTCCACCCGGACGACTGCCGCTCGCTCGCCGATCTGGCCCGGTTCCCGTTCACCACCAAGGCGGACCTGCGGGAGAACTACCCGTACGGGATGTTCGCCGTGCCGCAGGACCGGATCCGCCGCATCCACGCCTCCAGCGGCACCACGGGGCGGCCGACGGTGGTCGGGTACACCGAGCGCGACCTGTCCATGTGGGCGGACATGGTGGCGCGTTCGATCCGCGCGGCGGGCGGCCGGCCGGGCGACCGGGTGCACGTGGCGTACGGGTACGGCCTGTTCACCGGCGGCCTCGGCGCGCACTACGGCGCCGAACGGCTCGGCTGTACGGTCATCCCCGCGTCCGGCGGCATGACCGCCCGCCAGGTGCAGCTGATCCAGGACCTGAAGCCGCACGTCATCATGGTCACCCCGTCGTACATGCTCACGCTGCTGGACGAGTTCGAACGGCAGGGCGTCGACCCGCGCGGGACGTCGCTGCGCGTCGGCGTCTTCGGCGCCGAGCCGTGGACGGAGCGGATGCGGCGGGAGATCGAGGAGCGGTTCGCGATCGACGCGGTGGACATCTACGGCCTGTCGGAGGTGATCGGCCCCGGTGTCGCCCAGGAGTGCGTGGAGACCAAGGACGGACTGCACATCTGGGAGGACCACTTCTATCCCGAGGTGGTGGACCCGGTCACCGGCGAGGTGCTGCCGGACGGTGCGGAGGGGGAGCTGGTGTTCACCTCGCTCACCAAGGAGGCGATGCCGGTCGTCCGCTACCGCACGCGTGATCTGACCCGGCTGCTGCCGGGCACGGCCCGGGTGTTCCGGCGGATGCGGAAGATCACCGGCCGCAGTGACGACATGGTGATCCTGCGCGGCGTGAACCTCTTCCCCACGCAGATCGAGGAGATCGTGCTGCGCACCCCGGGGCTGGCCCCGCACTTCCAGCTGCGTCTCACCCGTGAGGGCCGGCTCGACGCGCTCACCGTCCTGGCCGAGGCCCGCCCCGACGCCGGTCCGGAGGTCCGCGAGGCCGCCGCCCGTTCCGTCGCGGCGGCCGTGAAGGACGGCATCGGGGTGTCGGTGTCGGTGGAGGTCGTCGAACCGGAGTGCCTGGAGCGGTCGGTGGGCAAGATCCGCCGCATCGTGGACCTGCGGCCGCGCTGAGGGGGCGGGCCCGGCGGGGCGTCGGGCACCGTTCGCAGGGTGCCGCTCGCGGGACGTCCGTGCCGGCAGCGGTCGCGGGGTGTCAGTCGCGGTGGCGGTCGCGGCGCGGCGTGCCGCGCAAGGAGGCCAGGACAAGGCGGCCGTAGCGGGTGGTGAGGGCCGCGGCCGTGGCGGCGAGGGCGGCGGCGAGGGCGATGAGGAGGTGCCACGGGTTCTCGTCGCCCAGGACCTGGAGGACGGAGAGAGCGGTGCCCAGGGGGAGGCCGAGGACGGTGAGCACGCCGAGGGCCCCCGCGATCTGCCGGCTCTCGCGGGTCTGGACGATCCGGCTGTAGTCGGCGGCCTCGGCCAGGATGTCCGTGAACAGCTCGGGCAGCCGGTGCTGGGCCTGGAAGGCGCGCAGCAGTCCGTCGGCGGGGCCGTGCACGGTCTGGTGGCGACGCCAGTGGGCGCTGCGGAAGACCGCGATGTTCCGCTCCAGGGCGGACACGCGCCGGGCCAGGCCCGGAGTGGTGTCGAAGACCGTGGACAGCTCGTCGGCGAGCGCGTCGAGGTGGTCGCGCTGGACCATGCCGAGCAGGAGCGCGTCCAGGTACACCGCGCGGGCCTGGACCGCCGCGAACTCGTAGAAGTCGCCGGGGCCCTGGTCGGGCCGGTGGCCGAGGAACGCGGTGCCGTGCCGGCAGACCAGGGCGCTCCAGTCGGCGGAGATGCGGATCGCCTCGGCCGACACCGCGTCGACGCGTTCGGGTGTCGAGGGGTTGTCCGCCTCGGCGGCCCGCCACGCCAGGGCGCGCAGCCGGCGGTCGGCGCCGGCGGGCAGCCGCCCGTCGGCGTCCCGCAGGACGGCGGAGTGCGCGGCGCCGGGGCTGAGGAAGGCCACCGTGTACGGCCGGGCCAGCGCGAACGGCGCACGGGGCGGCGCGGTGTCGGCGACGCCGTGGAACAGCGCGGCCGGGTCGAGCGCGCCGGTCAGCGGGTCGGGTCCCGCACCCGCTCGGTGCCCGATCGCCCGCAGCACCGCGAGCAGCGGGACGCCCCGTACGGTGAAGTGCAGGATGCCGAGCGCCTGCCGGGGCTCCCTGGGCGTCGCCACCCGCAGCAGTTCCATGCCCTCCAGTTCCAGCGGGCCCTGGGTGACGGACGCTCCGCGGTGCCAGCGTCGCCCGTACAGGGCCCGCGCGGCCGCGGGCGCGTAGTACCGGCCCCGGCGTCCGGCGTCCCACGGCCGCTGTTCGGGGCCGAACGGCAGCGGTCCCCGCTGCCAGTCCGGGCCCGCGTTCGGGTCGGCGTCCGGGTGCGCGTCCGGGTCCGCGTCGAGCAGCACCGGGCGTACCACCGAGACCGCCTGCCGCGCTCCCGGCGGCTCGTCCAGGCCGTCGCCCGGTATGCCGCGCGGTCCGTCGCTCAACCGCGGTCCCGCAGCTCGCGTTTGAGGATCTTGCCGCTCGCGTTGCGGGGCAGGCTGTCGACGAACACCACGCGCTTGGGTGCCTTGAACGGCGTGAGGCGTTCGCGTGCGTGGGCGATCAGCTCCGCCTCGGTGACCTCGCCGCGCGGGACGACGAACGCGGTGATCACCTCGATCCACGTGTCGTGGGGCAGCCCGACGACGGCCGCCTCGGCGACGGCCTCGTGGGTGTAGAGGGCGTCCTCGACCTGGCGTGAGGCGACCAGGACGCCACCGGAGTTGATGACGTCCTTCACGCGGTCGACGATGGTGAAGTAGCCGTCCGCGTCGCGGACCGCGAGATCGCCGGAGCGGAACCAGCCGTCGCGGAAGGCCTCGGCGGTCTCCTCGGGCTTGTCCCAGTAGCCCTCGCACAACTGCGGGGAGCGGTAGACGATCTCGCCGGGTGTGCCGTCGGGCACGTCCTTGCCGTCCTCGTCGACGACGCGGGCGTCGACGAACAGCACGGGCCGGCCGCAGGAGTCGAGACGGCCGTCGTGCTCGTCGGGGCCGAGGACGGTGGCCAGGGGGCCGATCTCGCTCTGGCCGAAGCAGTTGTAGAAGGCGAGGCCGGGCAGTCGTTCGCGCAGGCGTTCCAGGACCGGGACCGGCATGACCGACGCCCCGTAGTAGGCCTTGCGCAGCCCGCCGAGGTCGCGGGTCGCGAAGTCGGGGCGGCCCGCGAGGCCGATCCACACGGTGGGCGGGGCGAACAGGCTGTCCACCCGTCCGGTCTCGATCAAATCGAACAGCCGGTCGCCGTCCGGCCCGTCGAGGACGATGTTCGTCGCGCCGACCGCGAGATACGGCAGCAGGAAGACGTGCATCTGCGCCGAGTGGTAGAGCGGCAGCGCGTGCGCGGGGCGGTCCCCGGCGCTCAGGTCGAGGGCGGTGATGGCGCTCAGGTACTCGTGCACCAGCGCCCGGTGGGTCATCATCGCGCCCTTCGGCTGGGCCGTGGTGTCGGAGGTGTAGAGCAGCTGCACCAGGTCCTCGGCGCGTGCCTCGGGGCCGTCGTACGGCGGGGCGGCGGCGAGCAGGTCCAGCAGCGAGCCGTCGGCGTCGCGCAGGGGCAGCGCCGGGGTGCCCTCGGGCAGCCGGCCGGCCAGGCCGGGGTCGGCGAGGACGAGGGAGCTGCCGGACTGGCGGACGAGGTAGGCCAGGTCGTCGCCGGTGAGGTGCTGGTTGACGGGCACGTGCACCAGGCCGGCGCGGGCGCAGGCGAGGAAGCCGATGAGGTAGGCGTCGGAGTTGTGGCCGTAGGCGCCGACGCGGTCGCCGGGGGCGAGGCCCCGGTCCAGGAGGACGCTCGCGGCGCGGGAGACGGCGTCGTCCAGTTCCTCGTACGTCCACCGGCGGTCGCGGTACTCCAGCGCGACGCGGGCGGGGGTGCGGCGGGCGCTGCGCCGCAGCACCCCGTCGACCGTGCTGCCGTGTCCGGTCCTCATGGCCCCCGATCCTCGATCGCGGGCCGGGGCGGGGTCAAGAGAGCGCGAAGAACGCCGGACGCGCCCGGTGCCCCGAGCACATACCCGTTGGTACGCTCAACCGCCCCTTCCCTCCACGGAGTTGTCGGGAGGCTCGATGCGCATCCGCCTGAGACGGCTCGCGGTCACCGCCGTCGCCCTGTTCACCGCGACGGCCGGTCTGCCCGCGGCCGCCGCCGCGCCCGGCGGCCGGGAGGACCGTCCCGCGCACGGCGGGCTGTCCGCCGTCATCCGGTACACCGAGTACGGCGTTCCGCACATCGTCGGGCACAGCTGGGCCGGCCTCGGCTTCGGCACCGGCTGGGCGCAGGCCGCCGACCAGGTGTGCGTCCTCGCCGACGGTTTCCTGACCGTGCGCGGTGAGCGGTCGCGGTACTTCGGGCCGGACGCCGCGCCCGACGGCTCGCTGTCCTCGGCGGCCACCAACCTCTCCAGCGACCTGTACTTCCGGGGCGTGCGCGACGCGGGCACGGTCGGGAAGCTGCTCGCCCGGCCCGCCCCGGAGGGGCCGAGCCGGGCGTCGAAGGAGTTGATGCGGGGTTACGCCGCCGGCTTCAACGCGTGGTTGCGCCAGAACCGGATCACCGATCCGGCGTGCGCGGGCGCCGCGTGGGTGCGGCCGGTGACGACGCTGGACGTGGCGGCGCGCGCACACGCGCTCGCCGTGCTCGGCGGGCAGGGGCGGGCCGTGGACGGCATCACGGCGGCGCGTCCGCCGGGGCCGTCCGCAGCCGGGTCCGACGTGGCGTCCGGTTCCGCGTCCGGTTCCGCGTCCGGCGCCGGGGTCCCGGACGCGGAGGACACCGCCCGCGCCGCCCGTGACCTGTTCGCCGCGCAGGAGTCCGGCATGGGCTCCAACGCGGTCGCGTTCAGCGGGGCGGTCACCGCGAACGGGCGGGGCCTGCTGCTCGGCAACCCGCACTATCCGTGGCAGGGCGGGCGGCAGTTCTGGCAGTCGCAGCAGACCATCCCCGGCCGGCTGAACGTCGCGGGCGGCTCGCTGCTCGGCTCGGCCACCGTCTCCATCGGGCACAACGCCCACGTGGCGTGGAGCCACACCGTGGCGACCGGCGTCACCCTCAACCTGCACCAGCTCACCCTCGACCCGGCGGACCCGACGGTCTACCTGGTCGACGGCCGGCCGGAGCGGATGACGAAGCGCACGGTCACCGTCGCCGTACGGGACGGGGCGCCGGTCACCCGCACCCAGTGGTGGACGCGCTACGGCCCGGTGGCCGGCGGGCTCGGCGGCGGCCTGTCTCTGCCGTGGACCACGACCACGGCGTACGCCCTCCACGACCCCAACGCGGCCAACCTGCGCGCCTCCGACACCGCACTCGGCTTCAGCACGGCCCGCGGCACGGACGACGTGCTCGACACGCTGCGCGGCACCCAGGGCCTGCCGTGGGTGAACACCATCGCCGCGGACGCGGCCGGGCACACGCTGTTCACCCAGTCGCAGGTGCTGCCCCGCATCACCGACGACCTCGTCCGGCGGTGCTCCACCGCGCTCGGCAAGGTCACCTACCCCTCGTCCGGGATGGCGGTCCTGGACGGCTCGCGCGGCGACTGCGCCCTCGGCCGGGACCCCGACGCCGTGCAGGCGGGCATCTTCGGGCCGGCGCGCATGCCGACGCTGACGGACGCGCCGTACGCGGAGAACTCCAACAACAGCGCCTGGCTGGCCAACGCGGACCGGCCGCTGACCGGGTACGAGCGGGTCTTCGGCGACATCGGCACCCCGCGCTCGCTGCGCACGCGCGGCGCGCTCGAGGACGTGGCGGCGATGGCGGGCCGCGGGAAGCTGACCGTGCGGGACCTGCAGCGGCAGCAGTTCGCCAACCGGGTGCCGGCGGGGGACCTGGCCGCGTCCGACGCGGCGCGGGCCTGTGCCGGGCTGCCCGGCGGGACGGCGACGAGCGGCACGGGCGAGCCGGTGGACGTGCGGGAGGCGTGCGACGTACTGGCCGCCTGGGACCGGACCGTGGACACCGGCAGCCGGGGAGCCCTGCTGTTCGACCGGTTCTGGCGCAGGCTCACCGCGTCCGTGCCCGCCGACCGGCTGTGGAAGGTGCCGTTCTCGCCGGCCGACCCGGTCCGCACCCCGCACACCCTGGACACGGCCGCGCCGGGCTTCGCCACCGCCCTCGCGGACGCGGTCGCCGAGCTGCGGGCGGCGGGCATCCCGCTCGACGCGCCGCTCGGCGCACACCAGTTCGTGGTGCGCGGCGGTGCGCGCGTCCCCGTGTCCGGCGGCACCGAGTCGCTGGGCGTGTGGAACAAGATCGAGCCGGTGTGGGACCCGGCGCGGGGCGGCTACCGGGAGGTGACCACGGGCTCCAGCTACCTCCAGGCGGTCGGCTGGGACGGTGGCCGCTGCCCGGTGGCCCGGACCCTGCTGGCGTACTCGCAGTCGTCGAACCCGAACTCGCCGCACCACGCCGACCAGACCCGGCTGTTCTCCGGTGAGCGGTGGGTGACCTCGCGGTTCTGCGAGAAGGACATCCTGTCCTCGCCCGCGCTCAGGATCGTGCGGGTGCGGGAGCGCTGAACGGCCCGCCGGGGTTCCGGCCGGACGCGTCCGGCGAGGACCTTGGCGGGGATGGACGGCAGCCGTCCGCCGGACAGGCTGTCGAGTGCGTCCGGCCGACCACGCGCGGGAGGAACGCGATGACCGAGGACAGGGCCGACCGAGCGGTGAGCCGCCGCGGGTTCGCAAGGATGACGGTGGCCCTGGGCGGGGCGCTCGTCCTCGCCCCGCTGCCCGCGCGAGGGGCCACGGCCACGACCGCAGCGCCGGGGCGCGGGCATCCGGCGCGTCCCACCCTGCGCCACGGCTCGCCGGAGCGCGCGGGGCTGCTCGCCGGCCCGCTGCGGCGGCTCGTCACGGACGCCGAGACGTTCCTCGGCCCCTCCCCCAGGCATCCCTGGTACGCGGGCGCCGTGCTGCTCGCGGGGCGGGGCGGCACGGTCGCGCTGCACCAGCCGATCGGGATGGCGGTGCGCTACGCCGCGTACGACGAGAAGACCGACAGCGGCGTGGAGTTGCCGGCCGAGCGGCAGATCCCGATGGCGCGGGACACCGTCTTCGACCTCGCCTCGGTGTCCAAGCTGTTCACCTCGATGCTGGCGGTGCAGCAGATCGAGCGGGGCGCGCTGGAGCTGGAGGGGCGGGTCGCCTCGTATCTGCCGGAGTTCGGGGCCGCGGGCAAGCGGGACGTGACGATCCGGCAGCTGCTCACGCACACCTCCGGTCTCCGCGCCTGGATCCCGCTGTACGCCGCGCCGACGTACGAGGAGAAGCTGCGGCTGATCTGGAACGAGGCGCCGGTCGCGCCGCCGGGCAGCCGCTATCTCTACTCGGATCTGAACCTGATCTCGCTCCAGCTCGTCCTGGAGAAGATCACCGCTCGCACTCTGGACACCCTGCTCCACGACGAGATCACTGCTCCGCTCGGGATGCACCGCACTCGTTTCAACCCGCCCGCCTCCTGGAAGCCGAAGATCGCGGCCACGGAGGACGCCCGCAAGCCCTGGTCGGGGCTGGAGCGAGGGCTGGTCTGGGGCCAGGTGCACGACGAGAACGCCTTCTCCCTCGGCGGAGTCGCGGGCCACGCCGGGGTGTTCTCCACCGCGTGGGACCTGGCCGTCCTCGGCCGGACCCTGCTCAACGGCGGCTCCTACGGCCGTACCCGCGTCCTCGCGCCGGAGTCGGTGGAGCTGATGTTCACCGACTTCAACACCGCCTTCCCCGGCGACGAGCACGGCCTCGGCTTCGAGCTGTACCAGCACTGGTACATGGGCGCGCTGGCCACCCCGCGCACGGCGGGCCACACCGGCTTCACCGGCACCTCGCTGGTCCTCGACCCGACGACCGACGCGTTCCTCGTCGTGCTCGGCAACTCGGTGCACCCGGTGCGCGGCTGGCGCTCCGGGTCGGCGCCGCGGGTGGCCGCCGCGGACAACCTGGCGCGGGCGGTGCCGGTCCGCCCGGCGCGCGGGCGCACGGCCTGGTTCTCCGGCATGGCGAGCGCGACGACGGCGACGCTCACGCTGCCCCCGCTGGACACCTCCGGCGGCGGCGCCCGGCTGGGCTGTCTGCTGTGGTGGGACACCGAGCCGGGCGCGGACATCCTGGCCCTGGAGGCCTCGGCGGACGGCGGCGCCTCCTGGCTGCCGGTGCCGTTCACGACCGCCCGGCCCGGTGAGGAGCCCGTGCACCGGCCGTCCGGCGCGGTCGGCGGCTGGTCGGGCCGGGTCTGGCACCGGCTCGCCGCGGACCTGCCGGCCGCGCGGGAGCTGACGGTGCGCTGGCGGTACACCACCGACCGGATGTACGTCGGCCGGGGCGCGTACGCCGACGCGCTGCGCGTCACCGCGGGCGACCGGGTCCTGTTCGACGAGGCGCGGCCCGGCGACGCGGCCCGGATCACGGCGGACGGGTGGTCGGAGTCCGCCGACTGACGCCGGGGCGGCGTCCGTTTCGCGCGCTCCGGGGCCGCGTCAAGCCGGTGTTGCCGTCTCGCCTGGTACTGCCGTCGCGCCCGCCGCTGGTGTCCCGCCCGGTGCTGCCGTGGCACCCGCTGCTGACGCCTGGTGCTGCCGTAGCGGCCGCTGCTGGTGTCCCGCCTGGTGCCGGCGTCATGCCCGGTGCCGCAGCAATCCCCGTCACGTCATGGGGACCGCTCCAGCACCGCCATCGCCGCGTTGTGCCCCGGCACCCCGCTCACGCCGCCGCCGCGGACCGCGCCCGCGCCGCACAGCAGGACGTTGCGGTGCCGGGTCTCGACGCCCCAGCGGCCGGTGCCGTCCTGGGCGTGCGGCCAGGACAGGTCGCGGTGGAAGATGTTGCCGCCGGGCAGTCTCAGCTCGCGCTCCAGGTCGATCGGGGTCTTCACCTCGACGCAGGGGCGGCCGTCGGCGTCCTCGGCGAGGCAGTCGGCGAGGGGTTCGGCGAGCTGGGCGTCGAGCTGGGCGAGGGTGCGCGCCAGCAGGTCGTCGCGGACGGTGTCGTGGTCGCGGGCGAAGAGCCGGGCGGGGGTGTGCAGACCGAACAGGGTGAGGGTCTGGTAGCCGCCCTCGCACAGCTCGGGGGCGAGGATCGTCGGGTCGGTCAGGGAGTGGCAGTAGATCTCGGAGGGCGGGACGAGGGGCGGATCGCCGGCGGCGGCCTGGGCGTGGGCGGCGGCGAGCTGCCGGTAGCCCTCGGCGATGTGGAAGGTGCCGGCGAACGCCTCGCGCGGGTCGGTGTCCGGGTCGAGGAGCCTCGGGAGCCGCTTCAGCAGCATGTTGACCTTCAGCTGCGCGCCCTCGGCGGGCTCGGGCGGCGCGTCCCCGGTGAGCGCGGCCAGCTCCTGCGGCGAGGCGTTCACCAGGACGTGCCGGGCCGCGGCGACACCCTCGCCGTCGGCGGTGCGGTAGGCGACCTCGGCGGCCGTGCCGTCGGTGGCGATCCGCACCGCCTCATGGCCGGTGGCCAGGACGGCGCCGGCCGCGCGGGCCGTGGCGGCGAGGGCGTCGGTGAGGGCGCCCATGCCGCCGACCGGGACGTCCCAGGCGCCGGTGCCGCCGCCGATGACGTGGTAGAGGAAGCAGCGGTTCTGCCGCAGGGAGGGGTCGTGGGCGTCCGCGAAGGTGCCGATGAGCGCGTCGGTGAGGACGACGCCGCGCACCAGGTCGTCGGTGAAGTGTTCCTCGATGGCGACGCCGATCGGCTCCTCGAACAGCATCCGCCAGGCGTCCTCGTCGTCGACGCGGCGCCGCAGCTCGGCCCGGCCGGGCAGCGGCTCGGTCAGCGTGGGGAACACGCGCTCGGCGACCCGGCCCGTCATCTCCTGGAACCGCCGCCACGCGGCGTACTCGCGTTCCCCGCCGGTGAGCCGCGCGAACGCCTCCCGGGTCCGGCGCTCCCCACCGCCGACGAGCAGGCCGGTGGGGCGCCCGTCGCGGACGACGGGTGTGTACGAGGAGACGGTCCGGGTGCGCACCCGGAAGTCCAGGCCGAGATCCCGCACGATCTTCTTCGGGAGCAGGCTGACGAGGTACGAGTAGCGCGACAGCCGCGCGTCCACGCCGCGGAACGGGCGGGTGGAGACGGCGGCACCGCCGGTGTGCCCCAGACGTTCCAGTACCAGGACCGACCGTCCGGCGCGGGCCAGATACGCGGCGGCGACCAGACCGTTGTGTCCGCCACCGACGATGACGACGTCGTAGGCGCGAGCGGGTGCGGGCATGGTCCTTGGTAACACGCGTGATCGTCCGCCGCCAGAGCGCCCGCCGGCCCTCCGGGGGCGCCGCTCACACCCCCTGCCACCGCGCGTCCGCCGCCCTCCGGTACAGCTCCGCCGCCTCCGGGCCGCGGCCGAGCTGTTCCAGGCAGTGGGCCTCGTCGTTGCGGCTGGTGAGGGTGTCGGGGTGGTCGGGGCCGAGGACGCGTTCGCGGACGGCGGCGACGGTGCGGTACTCGGCGAGTGCGTCGTGCCAGCGGCCGAGCCAGCCGAGGGCGACGGCGACCTCCCGGCGGCTGACCAGGGTGTCCGCGTGGTCGGGGCCGAGGACGCGCTCGCGGATGGCGCACACGTCGCGGGCCTCGACCAGCGCCTCCTCCCAGCGGCCGAGGCGGCCGAGGTTGACGCCTAGGCCGTGGCGGGCGCGCAGCGTCTCGGGGTGGGCGGGGCCGTGGACGCGGGTGCGGTCGTCGACGAGGTCGCGGTACAGGCCCAGGGCCTCGGCGCTGCGGCCGAGCCGGCCGAGGCTGATGCCGGCCTCGTGGCGCGCGGCGAGGGTGTCGGGGTGGTCCGGGCCGAGTGCGCGGGTGCGGGCCTCGGCGACCTCCTGGTAGACGTGCAGGGCCTGCTCCCAGCGGCCCAGCCGGCCGAGCGCGTAGGCGACCTCGTAGCGGGTGACGAGGGTGTCGGGGTGCTCGGGGCCGAGCACGCGGGCCCGGTCGCCGGCCACCTCGCAGGCCAGCCGGTAGGAGTCCTCCAGGCGGCCGAGGCGGCCGAGGTTGAAGGCGAGATTGTGGCGGCAGCGCAGGGTGTCGGGGTGGTCGGGGCCCATGGTGCGCTCCCGGGCGGCGAGCACCGCGGTGTAGATGCGGTCCGCGTCGAGGGGGCGTCCCAGCCGGCCGAGGACGTACGCCGTTTCCTGGCGGGCGGCGAGGGTGTCCGGGTGGTCGGGGCCGAGCACCCGGGCGCGGAGCCGGGCGACGTGGGTGTACTCGCGCAGCGCGTCGGCCGCGCGGCCGGTGTGGCTGAGGGCGAGGGCGACCTGGTGACGGCTGTCCAGGGTGTCGGGGTGGTCGGGGCCGAGCAGGTGCTCGCGTTCGGCGGCGACCGCCCGGTGCACCCGTCCCGCCTCCTCCCAGCGGCCGAGCCGGCCCAGGCTGAGCCCCGCGTGGTGGCGCCGGGCGAGGGTGGCGAGCACGGCGGGGGGAGGCAGGGGCGGCGCGGCGGGGGACGGCAGAGGCCGCTCGGGCGGCGCGGCGGGTTCGTGGACCGGGCCGGTGGTCGTGGAGCGGGTCCAGGAGGGCGGGCGCTGACCGGCCGCGAGGGCGACGCCGACGGGGGGCACGACGGTGGGGACGTACGGCGGGGTGTTGCGGGCCACGCTGATCCGGTGCCCCACCTCGCGGGCGTCCGCGGGCCGCTGCTCGGGCCGTTTGGCGAGCAGGTCGAGGATGATCCGCTCCAGGTAGGCGGGCAGGTCGGGGCGGTGGCCGCGCGGCGGGCGCGGGGGTGTGTCGCGGTGGCCGGCGAGGATGGCCCAGGCGTCGTCGAGGTCGAAGGGCGGGACGCCGGTGGCGATCTCGTAGAGGACACAGCCCAGTGAGTACAGGTCGCTGCGCTGGTCGACGCCGTCGCCGCCGATCTGCTCCGGTGACATGTAGTGCGGGGTGCCCATGGCGACGCCGGTGCCGGTGAGCCGCGAGGTGAAGCCGATGTCGTGGCCGAGGCGGGCGATGCCGAAGTCGCAGATCTTTACGGTGCCGTCGGTGAGCCGCACGATGTTCGCGGGCTTGAGGTCGCGGTGGACGATGCCCTGCTGGTGGGTGTAGGCCAGCGCGGCGGAGACCTGCTCGGCGATGTCCACGACCTCGTCGACGGGCAGCGGGTGGTGCTTGTTGTCCTCCAGGAGCCGGCTGAGGTCACGGCCCTGGAGGAGTTCCATGACGAGGAAGAGCACCCCGTCGCACTCGCCGAAGTCGTGGACGACGGTGATGCCGCGGTGCTGGAGCGCCGCGGCCACGCGCGCCTCGCGGCGGAACCGCTCGCGCAGCACCCGGGTG
The DNA here is from genome assembly GCF_011193355.1 of Streptomyces sp. JB150. Classification (GTDB taxonomy): domain Bacteria; phylum Actinomycetota; class Actinomycetes; order Streptomycetales; family Streptomycetaceae; genus Streptomyces. The sequence goes on from NZ_CP049780.1 coordinate 494,652, forward strand.
AACGAGTGGTCGTGCTGCTCGCCGAGCGGCTTGAGGCACTTCACGGCGACCTGCCGCCCCAGCGACTCGTCGCGCGCCCGCCACACCTCGCCCATGCCGCCGCGCCCGATCAGCTCCAGCAGCCGGTACCGGCCCTGGATCAGCCTGGTCTCCCCCATCGCGTGCCGTCGCCCCCGTCGGTGGTCCGCGCCCTCCCCTGGCCCGCCCAGTATGGCGGGCTATGGGCCGGCTTTGTACGGTGCCGGGCGGGCGTCGGGTCCGAGTCCGGTCATCGCCCGCAGGATGTGTTTGGGCGGCAGTTGCCGGCGCAGACGTGCGGGAACGGTGCGCAGGGCGGTGCCGGTGAGGCGCAGTCGCCGGGTCACGGTATCGGGTGCGGGGGCCGGTCTGCCGTAGAGGGCGTGGGCGTACGGGGGCAGGGAGTCGTACGCCAGACGCGCCACGCGCCGCCACAGCACCGCGCGTGCCGGCCGGAGCAGGGGGTGCGCCGGCCGGCGGAGCGGGAAGTCGTCCACCTGGCGTGCCTCGGGTCCGGCGGCGAGTCGGGGGCGCACGGTGTCGACGTACGCGGCCGGTTCCGCCCGGTCCGCCGGCACGTGCTCCGGGTCGAGGCCGACCAGGCGGGCGCGGACGCGGTGTTCGGCGATGCGGCGGTCGGCGGCGGCGTCGGTGAGGGGGTGGCCGGAGCGCCGCAGCGCCTGCAGGCAGGAGTCGGTCTCGGCGCAGTGCCCCCACAGCAGCGCCGGTTCGTCGACCGGGTACCGCTCCCCCGTGTCGGGGTCGGTCGCCGAGAGCAGGCGGGCTGCCAGGTCACCGAACGCGGCCGAACAGCCCGGGGTCCCCGCTCCGGAAGGCCGTCATGCCCGCACCCGAGCCCCGGCTGCGGGGCCTCGGGCACCCTCGGACGGGTCGCGGAAGGCGGGTCAGCCCAGGCCGGCGAGGAAGTCGTCGCAGGCTCGGGCGCAGGCCCGGCAGGCCTCGGCGGCCTCCTCGGCGCCGGGGCGGCCGTCGAAGGCCTCGGCGCTCTCCAGGCAGACGGTGCGGCACCACTCCAGCTGGACGCGCAGGCCGGTCTCGTCGACCTGGCTCTGCTCGGCCAGCAGTCTGCACGTGGCGTCGCACGCCTCCGCGCACATGATGCCCTTGCGCCGGACCAGCTCCTGCTCGGCGCTGCCGTCCGGGTTTACCAGACTGGCGCGCAGCGCGCAGGCCCGCGCACACTCCGTGCACGCCTGCGCGCAGACGAACCGGTCCTCCAGGAACCGGACGAGTTCTGCTCGCGATGGCGTCGACGTCACACCGCGCGGGTAGCCGCCGCGCGGCCTGTCAAACGCGGCGGAGCCGGTGACGGCGGGGTTTTCGACCTCGGCACCCGGGCACTCGGGCGAGCCCGACCCGGCGTTCGATGGAGGTGCGGCGGATGCCAGGACGAGAGGAACTGCCGTCGACGCTGGAGCGCTCGCCCGAGGACGCCCGGCGGACCTGGATCAAGGCGCACGACTCGGCGGTGGAGCAGTACGGCGAGGGCGAGCGGGCGCACCGCGTCGCCTACAGCGCGCTGAAGCACTCGTACGAGAAGGTCGGCGACCACTGGGAGCGCAAGGAGGGCGGCCGCCGCGGCCCCTCGGACCCGCGGGCGGCGCGGCCGCGCCGGATGGGCGGCCGCAGCGGCGAGGGCGTCGACGAGAACGCGTCGAAGGAACACCTGTACGAGCTGGCGAAGCGGCTGGACGTGACGGGGCGATCCCGGATGTCGAAGGGCGAGTTGCTGGACGCGATCCGCAAGGCCAATCGCGCCAGGACGCGCCAGGCCCGCGCGCACCGATCCGGTTCATGACCGAATTGAGGGGTATTCGCACGGTATGAGTACCGCAACGATGCAGTTGGCCGAGCCGAGCGGACTGCTCAGCATCGGGATGTTCGTCGTCCCCGTCGCCTTGCTGGTGCTGCTGCTGGGCGGCTTCTGGCTCGGTACGCGTATCAGGCTCCGGCAGTCGCGACCGCGACCGGAGGAGCAGCCGCACCTGCCGCCGGGCGGCGCGGTGCACGAGACCAGGGAGAACCGGGAACCCCGCGAGGTGCCCCGGGTGCCGAAGGGCGGCCGCCCGCTCCTGCCGCACGAGATGGGCAGCTTCGGCAACTCGGCGACCCAGACCGGCTCCGCGCAGACGCGGCCGCGCTGGACGCCCGGCAGCAGCGGCGCCTGGGGCGGAGGCGGCCCCGGCAAGTGACCGGGCCCAGGTCCCGGCACGTGTCCCGGCAGACTACGGAGGAAGTGAGATCCATGGCCGAGCCCGGCCGCAGTTCCCTGCCCCTGCCCGACTACGACCACCTGCCCATCGGCGGGCTGGAGAGCCGGGTGCGCTCCCTGAGCGCCGAGGAAGTGGAAGAGCTGATCGCGTACGAGCGGACCCACGCCGACCGGCTGCCGGTGACCGAGCTGCTGACGGCCCGCCTCGAGCAGCTGCACTCGGGTGCCGAGCCCACCTCCGGTGATCCGTCGGCCCTGCGCCCGGAGCAGGCCCAGGGCCGCGTGGGGTCCCACGTGTCCCCGGCGACCTCGCCCCAGCCCTTCAGTCCTCCCCCGCACGGCACCCCGGACCAGCGGGGCAAGCCGAAGGGCGACCGGTTCTAGTCGGCTCCCGATCCCGGCGTACACGGTGCGCGGGACCCCGCCCGGGGTCCCGCGCACCGGCATGTCATCGGCCGTCCGTCCCCGGCGTGGCCTGCCCGCCGGCGCGGTTGTCGTCGAGACCCGCGACGCGGGAGACGTTCTCGCGGTCCTCCGGGTCCTCGCTGGGGGCGGCGGCGAACCAGGCGTCGAGGATCTCCCTCAGCAGGGGCTCGGACGTCAGGCGCAAGCTCAGGGCCAGGACATTGGCGTCGTTCCAGCGGCGGGCGCCGTCGGCGGTGTAGGCGTCGGTGCACAGGGCGGCCCGGACGCCGGGCACCTTGTTGGCGGCGATCGACGCGCCGGTACCGGTCCAGCAGCAGACGACCGCCTGGTCCGCCGCGCCCTCGGCGACGTCGCGGGCCGCCGCGGCGGAGCAGGCCGCCCACTGGGGGTCGTCCCCGGGGCGCAGCGCCCCGTGCGTGACCACCTCGTGGCCCCGGCCGCGCAGCTCACCGACCAGGAGCCGGGCCACGGGTTCGTCCATGTCGGAGGAGACGGAGATCCGCATGTACCGGAGACTACCCCCGCGCGTCCGGCCGGACCGAGGCCCGGCAGCCAGTCCGGCAGTCAGTCCGGCAGCACCAGTCTCCCCGTCTCCCCCGGATGCAGCCGTACCGCGCGGTCCGGGAGGCGGACGTCGATGGGGGTGGTGTCGGAGGCGGGCAGGGTAATCTCCAGCTGGGAGTGGCGCAGCCGCAGCCGCACCCCCCAGTTGCCCTGGTAGCGCAGGGAGAAGCCGTAGGTGGACAGCTCGGGGAGCGGGACGGGGTCCAGCCACAGGGCGCCCCGGCGGGTGGCGAGGCCGGTCAGCCCGCGCTGGACGAGGTCGAGGGTGCCGGCCATGGCCCCGAGGTGGATGCCCTCGCCGGTGGTGCCGCCCTGCACGTCGGCGATGTCGCCGCGCAGCGCCTCCTGGCAGAACTGCCAGGCCTCGGCGCGCCGGGCGCGGGCCAGCACCCAGCCGTGGACGAGCCCGCTGAGGGTGGAGCCGTGGCTGGTGCGGTGCAGGTAGTAGTCGACGGTGCGGTGCCAGGTCTCCTCGTCCAGGCGCAGCCCGAGCCGGTCGAACAGACCCTGGAGTTCGGGCGGCGAGAAGAGGTAGCCGAGCATGAGGACGTCGGCCTGCTTGGAGGCCTGGTAGCGGTTGACGGTGTCGCCCTCGGCCTCCAGGATCCGGTCGAGGCGGCGGATGTCGCCGTAGCGCCGGCGGTAGCCGGGCCAGTCGAGTTCGGCCAGCTCGCCGTAGCCCTCGAACTGGCTGATGACGCCCTCGTGGAAGGGCACGTGGAGGGTGCGGGAGACCTCCTCCCACCGGTCCAGTTCGGGGCGGTCCAGGCCGGTGCGCTCGGTGAGTTCGCGGCGGCGCGGCTCGGGCAGGATGGCCAGCAGTTCGAGGGTGCGGGTGAGCACCCAGGCGGCCATGACGTTGGTGTACGCGTTGTCGTCGAGGCCGGGCGTGGCGGCGCCGGGGTAGGCGTCGTGGTACTCGTCGGGGCCCATCACGCCCTTGATGCGGTGGCGTCCCAGGTGTTCGTCCCAGGTGGCCGCGTCCGCCCAGAACCGGGCGATCTGGAGCAGCATCTCGGCGCCCTTGCTCTGCCGGAACTCGGTGTCGCCGCTGGCCTCGCAGTACTCCCACACGTTGTACGCGATCGCCGAGCCGACGTGGTACTGGAGGTGGGAGTGGTCCGGCAGCCAGCGGCCCGAGCGCGGGTTCAGGTGCAGCTGCTGAGTCTCCTCGCGGCCGTCGCTGCCGCTCTGCCACGGATACATCGCGCCCCGGCGGCCCGCGTCCCGCGCGGCGGTGCAGGCCTGTTCCAGCCGCCGGTGCCGGTAGTGCAGCAGGGCCCGGGAGACCTCGGGGAAGCGCAGGTTGAGATACGGCAGCACGAACAGCTCGTCCCAGAAGACGTGGCCGCGGTAGGCCTCCCCGTGCAGTCCGCGCGCCGGGACTCCGACGTCGAGGTCGGCAGTGTGCGGCGAGAGGGTCTGCAGGACGTGGAAGAGGTGCAGGCGCAGGATGCGGCCCGCCTCGCCCGGCACGTCCAGGTCGCCGCGGCGCCACAGCTGCGCCCAGGCGATCTCGTGGGTGGTGAGCAGTTCGTCGAAGCCGGGGGCCCGGCCGACCCGGGCGATCGCGGCGTGCAGCGGGTCGCTGATCGCCGGGTCGCGGGAGGTGTGCAGGGCGATGGTCTTGTCGACGGTGGCCGGGATGCCGGGGGCGAGCCGCAGCCGGGCCCGCTGGGTGGTGCGCGGCCGGGCGTGCCGGATCGTGACGGGTCCCTCGGCGGTGAGCCGGGAGGCCATGCCGACGCGGATGTCGGAGGTGCGGGTGCGGCAGCGCAGCCACACGGTGTCGCCGGCGGCGGTGCCAGTGTGCGCGTGGGTGAGGTGCCGGCCGTCCAGGTCCCGGTAGCGGGGGACGCCCGCGTTGGTGACGCCGGCGTCGAGGGCGGCCTCGACGTGGAGCTCACCGCTGAAGCCGTGGGCGGTGAACTCGCTGCGCAGGGCCGCCAGGTGCGGATCACCCATGTGCACCATGCGCTGCTGGCGCACCGTCAGGGAGCGCCCGTTGCCCAGGCCGTAGCGGGTCAGGCGCTCCAGCACCCCCGAGTCCAGGTGGACGGTCTGGCGGTGTTCGAGCACGGTCGCGGTGTCGGGGGTGAGCCAGGGGCGGCCGCGCAGCCGGAACCGCAGCGGCAGCCAGTTCGGCAGGTTGACCAGGTCCTCGTTCTCGACGCTGCGCCCTGCCACATGGGATGTCAGCCGGTTGTAGCAGCCCGCCACATAGGTGCCCGGGTAGTGGATGTCGTCCGCGACGCACTCGGGGAGTGCGCCGCGGGTGGCGAAATAGCCGTTGCCGAGCGTGCACAGCGACTCGCGCAGTCGCTCGTCGGCGGGCTCGTAGCCCTCGTACGTCCAGGTCCAGCCCGTCACTTCGGTGCTCCTCCCGCGTGCGGCGCGCCGACCCCGTCGAGGACGACGGTGTCGGCGCCGTGCGGCAGCAGTCTCTCCCCGAGGGCGGGTCCGGCCGTGCGGTCCACGCCGGTCACGGGGTGAAGCGGCGGATCTCCCGGCGGGTCAGCGGGGCGCGGCGGCGGCCGCCCCCTCGCGCGGGAGGACGGTGACCCGGTGCAGGTTGCAGCCGCCGGGCGGCAGGTCCTCCGGGGCGGGTCCGCCCTGGTGGGCCTTGAGGGCGACACTGACCAGGGTCTGGAGCAGGTCGACGTCCGTGTCGCAGTCCAGGTGGACGGTCACCCACCGGGAGCCGGGCAGCAGGCGTATCGCCGTCGACTCCGCGAGGTCGGCGGCGAAGCGCCGCAGGGCCCGGCTGGTGAGGTGGAGGTCCACGTCGCGGTCGGAATGGAAGTGGACGATCTCGCTGTGGGCGGTGCGAAGTGCCCGCCCGGTGCCGCAACTGGCCGGTGCCGCCGTGAGGTCGGGCCAGGCCTCGAGTTGCCGCAGGGCGCGCTGGGCCAGAGTCATGGCCCTATCGTCACTCTCTCACCGCGCTGATACCAGAGGTTGCGCGTTTCGTAACCCAGGCGTGAGGTTCGCCGAGGGTCACGACGCTCCGGGCTCAGGCGGGCAGCCGCCGGTCCGGGGCCGGTGCGCGGCGGGCGGCCAGGGCGGACAGGTGCGCCTGGATGTACGGCACGGCCACCAGCGGGAGTTCGCCGTCCACGAAGGCGGGCTGCACATTGACCTCGAAGACCACGCCGCCGTTCTCGATCGCCAGGTCGACGCCGGCGAACGGCAGCCCGACCGAGGCGGTGGCGGCGACGGCCAGCCGGCCCAGCGGCGCGGGCAGATCGGCGGGGGCGATGTGCACCGGGGTGGCGCCCTGGCAGGTGTTGCACGGGGTGTCGGGTTCGGGCTGGATGTGCTCGCGGGCGTGGATCACCCGGCCGTGCAGCACGAACACCCGGAACTGGTGGCGGCGGCCGTCGGGCCGGAAGTTGCCGGCGTCGCGGGACAGCAGCCAGTCGGTGTCGCGCTCGGCGTAGTAGGCGGCGGCGTGCTCCAGTTGCTCCTCGGTGGTGATGTGGAAAGTGTCGTCGCCGCCGGTGCCGATCACGGGCCGGGCCCAGGTGTCGCGGCCCAGCTTGTCGAAGGCGGCGGCGGCCTCGTGCGGCGCGGGCCGGGACAGGACGACGGTCTCCATGTGGGCGATGCCGTCGCGGCGGAAGCGCTCCACGGTGCGGTCCTTCTCGGTCGCTGTGCGCCAGGCGGCACTTCCGGTGCCGAGGGTGACCACGTCGTGCTCGCGCAGCAGCCGCTGGAAGGCGGCCAGGGCGCGGCGGCGGTGCGGCGGGATCTCGTAGAGCACGACGATGTCGGGCACGACGTCGAGGCGTTCCGCGGGCACCCGCAGCCGTAACCGGTCACCGGCGCGGGCGGCGCGGCCGGATCCGCCGTCGGCGAAGTGCCGGGAGTCGATCCGCACCGGCGGGGCGCCGGTGAGCAGTTCCACGGCCCGGGCCAGGTAGTCGGCGCAGCCCTCGGGTGAGGTGGGGTCGGCGATCAGGGCGATGCACGGTCGGGACACGGCGGCCTCCAGTGGTTCTCCAAGCGCACGGTGCCGCGCGCACTCGGTCGCGGCCCGAGCGAACTCACGGGGTGGTGTCTGGGGTGCGGCGGTCGGCGGCCCGTCGCTGCCGGCTGCTCCGCCCGAACCATCGGGCCGGTACGGAGGCGTGCCGCCACACTGTAGGCGCCCGGCGAACACCCCGGACAGGGCGCATGCGTGGGCGGCCGCCTGCTCCGGGCTCTGCGCCGTACGCAACCGTGTGTGCGCCGTCCCACGCCTTGGGCCGGTTCAGGCCACGGCGACCGGTCGTCCCGGGCGGGCCGCGTCACGGTCGCGCGGGGCAACACCACTGTCACGTCCGGCCGTTCGGCGGGGCGGCGCCCGGGGCGGGGCGCGCAGGCTCGGTGGGTGCGGGGCCGATGACGGGACCGGTGGGGTGCGCGCTGTCCGGTGAGTGCGCGCCCGGCTGCCCCGAACGGGCCAGCGCGGGCGGTGCCCCGGCGGCGAGGGGGTACGGATAGCGCACCCCGTACCGAGCGAGGAGACCGAACGTGCAGCCCTCGAACCAGCCCTACGGTCCGCAGCAGACGCCGTACGGCGGTGGCCCCGCCACGGCGGCCCCGCCGCCGCCCGCGCCCCGGCTCGACGCCGTCCGGCTGTGGGCCGGCGGGGTCATGACCGCCGGGGTCGCGGGACTCACCACCGTGGCCGCCGTGCTGCTGGTGCGCGGGACCCTCGCCATTCCGGTGTTCGCCCCGCGGGGCGCCGGCGCGACGGGTGACGCGTCGACCGGACTGCTGGTGGCCGGTGCGGCGGTTGCCGCGCTCGCCGCGACGGCGCTGCTGCATCTGCTGATCCTCAGCACCCCGCAGCCGGCCCGGTTCTTCGGCTGGATCATCGCGCTGGTCACGATGGCGATGACGCTGCTCCCGTTCCGTACGGGGGCGCCGATGGACGCCAAGGTGGGCAGCGCGGTGGTGTACCTGGCGACGGGCGCGGCCATCGGGTCCCTGCTGTCGGCGGTCGCCCGGGGGGCCACCCGGCGTGCCGCCTGAGGCATCACCCGGCGCGTCCCCGGGCGGGTCACCCGACGGACGGCCGGGACGGCGTGATGGGTCACCCGACGGACCGCCCGGTGGGTCACCTGACGGACGGCCCCGCGGGTCGCCCGGTGCACCGCCCCGCGCCGGGGCGGCGGGAGCGGTCGCGACGGCGGGAGCGGTCGCGGCGGCGGGAGCGGTCGCGGCGGCCGAGCCCGCCCTGGCGGCGGTGCTGCGCACACGCGGCTACGCCCGGCTGCTGATGTTCAGCGTGGTGCGGGGCGTGCCCGTCACGGTGGCCTGCTTCTTCTTCGTCGGCTTCCAGCACACACTCCAGCAGTGGGTGTGGGAGGCGCTGCCCGAGGCCGCCGGGTACGGCGCTCCACCGTGGTGGTGGCCGCTGCCCGCCCTGTTCCTGGCCGGACTCGTCCTGGCGCCGATCGTGACGCGGATGCCGGGCGGCGGAGGCCATGTGCCGGTGCACGGCCTCGGCGGGGCGCCGGCCGGGCCGCGGGAGGTGCCCGGGGTCGTCCTGACGGCGCTCGCCACCCTGCCGCTGGGCGTGGTGCTCGGTCCGGAGGCACCGCTGATGGCGGTGGGCAGCGGACTCGCGCTGCTCGCGCTGCGGCACCCCGGGGCGGCTTCGGATCCGCGGGCCGTGGCCATCGTGGGCACCGCAGGTTCCACCGCGGCCGTCTCCCCCATCCTCGGCGGACCGCTGGTGGCGGCCGTACTGGTCGTCGAGGCGGCCGGACTCGGCGGCACCCGGCTCGTGCTCCTGCTGCTCCCCCGCCTGCTCGCCGGCGCCACGGGCGCCCTGGTGTTCACCGGCTTCGGCCGCTGGACCGGCCTGGACATCGGCGGCCTCCCAATCGCCAGGTCCTCGCCGTAGTCCGGCGGGTGGGAGGAGATCCACGCGGACGAGTGGGATGTCCCGCTCATGTCGACGCCGATGCACGGGGTGGGCTGTTCGCCGTCGCCGTTGTCGACGCACAGGGCGACGTAGACGCCCTTGTCCCTGTCGTACCCGGAGCCGGTGATCTTGAGGGTCTGGTCCTCGGTGGCGTTCCTCTACATGCGGGGCAGCGCGGCCGTTCACCTGATGGGCGGCAAGGATTCCGGCGCCGACTCCCTGATCGCGGCGGCGGGAGCGGTGGACGCCCGGGTCGAGGCGGGACTGGACAAGCCGTTCACCCCGCTGACCAGCGAAGCCCTGGTGAAGGCCCAGCCGGACGTGATCCTGATGATGAGCAAGGGCCTTGAGTCGGTCGGCGGGGTCGACGGCCTGCTGCAGGTGCCGGGCGTCCGCGAGACCCCGGCCGGGGCGGCACGCCGGATCGTCGCCCTGGAGGACGGGGTGCTGCTCGGCTTCGGGCCGCGCACACCTCTGGTCATCGACATCCTGGTGGACCGGATCCACCGCACCTGACCCGGCTTCCCGTGACCGGTGCGGTGGATCCCCGCTGCCTCAGCGGTTGTTCACCTTCCGGTGACGCCGGCAGGAAGGAGCGTGCTGGGCGAGGCGACCGGATGCCCCAGTTCGAGGGATCCGAATAGGGCGTCCAGCAGCGGCACGCCCGGCGCGCCGGAGGACGGGGCAGCAGGTGCCGCCTGGGCGGCGGGAGCGGCGGCGAGCAGGGCGACGGCCAGGACGGACACACAGGCGATTTTCCTGATCATGTCCGGCCCGACGACCGCCGCTCACCCGGGGATACGCCCACCGTCCCGTGCGCCCGCCCCAGGTCACCCGCCCGGAAGACAGCCTGCGCCCCGCCGCCGTGGAAGCCGGGCACGCGAGGTCTCACGCCCCTTTACGCAGGCGTTCACTGATCTGCCTGCCGAGAGCGGGTGTGACGTGACCGGAAGGGAGCTCCACGCCGAGCGACAGGGCGAGGTCCGCCGCGTAGAGGTCGACGGCCGATTCGGTGAGGTCCGCCAGGTTGGCCGCCGCTTCCCGGCCACGGCGCCGGCCGACGAGCAGGAGAGCGGCACCGGCCAGGGCGGCGGGCCACCACTGCGTGCTCAGGCAGAGGTAGAGCAGGCCCCAGCCGCTCTGCGACGAAGCACCGGTCAGGGCATCGCGTGCGGTGATCAGGTCGTTGCGGCAGTTGTCCGGCAGGAGGACCCACAACCGGGGCCAGGCGAAGGGGAAGTCGAGCCCGTACTGGCCGTGGACGCGGACCCCCACGGCCCGTAGCCGGTCACCGATCCACGTCGGTCTGTCCGGCATGGTCAGCGCGATGGCGTTGCGGGCTTGGGCGAGCGCGGCACGATCGGCGCCGGCAACGTTCCTCCACCGGTCGCGGCGCCGGCGGACGAACCGGTCGGTCAGCCATGCCGGGCCCGACATCAGCCACACCCACTCCACCACGGCGCCGAGCCCGCGCGCCAGCAGTCCGACGGCCGCTCCCGCCCCGAGGACCGCGACGGCCAGCAGGACGGCCGACACCGGGCGATGGTCGTAGTGAGCCGTGAAGTCCTCGGCGGCCTGGACCAGCCGCCGCCAGTCGAGGGCGTCGCGGTGGCCCAGCACGGAACCCGCCGCGGTGAGAGCGGTGAAGAGCGCGCCCGGCAGGGCGAGCAGGCTCACCCAGCGTTCGGCGAGCTTCTTGCCCAGTTCGGACAGAAAGGCGTTCATCGGAAGGACATGGGTTCGTCGAACACGAGGCATTCGGGCAGCGGGCCGCCCGGCTCGCGGACCGCCGTGCGCGAGCAGTGCCGACCCGGACAGATGTAGGTTCCGGGCGGTGGCGGCGCGGGCTCCTGGCCGGGGACCGGGGCGTATCCTCGTGGCCGCACCGGCAGGCCCAGGTGCCCATAGACCACTTCGACGACGGCCGTCACCGGCCGCGTACCGTCTCGCACGTCGTCCAGGACACGGGCCAGTTCCGGCCCCCACCCCTCCTCGATCGCCCGCGCACGCGCCTCCGGCAGGCGACCGCAGACCCACTCGAGCTCATCCACCGATTCCCCTCCCCCACGTGCCTTCTGTCGAATAGTCTCATTCGTCTACCGAGTGAGTCATGAGTTCGGCGGCATTCCACGCAGCCGCTTGGGGGGACAATGAGCATCGAGATACTCACCTTCGGCATGGAGGAATTACTCAACTCCTTCACCACGAAGGGCGATCCGGCCGTGCTGCGTGAGCCGGAGGCGGAGCGACTGTCCGAGCGCCTGTACTACTCCGTCGACTGGTTCGCGCCCTGCACGGAGGCGGTGGAGAGCGCGCGGGCGCTCAACATCGCCATGCTGCTGGCACCGTTCTACTGGTCGCGTTTCGAGTACGACAGGGTGCGCCAGGACGCCGACCGCGCCTTGTTCTTCTACCGGCTGGTCAGGCAGGTGGCCCCGCACCACGTACCCGATGCTTTGCTGGAGATATACGCGGAGCAGGGGAACCCGGTGAGCGAGGGGCTGTCGACACGCGAACTGGCCGCCTACACGGCGCACGGCGTCTACCTGCTGAAGGAAGCGGAGACGAACGGAGACCCGCGCCTGCTCGACGACGCCGTCGCCGTCTGTCTGTTCGCCGCGCGCGCCAATCCGCGCGAGGATGTGACGTGGGCGGAGTCCCTGATCACGCTCGGGAACGTCCTCACCCGCCGATACGAGTACACCGGGAACGCGGATTCGCTGGAGCGGGCCTTCTTCGTGACAGTCAAGGCCGCGCAGGCGATCCCGGAGGGCGATCCGTGCCGGCTGAAGGCCTCCTCCGGCATGGGGCACATCGCGATCCGGATGTACCAGCGCACGGGCGACCTCGACGAGCTCGACCTCGCGGTGCGAGCCCTCCGTGAGGCGGCGTACGAAGCCCCCGACGACGACCCGCACCGTGCCGCGTACCTCACCAACCTCAGTTCGGCGCTCAGCCACCACTACCACCACACCGGCCGTGTCGACTCCGCCAACGAGGCCCTCGAAGCACAGTTCGAGGCGGTACGCATCACCCCGCGCGACCATCCCGACCTGCCGAGCCGGCTGACGAACCTGGCGGCCGCGCTGCAGAGCCATCCCGGATCCGTTCCCCCGGAGGCCGACCGCTACGACCAAGCGGTCACCGTGCTGCGGGACGCCCTCTCCCTCCTCACCGACGGCCACCCCGACCGGCCCGGCTGCCTGCGTCTTCTCGCCGTCGCCCTCCAGGACCGCTTCACACACCAGCGCGACCCACGCGACCTGACCGAGGCCGTCGCGGCCGCCCGGGCCGCGCTCCTGGCCGGCTCGCCCGACGACTATCAGCGGCCGAACCTGCTCCGAAGCCTCGCCGACTCCCTACGGAAGTACGCCCGCCACTTCTCCGAGCCCGACGTCCTGGGCGAGGCCGTCGAGGCACTGCAGGAGGCCGACGCCCTCCTGCCCGAGGACCATCCGGACCGCACGGACGTCCTCGCCACGCTGGGGTTCCTGCTGCGGGAACGCTTCGACACCACCGCGGACCTCGCCGACCGCGACAAGGCCGTTCGCGCCCTGCGCGCCGCCTCCGCCGTCGACTCCGCGCCGGCCCGGGACCGCACCCGGGCTGCCGCTGCCGCCGGGCACATCGCGGCCGAGGCCCAGGACTTCGCCGGCGCCGTCGAGTCCTTCGCCCTCGCCCTGGATCAGCTGGAACTGACCGCCTGGCGGGGTCTGAGGCGCGACGACCGGGAACGGCTGATCGCGCAGTTCCCTCACCTGGTGGCGCACGCGGCCGCCGTCGCCGTACGGGCCGGTCAGGCCGAACGCGCGGTGGAACTCCTCGAACAGGGACGCGGCATCCTCCTCGCCCAAGCCCTGGAAACCCGCACCGACCACAAGTCACTGCTCGCCCGGGCCTTGGAGAAGCACACCGACCACGAGGCGCTGCTCGCCCGGGCATCTCGGCTCGCCGACGAGCTGCGCCAGGTGCTCGACGAACTGGACCGGCTGCCGGACAGCCCGTACAGCTCGGCCATGGCGGACGTGTACGAGCGGCGACGTGCGAACGAGCGGCGAGCGGCCCTCGCCCGGCAGCGGGAGGAACTCCTCGCCGGCATCCGCGAACTGCCCGGGCTCGCCGGCTTCCTGCGTCCGCCCTCCTTCGACACCCTGCGTGCCGCCGCGGACCGCGGACCGGTGGTGCTGCTCAGCGCGAGCGAGCACGGTTGCCACGCCCTCCTCCTGACCACGGCAGGGGTGCGCGTCCTCACCCTCGCGCTGGAGGACGTCGAACTGGCCGAGCACGTCGACCATTTCACCAGAGCCGTCGGTGGGGAAACCTCGCCGCTGACGGCGGTTACGACGATCGAGGAAACCCTCACCTGGCTGTGGGACGCTGTCGCCGAGCCGGTGCTGGAAGCGCTGGGTCATACCGAGCCCCCACGCCCCGGGACGGAATGGCCCCGCCTGTGGTGGTGTCCCACCGGCCTGTTCACGCTGCTGCCGCTGCACGCGGCGGGGCGCAAGATCCCGCACGGCGGCGGCGACAGCGTGCTGGACCGGGTCGTCTCCTCCTACACGCCCACGCTGCGCGCCCTGCTGCACGCTCGGAACCAGCCCCGGCCCCACCAGCGGTCCTCAGCCGGAAAGCACGGCGCCCGCGGCCTCATCGTCTCCCTGCCCTCGACTCCCGGGTGGGCCGACCTCCCGGCGGCCGAGCGCGAGGCCCGGGAGCTGCACCACCGGCACCCGGACGCGGAGCTCCTCACCGGCCCCGCGGCCACCGCGCCCTCGGTCCGGGAGGCGCTCGGCCGCTGCTCCTGGGCCCACTTCGCGTGCCACGGCATGCAGGATCTCGGGCGTCCCTCGCGGGGCGCGCTGATCCTGCACGACGGCCCGCTGACGCTGCGGGACATCGCCAACCTCCGGTTGCCGCACGCCCGGTTCGCGTTTCTCTCCGCCTGCGAGACCTCGCGCGGCGGTATCGTCCTGGCCGATGAGGCGATCAGCTTCGCCGCCGCCCTCCAGCTCGCCGGCTTCCCCGACGTCATCGGCACGCTGTGGTCCATCGACGACACCCTCGCCCCGGACGTCGCCGGCCTCGTGTACGAGGACCTGTCCTGTCCGCCCCGGCCCGGCACGTCGCCCGACCCGGCGGCCGCGCTGCACGCCGCGGTACGGGCCGTACGGGCAGAGCACCCCCGGGCCGTGACGAGATGGGCGCCGTACGTCCACGTGGGTCCGTGACCGGCCGGTTCGTGTACGCGGGACGGGCGTCCGGTTCACGAGCCGGCTCGATCCAGTCCTCCCTTGCCCGCTCTACGAGGTCTGGGCCCTGTCGTACAGGGCCTTGGCCTCGTTGCCGAAGTACGGGCCGAACATGCGGTTCGGCAGGAATGTGTAGCCGAAGCTGTTCACCGAGACCTGCAGGCCCTGCCCGGTCGCCTCGTTGAAGCCGGTGAACCAGGGGCCGCCGCTGGAGCCGCCGGTCATGTTGCAGGCGAGGCTGTGGTCCTGCGAGAGCAGGAAGTCCCTGGAGCTGTTGCCGCTGCAGTAGATCAGCTTGCTTCCGTCGTACGGGGAGGCGGCCGGGAAGCCGAAGGCGTACACCGGCTTGTTGTAGCCGCCGTTGAACTGGATGCCTTGCGCGCCGACGACCGAGGTCAGCCGCTGTCCGTTCAGCGGGGCGACGACCGCGGCGCCGATGTCGTGGTTGATGTCCTCGCTCGCCTCCCACTGCGGGGTGGTGAGCGTCTTGGTCGCGGTCCACTGGCCGTACGGCGCGTTGCCGTTGTCGTAGGCGGGCACGAAGACCCAGTTGGTGTGCCAGCTGCCCTGGTACTTGACGCAGTGGCCCGCGGTGATGACAGTGCTGGCGTTCTGGCTGGTCACGGCGTTGCCGGAGCAGGAGGCGGTGCGGCCCTGGAAGGTGAAGAACACCCGCCCGGACGTCTTGACGACCGCGCCGCCGCCGGTCCACGGGCCGCCCGCCTGCGGGAAGGCGGCGGGGGCCGCCGTGGGCGCGACGGTCGTCACCGGCCCCTCGGCGGCCCCGGGGGCCTTCAGCCGCTGGGCGGCGCGCGGGGTCAGGAGCAGGTCGAGCGGGGTGGCGCCGCGCATGCGTTCGGCCGTCCAGAAGGTGCGGGACGCGCGCTGTTCGGCGACGGAGGGTGTGCGGGCGGGTATGCCGGAGCTCCGGGCGGGGCTCGGGGACGTGGGGTGGGCGGACTGTGCCGGCCTGGTGCCGGCGTCGGCCGCGGTGGCCGCTCCGGCCTTGACGAGGGCGCCGGTGAACAGGGCGGCCACGGTCAGCAGAATGCCCGCGGCGGTGTGATGGCGTCTCACGCATGTCTCCTTCTGCCGTGCCCCGACGTCCTCGTCCGGGCAGGGTGGGGGTGCGAAGAGCGGTGCGGATAGACGTGCGTGAGGCAGCGTGCCACGAAACCTTGCGCTTGTCAGGGGCGCGACAACGCGATTTTCCCGGCGTACGCGGATTCCGGGCGGGAGAACGTCACGAGGCCGCCCGCTCGGCGGCCGCGGCGTCGGGGTGGGCGAGGCCGAGGTGGTCGCGCAGGGTGGTGCCCTCGTACTCGGTGCGGAACACTCCGCGTTCCTGGAGGAGCGGCACGACCTTGTCGGCGAACTCGTCCAGTCCGCCCGGGGTGAGGTGCGGGACGAGGATGAAGCCGTCGGCGGCGTCGGACTGCACGTACTGGTCGATGGTGCGCGCGACGGTGTCCGGGGAGCCCACGAAGTTCTGCCGGTTGCCGGTCTCGATGACCAGGTCGCGGATGGACCAGTTGCGGGCCGCCGCCAGTTCCCGCCACTCGCGGGCGGTGGCCAGCGGGTCGCGGTACATGCGGACCTGGGCGCGGCCCCGGGCGATGTGGTGGCCGGAGAGGTCGGGGTCGACGTCGGGCAGGGGGCCGTCCGGGTCGTAGCCGGACAGGTCCCGGTTCCAGACGAATTCCAGGTGCCTGAGGGCGGTGGCTCCGCTGACCTGCCGGCGGCGTACCTCCCTGGCGTGTTCCTCGGCCTCGGCGTCGGTGTCGCCGAGCACGAAGGTCGCGGCGGGCAGGATGAGCAACTGGCCGGGGTGGCGGCCGTACTTGGCGAGGCGGGACTTGACGTCGGTGTAGAAGGCGCGGCCGGAGTCGAGGTCGGCGTACCGGCTGAAAATCGCGTCCGCCGCGGCGGCGGCGAACTCACGGCCCTCCTCGGAGTCGCCGGCCTGGAAGATCACCGGCCGGCCCTGGGGGCTGCGCGGGACGTTGAACCGGCCGTGGATGTCGAAGTGCCGGCCCTGGTGGACGAAGGCGCCGGCCTTGGCGTCGCGCAGGAAGGTGCCGGTCGCCTGGTCGGCCACGATCTCGTCGCCCCGCCAGGAGTCGAACAGTTCGGTGGCGGTGGCCAGGAACTCCTCGGCGCGGGAGTAGCGCTCGGACTCGGGGAGGAAGCCGCCGCGGCGGAAGTTCTCCCCGGTGAAGGCGTCCCAGGAGGTGACGACGTTCCAGGCGGCCCGCCCGGCCGAGAGGTGGTCGAGAGTGGCGAACTGGCGGGCCACCTCGTAGGGCTCGTTGAAGGTGGAGTTGATGGTGCCGGTCAGGCCGAGGCGGTCGGTGACGGCGGCGAGCGCGGACAGCACGGTGAAGGTGTCCGGCCGTCCGACGACGTCGAGGTCGTATATCTTCCCGCCCTGTTCGCGCAGCCGCAGTCCCTCGGCGAGGAACAGGAAGTCGAACCGGGCGCGTTCGGCGGTGCGCGCGAAGTGCGCGAAGGAGGCGAACTCGATGTGGCTGCCGGCCCTCGGGTCGCTCCACACGGTGGTGTTGTTGACGCCGGGGAAGTGGGCGGCGAGGTGGATCTGCTTCAGCGGCTTGCTCATGGGCGCGCTCCTCAGGCGGCGTAACGGTTGGCGGGGCGGGGGAAGCCGAGGAGGCCGCGCAGGGTGTCCGCCTCGTAGGTGTCCCGGAAGACCCCCCGGCGTCTCAGTTCGGGTGCCAGTCCCCGGGTGATCTGACGCAGGTCGTGGTCGATGGCGCCGGGGCGCAGCCGGAAGCCGGTCAGTCCGGCGGTCGCGAGTACCTGGAGGTGGTCGGCCAGCCCGGCGGGTGTGCCGGTGAAGATGTCGGCGTCGCTGGTGTACGGGTGTCCGGCGAGGTCGTCCAGGCGGGCCCGGCGGTCCTCGGCGGCCGCGGGGCTGTCGTCGAGGAAGACGACCAGGTCGCCGAAGACGTGCACCGGTTCCGCCGCGCGGCCCGCCGCGCTCTGGGCGGCGCGGATCTCGGCGACGGCGGCGCGGGCGTCGTCGACGCCGTGCGGGGTGACGTAGCCGATGTCGGCCGAGCCGCCGACGAGCCGGTACGGAACGCTCCGGTGGGCGAGCGCGGTGACGAGGGGCTGGCCCTGCGGCGGGCGGGGGGTGATGGAGGGGCCCTTGACGCTGAACCAGCGGCCCTGGAAGTCGATGTAGTGCAGTTTGTCGCGGTCGATGAAGCGGCCGGTGGCGACGTCCCGGATCTCGGCGTCGTCCTCCCAGCTGTCCCACAGGCGGCGCAGGACCTCGACGTAGTCGGCGGCCTCCGCGAACAGGTCCTCGAACAGCTCGCGGCCGGAGGGGGTGTCCCACTGGTCGGGGGTGAGCCGGGGGAAGGCGCGGCGGCCGAAGTGGTCCGCCTCGTCGGGTCGCGCGGTCACCTTCAGGCGCAGTCCGGCGCGGCCGGTGCTGACGTAGTCGAGCGTGGCGATCGCCTTGGACAGGTGGAAGGGCTCGGTGTGGGTGGCGATCACGGTCGGCACCAGCCCGATGTGCCGGGTGAGGGGGGCGACCCGGGCGGCGACGAGGACCGCGTCGAGGCGGCCCTGGACCCGGTCGGTGCGGTCGTCCGGTTCCGTCGGGTGGGAGGACTGCGGCCCGAGTCCGTCCTCGAAGGTCACGAAGTCGAGCAGGCCGTGTTCGGCCTCGGTGACGAGGTCGGCCCAGTAGCCGGCGGTGAACAACTCGTGCGGGCGGGAGCCGGGTTCGCGCCAGGCGGCCGGGTGCCAGCCCGCGCCGTCCAGCGCGACGGCGAGGTGCAGGGGTGCTGAGGGGGACACGGGAGGCGGTGCCTTTCTCGTCGGGGCCGGGAGGGGCCGGCCCTCGTGCGGAGGGCCGGTGCGGGCGGGATCGGCGGGGTGTCAGGGACGGCAGAGGGAGGAGGAGCGGCCGGTCCCGTCCGCGATGTGGGCGGCCCAGTCCAGGATCTGTACGGCCGCGCCCGCGGCCTCCAGTCCCTGGCAGCGCGCGTGGTGGCGGCGGGCGATGCCCGGCAGGTCGAGGTGGCGGCCGAAGGCGGGGTGGGCGGCGAGCCGGCGGGCGTACGCCCACAGGTGCGGGTGGTCGGCGATGCGGTGGACGGCGGCGGCGTCCAGGTGGCGGCGGTGGACGAGGTCGAGCTGGACCAGGGTGACCCACACCTGCACGTCGGCCACGGTAATCCGGTCGCCCAGGACGTAGTCGTGGAAGCCGAGCCGTGCCTCCCACTGCCGCAGCGTGCCCAGCAGCCGGGCGAGCGCGGTCCGGCGTTCACCGGCGCCGGCTCCCGCGCGGCCCGCGCTCTGGGCGGCCTCCTCCACGCCGTACGCGCACAGGTGCTCGACGGCCGCGATCTCCGCGTCCGCGCCGCGCGGCCACAGCTCGCGGCGGTCCCGGCCGAAGTGGCGGGCCATGTCCCGCAGGATGTCCGGGGCGTGGGTGCTGACGATCCGTCCGGTCCATTCGTCGCTCAGCACGGGTGCCGTGGCGGGGCCGGGGTGGTGGTGGGAGCTGGCCTCGTACAGCGGGCGCAGCGCCAGGTGTTCGCCGCCGGGTCCGTCCGGCACGGGCGCGAGCAGCGTCACCGGGAGGGTGTCGTCGAGGCCGAGGAGGCTGTGTGCGACGGCGAGGCGGAGCGAGTGCGGACAGGACGGCGAGAGGTGGAGGCGGTAGCGGCGGGCGACGGCGTAGTAGCCGCTGTTCGCGTCGCAGCCGATCCTGCCCCGGAAGGAGGGCAGGGGCGGCGGGCTGGTCAGGGGTGCGGCGGGCATGTGTCTCCCTGGGTCCGGATCCGGCTGGAGGTGCGCGCGCGGGCGGCGCAGGGCGCACGGGAGGCGGGGAGGGACGGCCGGCGGCGCGGTCCTGCCCGTGCGCGGGAGGGTGCCGTGGGCACCCGTCCGTCAGTGAAGCGGGCTTGCCGCGCTGCAGACGCGCAGGAGATCGATGTGGCGACGGGAGGTCAGGAGCAGAGCCGGGCGCCCCGCGCGTGCCGCGCGGTCCGCGGACGACTCCGGACGCTCCATCATTTCCTACCTGTCCGCTAGGGAATCTCTCAGGGAGTGTCGGTCCGCCGTGGTGTTCCGTCAAGGGGGTGGGGACACCTCGGACCTTTCCTGGTCGTGCGGCGCGTGGCCGCTTGTGAGCGGGCAATCCAGCGTTTGTGCGGGCGGTTCCGCCTCCGTGGGGGCGGTCCCGCGTTTGTGCGGGCGGCCCCGCGTCCGGGCGGGCCGCGGGAGCCGGTCGTCGGCCGTGGTGACCGACGGGCTCCCGCCGGCACTCATCCGGCGGCCGCCAGCAGGGTCCTGCGGCCGTCGAGGGCCGCGGAGAACTGGTCGACGACGTGGACCAGGGCCTCGGCGGCGCCCGGGGCGACGGAGAGCTTGCCGTCCTCCGTCACCGCGATGTCCTTGTCGAGGGTGAACCAGCCCTGGACGATGTGCCCGGCGCCCATGGAGCTGAGCACCGGGCGCAGGGCGTAGTCGATGGCGAGGACGTGCGCGGTGGTGCCGCCGGTGGCCAGCGGCAGCACCGTCTTGCCGGTCAGGGCGTACTGCGGCAGCAGGTCGAGCAGGGACTTCAGAAGCCCGGAGTAGGCCGCCTTGTAGACGGGGGTGCCGATCACCACGCCGTCGGCACGGGCGAACAGGGCGGTCGCCTCGGCGATCTCCGGGTGCCGGACGTCCGCGCCGAGCAGCGCCTCGGCGGGCAGGGTGCGGACGTCCAGCGGGATCACCTCGTGCCCCTGGGCCGTCAGCCGCCGGTCCAGGTGGCGCAGCAGCCGGGCGGTGCGGGAGGTGGCGGACGGGCTTCCGGAGACGGACAGGACGGTGGCCATGGGGAACCCTTCGGTGTGGGTCGGGCGGGGTGGCTACTGGGCGGTCTTGGGCAGTCCGGGCGGGTTGATCTCGGACTTGGTGACGGCCTCGTCGGACAGCCCCCAGCGCTTGAGGACCTGGTCGTAGGTTCCGTTGCGGATGATCTCGTTCAGCGCGGCGGCGAGCGGCTTCACCAGGCCGCTGTCCTTCTTGGTGGTGGCCGCGATGAGGCCCTGGAGGTCGGCGCCGGCGCCGGAGTAGGTGCCGACGACCTCGGTCTTGCCGCTGGTGGCCGCGTGGTAGGCGGCGGTGGGGTTGGGGCCGAGGTAGAGGTCGATCCGGCCGGACCGCAGGGCGAGGTAGGTGTCGCTGTCGTTCTGGTAGTACTTGATGTCCACCGGCTTGCGGCCGGCCTTCTCGTTGGCCTCGCTCCACTCGATGAGCAGCTTCTCCTGGTTGGTGCCGCTGCTCACCGCGACGGTCTTGCCGGCCACGTCCTCCGGCCCGTCGACCTGCAGGCCGCTGCCCTTCTTCGCCTCGAAGCCGAGGTTGTCCTCGCGGTAGGTGGCGAAGTCGTACTTCTCCTTGCGTTCCTCGGTGACGGTGATGTTGCTGAAGCCGACGTCGTACTTGGCGCTGTCCAGGCCGACGAAGATGTTCTCCCAGGAGACGGTGTTGAGGTGCGGCTTCAGGCCGAGCACGTCGGCGACGAGGTACGCGATGTCGGGTTCGACGCCGATGACGGTCTTGTTGTCGGTGGCGAAGAAGGTGAGCGGCGCGGCGGACCCCGAGGAGTCGACGATCTCCAGGGTGCCTCTCTTGCGTATCTCCGCGGGGACCTGGGCGGCGATGGAGTCGACCTTTCCGGTGGTGACGCGGTCCTGGTCGGGGCTGGTATTGATCTTGGTCTTGGTGCCCTTGGTGTCCGCGACCTCGGTGGTGCCGCCGTCGTCGGGGTTGGCGCAGGCGGCGAGGACGAGGGCGGTGGCGAGTCCGAGGGCCGCTGCGGTGGTACGGCGGGCGAGGGTGGACACGGTGGTTCTCCTTGCGTACGGAACGAGATGAGAGGTGAGAGATGCGAGGTGAGAGATGCGAGCGGCCGGGGAGGAAGGGTCAGAGGACCTTGGAGAGGAAGGCACGGGTGCGTTCGTGCCGCGGGGTGTCGAGGACGGCCGCGGGCGGCCCCTGTTCCACGACGACTCCGGCGTCCATGAAGACGACGGTGTCGGCGACCTCGCGGGCGAAGCCGATCTCGTGGGTGACGACGATCATGGTGGTGCCGCTGGCGGCCAGGTCCTTGATGACGTCGAGGACTTCACCGACCAGCTCCGGGTCGAGCGCGGAGGTCGGCTCGTCGAACAGCAGCACCTTGGGTTCGAGGGCGAGCGCGCGGGCGATGGCCACGCGCTGCTGCTGACCGCCGGACAGCTGGCGCGGATAGGCGTCGGTCTTGTCGGCGAGGCCG
The DNA here is from genome assembly GCF_011193355.1 of Streptomyces sp. JB150. Classification (GTDB taxonomy): domain Bacteria; phylum Actinomycetota; class Actinomycetes; order Streptomycetales; family Streptomycetaceae; genus Streptomyces. The sequence goes on from NZ_CP049780.1 coordinate 516,365, forward strand.
ACCCGGTCGAGCAGCCGGCGGGCCGTCTCGGTCACGCTCGCACGGGGGCGGCGCAGCGCGGAGACGGGGGCCTCGACGATGTTCTCCAGCACGGTCAGGTGCGGGAAGAGATGGAAGTTCTGGAAGACGAACCCGATGTTGGTCCGCTGCTTCAGGACGTCCTTCTCCTTCAGCTCGTGCAGCTTGTCCCCGGAGCGGCGGTAGCCGACGAGTTCGCCGTCGATGCTGATCCAGCCGCGGTTCACCTTCTCCAGGTGGTTGATGGTGCGCAGCAGGGTCGACTTGCCGGAGCCGGACGGGCCGAGGATCACGGTGACCTCACCGGTGCGGACCTGGAGGTCCACGCCGCGCAGCACCTCCTGCGGGCCGAAGCTCTTGTGGACGCCGTGGACGTCCACCATGACCTGACTCATCGGTTCTCTCCCAGGGTTCTCACGAAGCGCCGGGCGCGCTCGAGCGGGGTGGGGGGCGGGGTGCGGTTCGCGCCGCGGGCGAAGTGCCGTTCGACGTAGTACTGGGCGACCGACAGCACGGTGGTCAGGACGACGTACCAGGCGGTGGCGACGAGCAGCAGCGGGATCACCCGGCCGTTGCGGCCGTAGACCACCTGCACCTGGTAGAACAGCTCGCCGATCGCCATGACGTAGACCACCGAGGTGCCCTTGAGGAGGCCGATGATCTCGTTGCCGGCCGTGGGCAGGATGGCCCGCATGGCCTGAGGCAGCACGATCCGGCGGATCTGGCGCAGCCGGGGGATGCCGAGCGCGGCGGCGGCCTCCAGCTGGCCCTGGTCGACGGCGAGGACACCGCCGCGGACGATCTCGGCGGCGTACGCGGCCTGATGGAGCGTCAGTCCGATGACGGCGGCGCCGATGGTGCCGATCAGGCTGTTGCTGTCGACGGACCAGAACACCGGTCCGAAGGGGATGCCGACGCCCAGCCGCTCGTACAGGGCGCTCAGGTTGAACCAGAACACCAGCTGGACGATCATCGGGATGGACCGGAAGATCCAGATGTACGTCCACGCCACGGTCCGCAGCACCGGGCTGTGCGACAGCCGCATGAAGGCGAGCACGGTGCCCAGGAGGAAGCCGAGGACGGTGGCGTAGGCGGTGAGCTGGAGGGTGACCCACACGGCCTGGACGATCGTCTCGGAGAAGACGTAGTCGGCGAAGACGTGCCATTCCCAGACGGGGTTGGTGGCCAGGCCGTGCGCGAACTGGGCGACCAGTACGAGGACGGCGACGGCGGCGGCCCAGCGGGCCGGGTGCCGGGCGGGGACGATCTTCAACTCCGTGGCCGTGTCGTCCCGTCGTCTGGCGGGCGCGGAGAGGGTGTCGCTGCTCATGGGTCACCTGTGCTCGGGTGGATTGATCCGCGAGGCGTCGATCGCGGAGGCGGTGGTGCCCCACTTGTCGAGGATCTTCGCGTAGGTGCCGTCCTCGATCAGCTCGTTGACCGCGGCCTGGAAGGCCTTGGTGAGCGGGGAGCCCTTCTTGAAGGCGAAGCCGACGTCGAGGCGGCGGTACTCGCCGAGGAACGTGGTGCGGGCCGCGGGCCGGGACGCCTGGTGGCGCAGTCCGTTGATGGTCGACATCACCACGTCGATCCGGCCCTGCTGGAGGGCGGTGACGATCGCCGCGTCCTCCGAGTACACCTTCACGTCGTACGGCTTCTTGCCGGCCTTGGCGCACACGCCCTTCTCCGCTTCGAGGGTCGCCTCGAAGGTGGTGCCGGCGCTGGTGCCGACGGTCAGCCCGCACAACTGGGTGAGGTCGGTGACCTTGCCCTTGAGGGCGGTGCTGCCCTTCCTGACGGCGAAGCCCTGGCCGTCGTTGATGTAGGTGACGAAGTCGATCCGCTTCAGGCGCTCGGTGGTGACGCCGAAGTTGCCGGTGCCGACGTCGTACTTGCCGCTGCCGAGGGAGGGCAGGATCGACTCGAACGAGGCCTCCTGGCGGTCCAGTTTCACGCCGAGGACCTTGGCGGCCGCGTCGGCCAGGTCGATGTCCAGGCCGGCGGGCGGCTGGTCGGAACCGTTCGGGTAGTACGCGCTGGGCGGGTCGCCGATGGAGCTGCCGACGCGCACGGTGCCCGACTTTCGTACGTCGGCGGGCAGCAGCGCGGCGATGGAGTCCACGGTGCGCACGGCCGCCACGGGGTCCTCGGTCGGCGCGGGGGACGCCTGGGCGCCCACGGCGGTGGTGCCGGGTGCGCCGCCGGAGCCGCAGGCGGTCAGCGCGAGGAGCGGCAGCAGGGCCAGGCCGAGGGCGGTCGCGGTGGTGCGGGGGTTCACAGGGCGGCCGCCTTTCCCGTGGTGGTGCGGACGGCCGCTCCCGCCCGCCGGTGCGCCGGCAGGTGCTTCTCGAAGGGCAGCGGGCCGATGGTCTCGGGGTCGGCGTCCGTGTCGAAGAGGGGGGTGTAGCCGGTCGCCAGATACAGGGCGCGCGCCTCGGGCTGGCGGGGGCCGGTGGTCAGATGGACGCGCCGGTAGCCGCGGGCGGCGGCCTCGCGTTCGAGTTCGGCGACGACCCGCCGGGCGAGACCGCGCCGGCGGTGCGCCGAGTGCGTCCAGATCCGTTTCAGTTCGGCGGTCTGCGGGTCGTAGCGGCGGAAGGCGCCGCCCGCGACGGGCTCACCCGCCTGGAGCAGGAGCAGCAGGACGCCGCCGTACGGCGCGGTGAACTCCTCGTCGGGGTAGCGGGACAGCTCGGCGTGGGCGTCCTTGCCGTACCGGCGGCAGTACTCGTCGCCGAGTTCGCGCAGCAGGGGCCGCACTCTGGGGTCGGAGACGGGCACGTGCAGGACCATGAGGTCGACAGCGGAGGTCACGCGCGCACCGCCGCGAGGGACTGGGGCGCCGCGTCGTGGGCGGCGGTGGGGGCGGCGGCGCGCTCGGCGGTGGCGTCGGCGTCACGCGCGGCGGCGTTCTCCGCACCCCGTGCGGCGGCGCGCTCCGCGTCGCGCTTGGCGACCTCCTCGCGCACGATCGGGATCACGTACCGGCCGAAGTCGATGGCGTCGTCCAGCAGGTCGTAGCCGCGCGCGGAGAGGATGTCGACGCCCAGGTCGTAGTAGTCGAGCAGCGCCTGGGCGACCGTCTCCGGGGTGCCGACGAGCGCGTTGGAGTTGCCCGCGCCGCCGGTCGCGGCGGCCGTCGGGGTCCACAGGGCGCGGTCGTAGCGCTCGCCCGCCTCGGCGATGGCGATCAGCCGCTGCGAGCCGGTGTTCTCGGGTGCCGTGCCGCGGTGGTGGCGGACGACTCCCGCCTCGCGGCGCCGGCGGATGGCGTCGACCGTGCGGTGGGCCTTCTCCCAGGCGAGTTCCTCGGTGGGGGCGATGATCGGCCGGAACGCGACCTGGATGCGGGGGGTGTCGGTGCGGCCCGCGGCGCGCGCGGCGGCCTTGACGGCCTCGATCTGCTCGGCCGTCTTCTCCAGGGGTTCGCCCCACAGGCAGTAGATGTCGGCCTCCGCGCCGCCGGCGGCGTACGCGGCGGGCGAGGAACCGCCGAACGAGACGGCGGGGCGCGGCTGCTGCACGGGGAACACGTCGCTGACGAAGTCGTGGAAGCGGTAGTGCTCGCCCTCGTGGTCGAAGGGCTCGTGGGTGGTCCAGATAGTCTTGACGATGCGGATGTACTCGCGGGTGCGGGCGTAGCGCTCGTCCTTGGTGAGGGTGTCGCCCTCGCGGGCCTGCTCGTGGTCGTTGCCGCCGGTGATGAAGTGCACGGTCAGCCGCCCGCCGCTGATCTGGTCGAGGGTGGCGAACGTTTTCGCGGCGAACGTCGGGTAGGAGACGTTGGGGCGGTGGGCGAGCAGGATCTGCAACCGGTCCAGCCTGCTCGCGATGTACGCGGCGGCCGGCGCGGGGTCGGGCGAGCCGGAGCCGTAGGCGAAGAGCACCCGGTCCCAGCCGTGCTCCTCGTGGGCGCGGGCGAGACGGAGGGTGTACTCCTTGTCGAAGGCGGCGCCGGAGCGCGGGGTGGTCTCGGAGCCGTCGTTGGTGGCGGCGATGCCAAGGAACTCCACGGGCATGGGAAAGGGCCTTTCCTCGGGTGCGCCGGGGGCGGGGCCGTGCCCGTGGGGCGTGTACGGGCACGGTGGTGCGGCCCTCGGCGCGGGACCGGGTGGTGAACGGGTGTGACGACGCCCGGACGCGGGTCTCGGGCGGGGCAGGGGTGGCGGCAGCGCGGTGGGGCGCGGCTGCGGCGCCGGGGCGGTACGGGTGTGGACGCGGATGCCGGCGGCAGGACGGCGAAGGCCGCCTGCGGTCATCGGCCCGTCGCCGGGACGGCCGCGGAGGAGAGGGAGAAGGGGCCGGTCAGACGGCCCTTTGCCGCATCAGGCGCAACACGCGGCGGACCACACGCGACCGAAGTCGATGTGGTCACGGGTGACCAGGCGCTGTTCGGCGTTCATGCGCTTACTTGAGCAGTACATCGCATGTCTCGTCAACTGCGGTTCGGATTACGGACGGTGGCGGACGGAGGCGCGGGACCTGCCTTCCCTAGTTTCCCTATCGATTTACTAGGAAAGTATTGACGATGGTTCAGAGGGGTGCGCAGGATGAGCCACATGCCCACAGCCCCCGCGCCGCACCGACCCGCCACGGCATCCGAGCGAACGGAGTCCGCGCGAACGGAGTTCGAGCCGACGGACGCCGGGCCGACGAGGCCCGGGCCGAGGGTGCCCGACCCGACGGGACCCGAGCCGGCCGCACCCGAGTCGCAGGCGCACGAGCCGGCGGCGCACGAGCCGGCGGTTCCGGGCCGCGCGCACTGGCTGCGGGTGGCGCGTGAGACGGCCGACGACCTCGCCACGGACGCGTCCGTCCGGGACCAGGCCGGCAAGGCGCCGTTCGACGAGGTGTCCCGGCTGCGCGAGGCGGGGCTGCTGACCCTGCTGACCCCGGCCGAACACGGGGGCGGCGGCGCCGACTGGCCCACGGCCTACGCCGTCGTCCGGGAGATAGCCGCCGCCGACGCCGCGATCGGCCAGCTGCTGGGCTGTCACACCTTCCTGTCGTGGAGCGCCCGGTTCCTCAACGAGCCCGCGCTCGCCGCCCTGATCGACCGGCGGTCCGCCGCGGAGCAGTGGTGCTGGGGCGGGGGCCTGGCCCGCCAGGAACCCTCGCTCGCGCTCACCCCGACCGCCGACGGCCACGTGCTGGACGGCAGGCAGAGCTATGTGACCGGGGTGCTGGTGGCCGACCGTATCGCCGTACGGGCGGTGCGCGCCGACACCGGTGAGCCCGTCGCCGTCCTGGTCGACCCGGCCGCTCCCGGCGTGCGCGTCGACAACGATGCCGAGACCTTCGGGCAGCGCCTGGCGGCCGGCGGGAGTGTGGAGTTCGACGCCGCGCCGGTGGCCGCCGACGACGTCGTCGGTTCGCTGGCCACGGACGACGACGTGCTGTCGCCCCGGGCCGCCCTGGTCTCGCCGGTCGGGCGGCTGCTCTCCGTCCAGCTGCAGCTCGGCATGGCCGACGGCGTGCTCGCCGAGGCCCGTGACTACGCCCGGGCCGGCCACGCGCCCTGGCACCCCGCCTGGCCCGTCGGCTCCCCGCACGACCCGCACGTGCTGACCGCGTTCGGGGAGCTGGCCGTCCTGGTGCGGGCCGCGTCCGCCCTCGCCGACCAGGCGCTGGCCGCGGTGAGCGCGGGGCTGGCCCGCGGTGACGAGCTCACCTTCGAGGAGCACGCGGAGATCGCCGTGGTGGTGGCCATGGCGGAGGCCGCCGCCTCCCGCGCCGCGCAGGAGTCCACCGCCCGCGCCCTCGACGTCGTCGGCGCCCGGTCGACCTCCGCCCGGCTGGGCCTGGACCGCTTCTGGCGCAACGCCCGCACCCACACCCTCTACGAGCCCGTCGCCCACCGCCTGCGCGACGTCGGCGACTACTTCCTCAACGGGGCACACCCCTCGCTCGCCCTGCCGCTCTGACGCGCTCGCGGCGCACGGCTCGCCAGGCCTGACCGGAGGGCGCCCGCCCCGGGCCCGCCGACCGGGCCCCGCGCCGGTCGGGGCGGGCCGGACCTGCGGGATAATGACCGTATGCGGATCTCAGCCAGGGCGGACTACGCGGTACGTGCCGCGCTACAGCTCGCCGCCTCACGGGACGACGGCCCCCTGAAGGCGGAGGCGATCGCGACCGCCCAGGACATTCCGCACAAGTTCCTGGAAAGCATCCTCAACGACATGCGCCGCGGCGGTCTGGTGCTCAGCCAGCGCGGCGGCAACGGCGGCTACCGGCTGGCCAAGCCCCCCGAGTCCATCAGCATCGCCGACGTCATCCGGGTCGTGGACGGACCGCTGGTCTCGGTGCGCGGAGTCCGGCCCCCGGAGCTGTCCTACACCGGGCCCGCCGAATCGTTGCTGCCCCTGTGGATCGCGCTGCGGTCCAATGTGCGGGAAATCCTCGAGGGCGTCTCACTGGCCGATGTCGCCTCGGCCCAGCTGCCTGCGGATGTGTCCGCCCTGACCCACGCCCCGGACGCCTGGGTGAACCCCTGATCCCTCTCTGATCCCAGCATCCGGGATGCTGGCGTCCATCATATGAACAGCCCCTTGGGGCGGGGGCGTCTTTCTGCCACGATCCCTAGCAACCAGGTAGGAAAACTAGGAATCTGTGGGGGGGAGCCATCCGCATGCGCGACCACACAGATCCGCCCCTGCCTCGGCTGACCTCGCGTCGCCACATCGATCTCGGCCGTGTCTCCAGCGCCATCTGTCGCCTCGTCCCAGGCCGTCTCGTCGCAGGCCGTCTCGCCCGAGCCCGTCTCGTCTGAGACCGACCGCGGCCTCACCGGCCCGCGCGACGCACCTTCGCGCACCCTCCCCGCCGCCCGTTCCGCCCGCTCCTCGCCGGCGGCCGGCCAGGCACACCCACGGCCTGACGCAGGCCTCCTGTTCACCCCATCCCGAGAGGACACCTCCGTGTCTGCCGCACGACCGCTCACCACCCTGCGCGCCCTCGCCGCGACAGCGACTCTCCCCCTCCTGCTGACCGCCTGCGGTTACGGCTCCGACGCCAAGGACGACGCCCCGCGGGCGGAGGTCGCGGCGGACGCCGAGAAGCTCTCCACCGACGAGGTCCGGATCGGCTACTTCCCCAACCTCACGCACGCCACCGCCCTGGTCGGCCGTGAACAGGGCTTCTTCCAGAAGGAACTCGGCGGCACCGAGGCGAAGTACGCCACCTTCAACGCGGGCCCCTCGGAGATCGAGGCGCTGAACTCGAAGTCCATCGACATCGGCTGGATCGGCCCATCCCCCGCCATCAACGGCTACACCAAGTCGGGCGGCAAGAACCTGCGCATCATCGGCGGTTCGGCCTCCGGCGGGGTGAAGCTGGTGGTGAACCCGGAGAAGATCAAGTCCGTCAAGGACGTCAAGGGCAAGAAGATCGCCACCCCGCAGCTCGGCAACACGCAGGACGTCGCGTTCCTCAACTGGATCGCCGAGCAGGGCTGGACGGTCGACGCGCAGAGCGGCAAGGGCGACGTCTCCGTGGTGCGCACCGACAACAAGGTGACCCCCGACGCCTACAAGTCCGGTTCCATCGACGGCGCGTGGGTGCCCGAGCCGACCGCCTCAAAGCTGGTTTCCGAGGGCGCGAAGGTGCTGCTGGACGAGTCCGGCCTGTGGCCGGACGAGAAGTTCGTCATCACGAACATCATCGTGCGGCAGGACTTCCTCAAGGAGCACCCGGACGTCGTCGAGGCCGTGCTGCGCGGCGCGGTGAAGAGCAACGAGTGGATCAACGCCAACCCCGAGCAGGCGAAGGCCGCGGCCAACGCGGCCCTGAAGCAGGAGTCCGGCAAGGCGCTGCCCGCCGAGGTCATCGACCCGGCCTGGAAGTCGATCGCCTTCCTGGACGACCCGCTGGCCGCCACCCTCGACACCCAGGCCGCCCACGCGGTGAAGGCCGGTCTGCTGGAGCAGCCGGACCTGAAGGGGATCTACGACCTCACCCTGCTCAACAAGGTCCTCAAGGCCGAGGGTGAGGCCACCGTCGACGACGCCGGCCTCGGCGCCGAGTAACCGAAATCCGAGAAGCCCACAGGAGGTGACGGCCATGGCCACGACGCTCGCCAAGGTTGCCGACGGTACGGAGACGACGGCCGCGTACGCCGCCCGCATCGAGCACGTCTCGAAGTCGTTCCCGGGCCCCGCCGGGCGGCAGCTCGTCCTGGACGACATCACTCTCGATGTCGCGCCGGGCGAGTTCGTCACCCTCCTCGGGGCCTCGGGATGCGGCAAGTCCACCCTGCTCAATGTGGTGGCGGGGCTGGACGAACCGTCCGCCGGCTCGGTCACGACCGACGGCCGCCCGGCCCTGATGTTCCAGGAGCACGCGCTCTTCCCGTGGCTGACGGCCGGTCAGAACATCGAACTGGCCTTGAAGCTGCGCGGGGTCGCCAAGGCCGAGCGCCGGCCCGAGGCACAGCGGCTGCTGGAACTCGTCCGGCTGAAGGACGCGCACCGCAAGCGGGTGCACGAGCTGTCCGGCGGTATGCGCCAGCGGGTGGCACTGGCCCGCGCGCTGGCCCAGGACAGCAGGCTGCTGCTGATGGACGAGCCGTTCGCGGCGCTGGACGCCATCACCCGCGACGTGCTGCACGACGAGCTGACCCGCATCTGGCGCGAGACCGGCCTGTCGGTGCTGTTCGTGACGCACAACGTGCGCGAGGCGGTACGGCTCGCACAGCGCGTGGTGCTGCTGTCCTCCCGGCCCGGCCGCATCGCGCGCCAGTGGACGGTGGACATCCCGCAGCCGCGCCGCCTGGAGGACATCCCGGTCGCCGAACTGTCCGCCGAGATCACCGAAGAACTGCGTGGGGAGATCCGCCGCCATGGCCAGCACTGACACGTCCGCCGACGCGCCCGTCAAGGACGGCGGCGACCTGGCCGGCCTGGAGGCCGGCCTGGACGCCCTGGAGACGGTCGAATCCCGCCGCACCCCGCTGCGCGAGACCCTGCTGCGCAAGGTGCTCCCGCCGGTCACCGCCGTCACGCTGGTGCTGGTGGTGTGGCAGCTGCTGGTGCTGGCGGAAGTGGCGCCCGACTACAAGCTGCCCTCCCCGGCCGCCGTCTGGGACGAGGTGGAGACGGCCTGGCTCCAGGGCACCCTGCTCGACTACATCTGGACGTCCGTCTCGCGCGGCCTGCTCGGCTTCCTGCTCGCGCTCGCCATCGGCACCCCACTGGGACTGCTGGTCGCCCGCGTGGGCTTCGTCCGCGCGGCCCTCGGCCCCATCCTGTCCGGTCTGCAGTCGCTGCCGTCGGTGGCCTGGGTGCCGCCCGCGGTCATCTGGCTGGGCCTGAACGACTCGATGATGTACGCCGTCATCCTGCTCGGCGCGGTCCCCTCCATCGCCAACGGCCTCGTCGCGGGCATCGACCAGATCCCGCCGCTGTTCCTGCGCGCCGGGCGGACGCTGGGGGCGACCGGACTGCGCGGCGCCCGGCACATCGTGCTCCCGGCCGCGCTGCCCGGCTACCTCGCGGGGCTGAAGCAGGGCTGGGCGTTCTCCTGGCGGTCCCTGATGGCCGCCGAGATCATCGCCTCCTCCCCCGACCTCGGCGTCGGTCTCGGCCAGCTGCTGGAGAACGGGCGCAACAACGCCAGCATGTCGCAGGTGTTCCTGGCGATCTTCCTGATCCTGCTCGTCGGCATCGCCATCGACCTGCTGATCTTCAGCCCGCTGGAGCGGCGGGTGCTGCGCGGCCGCGGCCTGCTGGTGAAGGGCTGACGGCGGCGCGCACGGCACGGTGCACGGCCCGCGCCAGGCGCGCGCCCCACAGGGAACGCGGCCCGGCGAAGGCCTGCGCCTGGTCTCCGGGTCGCGGTACGGCGGCGGCGACGCACACCGCGTCGGTGGGGGTGCCGGAGCAGTCGAGGCCCGCGTCCAGGAGCGCCTGGACCTTGGCCTCGGTGGCCGTCGCCACCGCGTTGACCAGGGCGGCGTCGGTCAGCGCCACGGGCAGCGCGACGACGATGTTGATGGTGCCGGGGGCGGGCGGTACGGCGGTGCCCTCCCCGGCGAAGGCTGCCCAGCCCCGCACGCTCACGCCGGCGGTGACGACGGCCTCGGCGCCCCCGTCGCGGGCGTGGGCGTACGCCGACACGTCGGCCGCCGTCAGCAGACCGACGCCCGCTCCGGACAGGCCCATGGCGTGCGCCAGTTCCGCCAGGTGCCGTTCGGGGTCGTGGCGGCGATAACCGTGGGCGACCTGCGCGTTGAGCACCCAGGCGCGTTCGCCGATGCCACCGCCCAGGACGGCGTTGCTGATCATCCGCCGGCCGGGCCCCGGCGCCCACAACAGTGCGGGCAACCGCTCGCCGTCCTCCCAGCGGCCGAGGCACTCCACGGACAGCGGCGCCGGCGCGGGGCGCGGCCGGGGGACGAGCGGGGACACGGGACGCGGACTCCTCGACGGGCTCCGGACGGGGACCGGCCGATCGTACGCGCATCCCGCGAAGCGTGGATCTTGTGACAGCGCTGTGACCGGACGAGTGGCCTCCGCCACAGCTCGATCCCCGGCGCCCTGGTGGGGTGGGGAGTCTCGCTCCGACCACGTCGACCGTCGACCGAACCGGTCGGTGCACCACCGGGGAGGGAAACGTGCCGACACGCCGCTACTGGGCGCCGCTGCTGGTGAACACGCTGATCGGCATCCCGATGACCGTGGTGGTGCTGTGCGCCCGCTGGTACGCGGCCCACGGCCACTGCGACTACGACGACCTCAGGCTGCGCGACCTGGACGGCTGCTCCTACGACCAGATCGAGAACAGCGGATGGGTGCTGGGCGCACTCGTCGTCACCGGCCTGCTGGTGCTGGTGCTCGTCCTGATCGCCGACGTGATCCTGCCCCGCGGCCGCCGGCGCCCGCTCACGCCGGGGCTGGTCACCCTGCCCGCCGTCCTGCTGCCGTACGCCCTGCTCACCGCGGCGGCGGCGTGACGCTGCTCCCGGTCTTCGCGGCGCTGGTGGTCTGCTGGGTCGCGCTGCGCGGTTTCCTCGCGTATCCGCTGCTGCCGGGCCCGGTGAAGGCCGTCGCGTTGTGCTGCGCACCGGGTGCCGCCCTGGCGTGGCTGGCCGTCATGAGCGCGGACGACGCGTTCCTGTTCCCGGAGACGGCCCCGTGTCCCGCCGAGCCGCTGCGCGAGGGCGTGATCGGCGACGGCGCGGTCCGGGGCGTCTCGACGCCGTTCCCCCCACGGGCGTACTGCCTGTGGGAGGACGGCACCGTCTACGCGCTCGCGCCGACCGCCGAGGCGCTGTTCTGGGGCTGCTTCGCGGTGACCGCCGTGTCGCTCGCCCTCGGGCTGTGGCACGCTCTGCGCGCGCCGTGGGCGCTGCTGCGGCCGGCCGTCACCGCGGTCCCGCTCCGCCGGGAAGCGGCGGAGGGTCAGTCGAACTGGCCCACGCGGTAGTCGCCGGCGGGCTGCTGGACGAGGACGTTGACCCGGTTGAAGGCGTTGATGAGCGCGATCAGGGACACGAGCGCGGCGAGCTGCTCCTCGTCGTAGTGCTTGGCGGCGTTGGCCCAGACCTCGTCCGAGACCCCGCCGGCCGCGTCCGCTGTCCGGGTGCCCTCCTCCGCCAGCTCCAGCGCGGCGCGCTCGGCCTCGGTGAAGACCGTCGCCTCCCGCCAGGCCGCGATCAGGTGGAGCCGCACCGCCGACTCGCCCGCGGCGGCGGCTTCCTTGGTGTGCATGTCGGTGCAGAAACCGCACCCGTTGATCTGGCTCGCGCGGATCTTCACCAGCTCCTGGGTGGCGGCGGGCAGCGACGAGTCCGCGAGGACCTTGCCCGCCGCCACGAAGTGCTTCAGGACCTGCCCGGCGAGGGGGCTGCCGAAGATGTTCAGCCGAGCGCTCATGGTGGTGTTCTCCTCTGCCGTTGCGCCGTTTCGATGACTGCACCGGTATGACGGAACGGCCCGGCAGGGATGTGACAGGAAGGAATGTGACGTGCGTCTCCCTCCGCCCGGAGGTGGAGTACGGTCCCGCACAGCGAATCGGCCATGGTCAACCGCACCGGCATCGACGCCCTGAGCGGCCGGAAGAAAGCGGTTCCCCACCCCCGCGCACAGCGGAAACATGACCGAATTTCTGTTCGTCCGGCAACTATGCCAACACCCGCTGGCGCCTTTAACCTGACTCGCCAGTAACCCTCGCACGACCTCCTTCGGCGCGACCCTGGCGCGGTCCTCACCCGCCCCGCTCACGCCGTCGATCCACCATGCCTCTTCCTCACAGGGTGCTCTTTTCCGCCACCGAAAGGACAAAGAGGATGAAAGACGAACAAGGCAGACAGGTAGTGGGCCGGATCCGGTGGCGGCGGTTCGCGCTGCTCGCCGTCCCCGGCTGCGCGGCCACCGCCGCCCTCGGGATCGCCCTCGCCCAGGGCGCGCTCGCCGCCTCGTTCGCCGTCTCGGGCCAGCAGTTCAAGGTCTCCGCCGACCGGCTCACCGGGGAGGGCTTCGCCCAGTACGGCAACATCGACACCAACGTCCGGGGCGATCTGCTCCCGGTCGCCACGGTCGGCATCAGGAGCGCGAAGATCGACAGCCTGTGCCAGTCCGTGGTCACGAGTCTCCCGGTGCTCGGTGACATCTCGCTCAACCTCACCGCCGGGACCGGCGCCACCCCCGTCGAGGCGAAGGACCTGTTCCTCGACGCCACCCAGCTGGAGGGCAACGCCTCCTTCAACAACATCGAGATCGGCCGGGACGCCTCCACCCTCGACAAGGGGCCCGAAGGGGCGCAGGGCATGCAGGACGCCTTTTCCCAGCAGGCCGACGACCTCTCCATCACCAACCTCAAGCAGGTGGCGTGGGCCGCCAACGCCGGCACCTTCAAGCTCTCCGGGCTCAAGATGAAGATCACCAAGGGGAAGAAGGAATGTTTCTGAGCCGGCGCACGTGGCGCGCCTGGCGCCGCGGCCGGCCCTTCTGGGGCGGCCTGGTCACCGTCCTCGCCGGCGCGGAGATCAGCGTCCTGCCCCTGGCTCCGCTGGAGGTCATGCTCCAGCAGGGCATCGCCGGGCTCCCGTCCGTCCTGCTCGGCCTGATGATGATCGTGATGGGCCTGTCCGCGTGGGTCGCCCCGCACTACCGCGGGCTGGCCGGCGTGGTCACCGTGCTCCTCGCCGTCGCCGCCCTGGTCATGTCCAACCTGGGCGGGTTCCTGATCGGCACCCTCCTGGGCATCGTCGGCGGCTCCATGATCTTCGCCTGGCAGCCGGTGGCGCCGGTGCCGCCGGTCGACCAGGCGGGGCGCGCCGGGGGCGCGGAGGCCGCCGAGCCGAGCGGGGCCGCCGGGTCCACCGGCCCGACCGCGTCCACCGAGCCCGCCGAGTCGCACGACGTCACCCCACCCGGCGCCACCCCACCCGAGGCGATCCCACCTGGCGCCACCCCACACCGCGTCACCCCCTCCGCTCACCCCACATCCGTCGACCGCCGCTGAAGAGGTCGACCACCACCGAGGAGAAAGAGAAGGGAGCACGACATGCCATCACGTCCCCACGGTGTACGGGCCCTGCTCGCCACCGGCACCGGCGTCGCCGCGACCGCCGCGTTACTGATCGCCGGCTCCACCGCCGAGGCGCGCTCCGCCACCGAGGCGTCGTCCGCCGCCGAGTCGACCACCGTCTCCCCGGCCGGGCACGCCTACAAGGCCACCCTGTCCGGCAAGGCCACGTTCAAGTCCGGCAGTGTGACCCTGACCTGTTCCGTCTCGGCGACGACCGGTCAGGTCCCGGCCGCCCCCGGCAACCACAACGCCGCGGGCCCGGTGGCCTCCACGCTCGCCGCGCCCACGTTCAGTTCCTGCACGTCGAGCCTGCCCGGCGTGACCCCCACCGTCACCACCAGCGGCACCTGGGGGATCTCGGTCCAGAACGGTTCCCCGGACACGGGGACCCTGACCGTCCCGCAGGGCGGCCTGGTCGTGAAGACCACCGGTCTCGCCTCCTGCACCATCGTCTCGGCGCCGAGCGGCCCCGCGTCCATCACCGGCACCTGGACCAACGGCGCACCGTCCAACCTGGCCTTCGTCAACGCCGTCGTACCCGTGACCGTCACCGGCACGTTCGGCTGCCCGACCAGCGCGACGACCTCCACCGTCAACCTGGCCTACACGGTGTCCGACACGACCGACCCGGCCCAGCAGATCACCGTCGGCCCCTGACCGGGACCCACCACCCAGGGTGCGCAGGGTCACTGGCCTGCGCACCCGCCCCTCGTCCGCTTCCGGATCCGGTCATCCGGTCATCCGGCTCATCCGGTCGGGAGCCGAGCCCGTAGTAGGTGACGTGGTAACCGTCCACGTACTCGGCCTCGCGGCCGACGATCAGGTCGGTGGGCTCGCTCACCCCGCTCGCCCGCGCCGTGGCCACGAGCATCTCCGCGAGTGCGCGGCCCTTCGGCTCGCCGGGTCGGTCCGCGTCGACGCGCCAGAGGGGTCGTCGTCGCCGAAGACCGAAGCCGTACGCGGGTGTTCGGCGACCGTGCCCCAGCCGAGTGCCGCCGGACCGATGTCGTCCGCGGCGAAGCAGCCGATCGTCAGCCGGGCGCCGCACGCCGCGTCGAACAGGATGGGCGCGCCGTGGGCGTTGCGCCCGCAGAGCGGCATCCCGATCCCGATGCCGAGGGCGGCGGTCTCGGCGGGCAGCGCTCCGAGGATATCGCCCAGCGAGCGGGTGACGGTCTCCCAGCTGCGGGCCGTCCAGCCGCCCGGGAAGCCGAGGCCGGAGTTGGCCCGGTTGCGCGCCCCGTTGGGTGGTTCATGACCACCGCGTCACCGTGCCGGCGACGAAAGCGAGTCACTGACCGGACCGCATTCGACCGACCGTGGCAAGCCGGGATTCGAAGCCTCGGCCTGCAGCCGCTCGTGCGGGAGATCCCGCTCATCCCTCCCGCCGCGGACCCCGCCGCCGCCGTCCGGCCAAGTTCATGCCGATAACGGCTACGACTACAACCACCTGCGGAAATGGCTCCGCGAGCGTCGCATCCGCCACCGCATCGCCCGCAAGGGCATCGAGTCGTCCGGGCGGCTCGGCCGGGGCACCGCCCCTGGGTCGTCGAAAGGACCGTGTCCGGGGCTGGCCGGCTGCACCGACGTTACGAGCGACAGCCGGACACTTCATGGGTTTCGCCGGCATCGCCGCAACCCTTTATCAGCCACCGTCACTCACCGAATAGAACGGCGCGCCCCATAGGCGCGATGTCCTTCGGGGCGCGCGGCAGGGTTCGGGTTCAGGCGTTGTAGCCGCCGTGGGCGTCCAGCACCGCGCCCGTGACGTACGAAGCGGCGGGGCTCGCCAGGAAGGCGATCGCCGCGGCGATTTCGTCGGGGTGCCCCAGGCGTTGCAGGGACAGCGAGCTGAGCAGGGCCTTGAGGGTGTCGGGGTCCGGCGGTTGCATGCCGCTGTCCATCAGCCCGGCTTCCACGACGTTGGCCGTGATGTCGCGGGGCCCGAGGTCCCGTGCGACCCCCATGGTGTACCTCTCGATGCCTGACTTGGTCGCCGCGTAGTCGGCGACGCCCGGGACGCCGACCCGGGAACCCAGTCCGGAACTCACCGTGATGATGCGGCCGCCCGTGCGCAGCACTCGGGAGGCGGCCCGGATGACGGCGATCACGCCGAGGTAGTTGGTGGCGTGCATCCGGTCCAGCGCGGCGGTGTCGGCGTCCGGGTCGTCCACCCTGCGGCCCTGCTCCACCGAGATCGCCGCGTTGTTGACGAGGATGTCCAGGCCGCCGAAGTGCGCGACCACGTCGTCGATCAGCGCCGGCGCCCGGCTCGTGTCCGCCTGGTCGGACCTGAAGGCGACGGCCTTGGCTCCCTTGCCGCGCACCTCGTCGACGACGGCCTGCGCCTGCTTCTCGGAGCTGACGTAGGTGAAGGCGACGTCGGCGCCTTGCTCGGCCAGCAGCCGTACGGTCGCGGCTCCCAGTCCGCGCGATCCCCCCGTGACCAGGGCGACTTTGCCCGTGAGTGGCTTGCTCATTCTTCTCACCTCGCCGATTGATCCCTTGCGACAGTCGCAACATTAATTGTTACGACAGACTGTTGCAACATTCACCGTTACGACGGTCGTAACATGAAGCGTTGTGGCTGAGAGGAGGAGCCCATGAGCGCCAACAGCAGGCTGACCATCGCCGCCCACGCGCTGGCCTGGATCGGCCTCTACCAGCGCCAAGGCCATGAGGTCGCCACCTCCGAGCAGATCGCGACCAGCGCGAACACCAACCCCGTGGTGATCAGACGGCTGCTCGGCGAGCTGCGCAGGGCCGGGCTCGTGGAGTCCCGGCGGGGCGCGGGCGCGGGCTGGTCGCTGGCACGCGAGCTGGAGTCGATGACCCTGCTCGACGTGTACGAGGCAGTGGAACCCGGCCCGCTGTTCGCCATGCACCGCACCACCCCGGACCAGGGATGCGTGGTGGGTCACGGCATCCAGCCGGCAATGCAGAGCATCTACGAGGGTATCGAGGAGACCGTGAGACACGAGCTGGCCCGCGTCACGCTCGCGGACGTACTCCGGGACGTACTCGCGGCACCTCGCTAGCCTCTCCGTTACGCCCTGACATCACCAAGATCCCCATCTGAGCCCAGTCCAGCGAACAGCCTGGCGACCGGTCACGCCGAAGACGGTCGCGGTATCAGACGTCGACCAACTGCACCGCGTCCTGCTCGCCGAGCTGAACGCGGCCGGCGAACTCGACTGGTGCCGGGCGTGCGTGGACGGCTCCCACATCCGCGCGAGAAAGAGGGTGCCGACACTGGTCCGTCGCCGGTCGACCGACGGAAGACGGGCAGCGAGCACCACCTGATCTGCGACGGACGCGGCACCCCGCTCAAGGTCATCACCACCGCGGCCAACGTCAACGACGTCACCCGGATCCTCGCCCTGGTCGACGGCATCCCACCCGTGGCCGAACGACGCGGAGCCCGCGCCGCCGCCCTGACTCGCTCCTCGGTGACAAGGGCTACGACGCCGACCCCAACCGCCGAGAGCTGCCCAAGCGGCGGATCTTGCCGGTCATCTCCCGCAAGGGCGCCCCGAGCATCAACGGTTCGGGCGAGCTCCGCTACGTCGTCGAGCAGACCTTCGCCCTGCTCCACCAGTTCAAACGCCTTGCCGTCCGTTGGCAACGCCGAACCGGACTCCACGAATGCCTTCGTCTCGTTGGCCGGTAGCCTTATCTGCTGGAGACGCCTCAAAAAGGCCCGCCCATGATCGTGTTACGAGCTCATAGGGTCACGTAGGCATGTTTCTTGTCACCGGTAAGGCCGTAGGTGCGCATGGGTCAGACTTGGCAACGTCGGCTTCCGCACTACACGGCATGAACAACCGGCCTGCGGGCCAAGGCGAGACCCGGTCGTATGGAACCGGGCGCTCAAGGCCGCACGTCCCCCGTACATGCTGATCGTCCTGGGGATACTCTTTGCCGTCGCGCCCGCCGTCGTCTGGATGGCAGTCGCCCGCACCCGCCCTGTCGGCTTGGCGATCGGCGGCACGCTGCTCGCCGGAGCCAGTGTGCTGATCAGTGTCCAGCAGGGCTGGATCCACGCCCCCAGACCCGACGCCCATCTCGTGTTCACGGTCCTGGCGTCTCTGCTCATGCCGCGATCTGCGCGAGCGTGTCGTGCCGACGGAGGTACACCAGGCCGACCAGGGCACGCTGGTGCGGCGGGAGCTTGTTCGGGACCACCGTGAGTCGGCACCGCCCATTTCCTACACCACCGCCCTCATCGGCCACCTGTCCCAGCGGGCGCCCGGCCTGCTGCGGGTGCTACGGGAGACCGATCCCGAGCACATCTTCCCCCCGTTCTCGCCGAACGCACCTACATCGGCGCCGGCCCCTGGGTGACCGCACCGGTCCGCCGCCCGCCCCGCCGAGGATTCACACCGACCCAGCGCACGATGAACCGAGCACTGTCCGCGGCACGAGCACCAGTTGAACGGGGCGTCGCAAGGCTCAAGTCCTGGCGGATGTTCCGCAGGGCCCGCTGCAGCCCTAACCGCCCCTCGTCAATCGCCGCAGCCGTCCTCACTCTGGAGCGTCAGCACTGGAAGGCGCTCAATCAGTGGATAACGGTTCAGAATCGGAGGCCGTTGGCCTGCGATCTGCAAGAAGTAGCAGCGCGTCGGCTTCGCTCAGTCCCGCCACCTGCCTCAAAGGCAGCGCTGCGATGCGACACCCGTCCGCATGTTTGTTCACAGGTCCCGATCGACGTGTTGCAAATCGCTCAGCCAGGGCCCCTCTGTACACGCGGTAACAGAACGGACAACGCGGCTCCTTGTAATCGTCATCCCACGTTGCAGCCATCTGGCCCGCCCCTTCCTGTGTGCTGTCTTGTCTGCGCTCGACGAATCCGCCGTCGTTGTCCCCACACGCGGGACGTTGAGTCGCCCCACTTCCACAACCTCCAGAACGCTTCTGCGGCCACTGCGCACAACACGGCCCAGAAAGCTGCCCAACGCCACCCTGCCAGTGTTCCGTCGGACGGCTGTGGGGCCAAAGTCAATGCGATTCCGGTGCCCAGCGCGATGAGTCCCAGGGTGTAGCAATAGGCGGCGACGCGGCTTCTACGCCGCCAGCGCTTCAGATCGACGTCCAGCTGCTGCACATATCGTGCACGTTCCGCCGCCGAGAGCGGAGAGCCGAACCATTGCTCAACCTCGGCCATGGAGTACAGGTAGGGCTTGGCACGGTATCCCCAGCGCACCGAGAGCACAAGGAAGATCACTGATAATGACAGAAGCAGGAGAGTGGGGCCCGGCCATCGGAACTTCTCCACGTCTGCAGCGATCACGCCCAGCATCGAGAGGGCACCAGCCGCCAGGAGTGGCGCAGCGATCCCTGTCACGGATTCAATGGTCCGCCCGAACCTCAAGTCGCGTCCGACGTCGCGTTCTTGCACAGGCACCCCCTAGTGTTCTGCATTTCATCTTTTACCTCGGTGCCGTAGGTCAGTGCGCGCCGTAGGGCATCATCGCGTCCTTTGCTTCCCCGGCCAGGCAGTCCGGCAGGCAAGCGGGCAGGGTCGTGCCCGAGTCGACGCCACCCATGCACCGCCGACAGTTCGGCGCGGGTGGAACTGTTCGAGGACGAGCCGGTGCGCCGCCTTCACGACGTGTCGACACGGTGTCGCGCCGTCTCGCCGGGGGCAGCGGGCTTGGCGAGTACGCTCTCATGCCCGATGTCGCGCTGGAGCCCGCGATCGGCGTGCGGCAGGAATGCCCACTCCACACCGCCCACGTCGAAGCCTCACCCGGCTCCTGCGGGACGCCGTCGGCACCACCGGCGCAAGCGGAGTACCCGGGGAGGGAAACTGCTGTCACTGCGGCGGGACCGACCTGGCCCGCCCGCTGTGGAAGCCGTCGTTCTCAGCTGGCCACAGCGTCGCGTACAGCGTGCTCGCGGGGGTGCTGGGCGGGGATCGCCTCGTACAGGTCCAAGGCGCGGCGGCGGACCAGGCCGGCACGGTAGTCGACACTGCTGTGCGTTCAGGGCGCCGTCCCACAGCTGCCCCGACGCCTCGTCCTGTGGGGCGGACACCAGCCGCAGCGGGACTGTCGGCCGTCGGCGGCGGTGCGGGCCGTGGCACCCAAAGTGCGCCCGCCCTCCGAGAACGCCCCGCCCGACTCCGCCTGGACGTCCAAGGCCTGCGCGGCGTGGGCATGGTGGGCGCGCGTACGGCGCTCGGGATCCGGGTCACGGGGAGGCGAGCACGCCAATGATTTCCCCCAACTAGGCGGCGGTCAGAGGGGGGTTGAGCAACGGCGTCGGCCGCCTCCCTCCGGTGTGGCGCACTGGAAGCGGCCAGAAGGACGTCCGTCCCTCCCGGGCATGACGCCACCGCAAGGACGCACGCCTATGTGGGGGTCAGCCGGCCGGTTGAGATCGGCGAGCTCCTGGTCGACGATGCCAAGAAGAACACTCCTGGCCTTCGTCGGCATCGCCGCAGCCTTCATCAGCCACCGCCGACTCACCTAATAAAACGGCGTGTGAGCCTGTTCCGCCGGCCCACCGGGCGCAGGAGGGCCTCGCCCGCGGACCGGCCGGTGCTCACGACGGGCTCCTCCGGCATTCCCTGCGCCGGGCCGTCACGGGGCAGCCGCACGCACCGAGACCGCTGGGCCGGCGGATCTGCTTGGATGACGTGATGACGAGTGGATCCCCGGCCGGCGGCCCCCGGCACGACGACGGCTCCGGCCGCCTCCTCGCCACCCTGCTGGACCGTGCCGCCACCGGCCGGGACGGTCAGGTCTGGAGCGACCTGTGGACGGGGCTGTACCACAACGGCACCCTCGACGTCTCCGATCCGCGCGTGTTCCCCGCCCTGGCGGCCATGGCGGAAGGCGCCGACGCCGGCACGGCGGCCTCGGCGCTCCATCTGGCCGGTGCCCTCCTCGTCCAGGCCGACGGCCGGCACGAGACCCGGACGCTGCGCGAAGAGCACGCCTGCGACGTCGCGCGCCTGCGGGCCGCCGCCCACGGGTGGCGGAAGTCCACACGGGGCCGTGACGACTACTGCCACCTGCTGGAGGCGGTGCTCAACCTGGAGGGCGACGTCGACTGGGCGGAGGACCTGATCTGGGGCATCGTCAGCGGAGAGTACGAGCTGGAGTGCCCCGGCCCGGACGGCTGCTCGGTGGTGTGGGTGGTCATCGGCGAGCGGGGCTTCTTCAGTACGTCGGAGGACTACGCCCTCTCCGACGAGGTCCGCACCCTCCCCCTCCGTCCGGCCGCTCCCGCCGCTCTCGACGGTCTGGGCCGCCGGCTCCACGAGCTGGCCATGGCGGACGGCCACGAGGATGTGGCCCGGGCCCTGACCCACGCCTTCGGCGAGGCGACCTGCCCGCGGTGCGAGCGCACCTTCTCCGTCGTCGGACAGGTCGTCGCACGCGCGAGCTGAGCGGTCGCGACGGGCGCCGCGGGAGGGCGGCCGCCGATCGCCGACCCCGGCGCCGCACCGCCACCACCGACCGGCGCTGCCGAAGGGCGGTTCCCCGCTCCGCCCGCGCCGGCGTAAGGCTTTCACTCGTGCAGTGGACCGGCGCTCGCGACCGTGAGGCGGGGGCGGATGACCCGCGGCCGGTGACGACGGGAGCGGGGACCGGTGACGGGCTGCGACTGGAACGCAGCGCGTCCTACCTGATCCCGGTCGGCGGGCCGGCCCCGGCGGACGCGGTCCGCTCCGCCGGGGCCGGCCGGGTGATGTCCGCGGCGGCCGAGCCCCGCTGAGCCGGCGGCCCGATCCCGGTTCCGACGCGCGGGTGGAACGGCGTGGCACAGTGGCGGTATGTGCGGCCGCTACGCCTCCACCCGCAGTCCGCAGGACCTGGTCCGGCTGTTCGACGTCGCCGAGTGGCACCCCGCCGAGACACTGGCCCCCAACTGGAACGTCGCGCCGACCGACGAGGTCTACGCCGTCCTGGAACGCACCCCCCGCGCACCGGGCGGCGACGCGTCCGTGCGCCGGGAGCTGCGGCGGCTGCGCTGGGGGCTGGTGCCCTCCTGGGCCAGGGACCCGAAGATCGGCTCCCGGCTGATCAACGCGCGGGTGGAGACGGTGCACGACAAACCGGCCTACCGCCGCGCCTTCGCCCGGCGCCGCTGCCTGCTCCCGGCGGACGGTTTCTACGAGTGGACCCCGCTGAAGGACCCCGCCACCGGCAAGACCCGCAAGCAGCCCTACTTCATCCACCCCGCCGCGGGGCAGGTCCTGGCCCTCGCGGGCCTGTACGAGTACTGGCGCGACCCCGGGGTCGAGGAC
The DNA here is from genome assembly GCF_011193355.1 of Streptomyces sp. JB150. Lineage (GTDB taxonomy): Bacteria > Actinomycetota > Actinomycetes > Streptomycetales > Streptomycetaceae > Streptomyces. Next base: position 538,167 of record NZ_CP049780.1, read on the forward strand.
GAGGACGATCCCGCCGCCTGGCTGATGACCTGCACCATCATCACCACCGAGGCCACCGACGCGGCCGGGCGTGTCCATCCGCGCATGCCGCTCGCCCTGCCCCCGGACCACTACGAGGCGTGGCTCGACCCCCGCCACGACGACACCGAGGACCTGCGCGCCCTGCTCACCCAGCCCGCGAACGGCGACCTCGCCGCCCGCCCCGTCTCCCCGGCCGTCAACAACACCCGTAACAACGGCCCGGAACTGCTGGACGAGATCGTCCTCTGACGGGACGGCCGTCGCGTGCCGGTTCCGGACCCGTCAGGGGCGGGGCGGCGGCGGGGGCGGCATGGCCGGCGGCACCGGCGGAGCCTCCGGCCAGACCAGCAGCACCGGGCAGGGCGCGTGGTCGACGACGAAGCGGCCGGCGGGGCCGAGGCTGTGCGGGCCGAGGTGGGTACGGTCCCCGTCGCGGGCCAGGATCAGCAGTTCACAGCCCTCGGCCTCGGCGACCACCTCCCGCTCGACGCGCCCGGTCCGCTCGACCCGCGTACAGGGCAGGCCCAGCCGGTCGGCGGCGGCCTGGAGCAGGTCCCGCGCGGAGGCGGCGGCGAGGTGTTCCACCCGCGTGCCCGGATCGCGCTCCGGGTGGCCACGGCCGAGCAGCCCGGCGAAGGCACCGTGGGCGGCGCCGGGGACATCGGCCGGGGTGACGTGCAGCAGGACGATCCCGGTGTCCGCCGTGGCGTGGGCCCGCGCGGCGTCCACGCAGGCGGGCCAGGTGCCCTCGACGATCCAGACGACCACGGCCATGGGGTCAGCCTCCTCCGATCACCGCCAGCGAGACCCACAGTGCCACCACGGCGGCCGCCAGACTCGCCGGCACCGCGAGCACGCCGAGCCGGGTGAACTCCCGCAGCTCGACCTCCTGCTCGTGGGCATGGACGATACGCCGCCACAGCAGGGTGGCCAGCGAGCCCGCGTAGGTGAGGTTGGGGCCGATGTTCACCCCGAGCAGGACGGCGAGGACCGCGCCGGGCCCCGACGGGGCGGTCAGCGGCAGCAGCACCAGCACCGCGGGCAGATTGTTGATCACGTTCGCGAGGACGGCGGCCAGCGCGGCGAGCGCGAACAGTGCCACCAGCCCGGTGCCGTCGGGGATCAGGTGTCCCAGAGCCTCGTCCAGCCCGTTGTCCACGACCGCCCGGACCACGACGCCGAGCGCCAGTACGAAGGCGAGGAAGGGCACGGAGGCCGCGCTCAGCAGCGCCCGGGGTGTGGTGCGGCGCCGGAGCAGGGCCCGCACGGCGAGGAGCAGGGCACCCGCCAGGGCCGCCCAGGCCGGGTCGACGCCGACCGCCGAGGCCAGCACGAACCCGGCCAGTGTGCACCCCACGGTCACCAGGGCGAACACCGGCAGTGGCGGCGGCTCATCCACGAGGGCGGCCTGTGCGCCGGCGTCCAGGTCGGTGGCGAAGAAACGGCGGAAGACCAGGTACTCGACGGCGATCGCGGCCACCCACGGCAGGGCCATCAGCGCGGCGAACCGGGTGAAGCTCAGACCGCTCGCCGTGAACGCCAGCAGGTTGGTCAGGTTCGAGACGGGCAGCAGCAGCGAGGCCGTGTTCGACAGGTGGGTGCAGGCGTAGACATGCGGTTTTGAGCGGGCGCCGAGCCGGGCGGCGGTGGCGAACACGACCGGTGTCAGCAGGACGACCGTGGCGTCCAGGCTGAGCACGGCGGTGATGGCCGAGGCGGCCATGAAGACCTGGGCCAGCAGCCGCCGCGGCCGGCCGGCCGCCGTGCGCGCCATCCACGCCCCGCAGGCGTGGAACAGCCCGTCGTCGTCGCAGAGCTGGGCCAGGACGAGCACGGCCGCCAGGAAGCCGACGACCGGTGCGAGCCGTTCGACCTCGTCCAGTGCGGCGTCCAGTGGGAGCGCCCCCGTGGCGATCACCAGGGCCGCCGCGGGCACGGCCACCACCGCCTCCGGCCAGCCGAAGGGGCGGATGATCGCACAGGCCAGCACCAGGACGAGCAGGGCCGCGGACAGTGTCTCCGCGAGCTGGGTGTTCAGAGTTCGTTCCTTCCGCGCGGCGGCCGAGCCGCCCGTACATCACAGCGAAGGTACCCGCTCGCACGGCCGCACCCGCCGCTGGGGCGACGGACCGTTCAGGAGTGGCCGCGGAGGCGCTGAGGTTCACGAGCCCTGCCTGTCGGTGGCGAGACGGCGACGCCACCAGAGTCCGGAACGCCACTGACGTTGGTCAGCGAACGGATCCGGCAGGGTACGCCGGAGGTACGCTGCGTCAAGAGAAGCCACCCGACTCCTCAGTTCCCTGCGAGCACGCCCCGGCAGTTGCTTCAGGACTTCCTGAAGGACGTCCCTCGCGTGCCGCACATCGTCGAAGGAACACCCGCGGCACGAGCACTCCGCGAGCTGCGGGTACAGGGAGCGGCATCCCGGTGAGAGCACAAAGGCTCGGTACCGCCTCAACGCTCGGTCTGTGGCACCCGGGTACACGTAGTAGTCGGTCGAGAGTCTCTCGACTCGGTGTATCGCCAGGCTGGTACGGGTCGAGAGCCAGTGGATCCGAGTTGGCGGCGGATCGCTCCAGGTGCGCGGGCCCTGTCGTCGGTCGGCGCGGAGCCCGCCGGGCCGTCTACGCGGCATCGGCCTTTCGGTCTGCGGTCATGGACGCCATCATGTCGCAATCGTGGAGGAGGTCGGAAGACCGCGTCGCGCGCGGGTTGCCATGCCCGAAGGTCATCGCTTTTCGGCCTTGCCATGAACCTCGGGCCTTGATCGTCCCGGAGCAGCATCGCTGCCCTCCCCCGGCGGTCCCGCCGCGAGAGCCGGTCGACCCCGCCCGCATCGGTCGGCGCGTCGTACGCCGCCGTGCCAGGGCATGGACACTGCCGCCGTCGCGGCCAAGAGCGGCCGATCGCGTCGTCGCGCTCGTCGAGGAGCCGGCCCCGGGGCTGCCGACGCCGTGAACGTAGAGATCGACGTGACGTGGAAGGACGTGGTGACGGTCGCCGTCCGCCGTGGGGAACCCTGCACGCCTCTGGCTCAGCGGGGACGAGCCGGCGGCCCTGAAGAACAGGACGGCCGGGATCTCGGGGTTTGCCATGCGCGCGTACGACGAGGCCCCCGTCGACCCGGCGTCGGCGGGGCCAGTAACGTGGCGTTCAGCAGGCGTCGTACTTCCAGGCGCCGTCTTCCCGCACCCACGGCTGCTGCTTCTGGTCGAACTTCGGCAGGCCGACGCCGTACGAGACGCGTGCCATGTCCCCGGAGAGCTGGTCGATCCGGAAGCGCTGCACCTCCTGCCGCCCATAGTCGCCGACGGCGCGCTCGGTGAGTGCGGCCATGGCCTCGGGGGTGATGCGCTCCTCGCAGCGGGCGGACAGCATGCCGTAGGTGGTGTCCGGCTTGTCGGCGAAGTAGGCGGCGGTGTAGGCCCGGACGGCGCGCTCCAGCTCGGCGGCGTCGGCCGGCGTCGCGGCGGGCGTCGCGCTGGCGGCGGGGGCGCTGGCGGCGGCCGGGGTGCTCGGCGTGCCGGTGGGTGCGGCGTCGGTGCCGTCGTCGGATGACGAGCAGGCGGTGAGCGCGAGCAGCAGGACGGCGGCGAGCATGGTGGTGGCGGCGCGGGTGCGCATGGATCCCCCTTGGGCGGTGTGGCTGAAGGGGCATGGTGCCATGACGGGCACGGGGGCGGGCTCCGCCGCCCGGCCTGTGGCCGCTGCGCACGTTGAACAGGTGGTCACCGTGGGTCATCGGTGCCGGGCCACGCCACCGCCCCACGTGACCTTCGCGGTCGCAAGGCCGATACTGCCTTCAGCGAGCACCTATCACCCCACGTCCGCCGAGCCGTCACCACCCGACACACCGTCGCACCGTCGGCATGAGGTCACAGAGCCGCCTGCCGATCTCTTCAGGAGGTACCCGTGAGAATGCTCATCAACGTGCCGGAGACCGTCGTCGCGGACGCGCTGCGGGGTATGGCCGCCGCGCATCCGGAGCTGACCGTCGATGTGGAGAACCGGGTGATCGTGCGGCGGGACGCGCCGGTCGCCGGGAAGGTGGCCCTCGTTTCGGGTGGGGGCTCGGGGCACGAGCCGCTGCACGGGGGGTTCGTGGGCCCCGGAATGCTGGCCGCGGCCTGTCCGGGCGAGGTGTTCACCTCGCCGGTGCCCGACCAGATGGTGCGGGCGGCGGCGGCCGTGGACAGCGGCGCGGGCGTGCTGTTCGTCGTGAAGAACTACACCGGTGACGTGCTGAACTTCGACATGGCCGCGGAGCTCGCCGAGGACGAGGGCATCCGGATCGCCAAGGTGCTGGTCGACGACGACGTGGCAGTCACCGACAGTTTGTACACCGCCGGGCGGCGCGGCACGGGTGCCACGCTGTTCGTGGAGAAGATCGCGGGCGCCGCCGCGGAGGAGGGGCAGCCGCTGGAGCGGGTGGAGGCGATCGCCCGGCAGGTCAACGAGAGTTCCCGCAGCTTCGGGGTGGCGCTCAGCGCCTGTACGACGCCCGCGAAGGGCAGCCCGACGTTCGATCTGCCGCCGGGTGAGCTGGAGTTGGGCATCGGCATCCACGGCGAGCCGGGGCGTGAGCGGCGGCCCATGATGACGTCCGGGGAGATCGCCGACGTCGCGGTGCACGCGGTGCTGGAGGACCTGGAGCCGCGCAACCCCGTGCTGGTCCTGGTGAACGGCATGGGCGCGACGCCGCTGCTGGAGCTGTACGGGTTCAACGCGGAGGTCCAGCGGGTGCTGGCCGCGCGCGGTGTCGCCGTGGCCCGCACGCTGGTCGGCAACTACGTGACCTCCCTCGACATGGCGGGCGCCTCCGTCACCCTGTGCCAGATCGACGAGGAGCTGCTGCGGCTGTGGGACGCGCCGGTGCGCACGCCGGGGCTGCGCTGGGGTATGTGACCCCGGCCGACGCGATCAACCGACCTACCACGCAAGGAGATCCCGTGCTCGACGCCGATTTCTTCCGCCGTTGGATGACGGCGACCGCCGCGTCCGTGGACCGCGAGGCGGAACGGCTCACGGCCCTCGACTCCCCCATCGGGGACGCCGACCACGGCAGCAACCTGCAGCGCGGGTTCGCCGCGGTGACCGCGACGGTGGAGAAGGAGGCCCCCGGCACTCCGGGTGGTGTGCTGACACTGGCCGGGCGGCAGCTCATCTCCACGGTGGGCGGTGCCTCCGGGCCGCTGTACGGCACGCTGCTGCGGCGTACCGGCAAGGCGCTCGGCGATGACGCCGAGGTGAGTGAGGAGCAGCTGGCGCAGGCGCTGCGGGCCGGGGTGGAGGCGGTGATGGCGCTGGGCGGGGCCGCGCCGGGCGACAAGACCATGATCGACGCACTGGTGCCGGCGGTGGACGCGCTGAGTGACGGCTTCGGCCCGGCGCGGGCCGCCGCCGAGCAGGGCGCTCGCGCGACCACGCCGTTGCAGGCCCGCAAGGGGCGGGCGAGTTATCTCGGCGAGCGCAGCATCGGCCATCAGGACCCCGGTGCCACCTCGGCGGCGCTGCTGGTCGCGGGTCTCGCGGAGGCCGCCGGTGAGTGACGGGACGGACGACAAGCGGGTGGGGATCGTGCTGGTGTCGCACAGCGCCGAGGTCGCGGCCTCCGTCGCCGACCTCGCCCGCGGGCTGGCCGGCGGCGGTGCGGCGGTGCCGGTCGCGGCGGCCGGCGGCACGGAGGGCGGTGGACTCGGCACCAGCGCGGAGCTGATCGCGGCGGCCGCCGCGGCCGTGGACCGCGGCGCCGGGGTCGCCGTGCTCACCGACCTGGGCAGCGCCGTCCTCACGGTGAAGGCGCTGCTCGCGGAGGGCGACGAACTGCCCGGGAACACACGCCTGGTGGACGCGCCCTTCGTGGAGGGCGCCGTCGCCGCGGTGGTCACGGCGGCCACCGGCGCGGACCTGGACGCGGTGGCCGCGGCGGCGGCCGAGGCGTACGACTACCGCAAGGTGTGAGGCGTACGGCGGCGTAACCGGGGCGGGGACCTGGACCGCGACGAAGGTCGTCCGGTCCGGTCCCGGCTCCACGCCCGCGGCGGAAGTCGTCCGGTCCCGTTTCCGGGACCGCGCCAGGCTCCGGTCCCGCCGGGTCCCTGGTTCGACTCCGGCGCCGTTCCGCGCCGGTTGCCCGGGCTCCGGTCCCACGTGGGCTTCCGGCCCCGCGCCGGGCCCTGGGGCCCGCACCGAGCCCCGGCCCCGCCCGCTCCCGGCCGCGCCGCGTGTCGGTCAGTCCGCGCCGATCAAAACGGCGCCGCGGCTGCCGCACACCGGGATGTCCGCGGGCGCGCCGTCGTCGCTGCGGTAACGCCCTCGGGAGACGGGGGTGCGGTCCCGGGCTCCGGCCAGCAGGGCGGGCGCTCAGGCGCCCTCGCGGGGCGCGTCCGGCGTCACGCGCGGGGAGGCATGAGCGGCGGCGGCAGTGGGGGGGCGTGGTGGCGGCGAGGGCCGTGGGGCCGGGGAACGCCGCCGGGGCGAGCAGGGCGGCGCCTGCCGCGGCCGGCGAGAGGGACGGGGCACGCACGGCAAGGGGGCCTTTTGCTCCGGGGAACTGCGGGCACTCAGGCCAATCCGCGGGCCCGGTGATCGACTGGCCAGTCCGAGGGGGCCGGACGGTGCACGGGCTCGTTCTCCGATGGGGGCCGGGCGCCTGACTCCCTGTCGGGTCACGGCCGCCCGGCCGCCCGCACCGGACGCGGGACGAGCGACGACAGCGATACCCGCGCCCCGGACGCGAACTCCCCATCGGCTCGGGGATGTTCGTCCGTGGGAAGGTTCAGCATACGCATTCCCGTGCGAAGGCCCGCAACGCACCCCGCCCTCTTGATGTGATCGCGCCAGAGGGCCATATTGGTCCGGACCATTCCGTCGTCCTCGTCCCGTCCACCGGGAGGCCGAACCGTGCGACGCGTTCCCGTACCCGCGCTGCTGGTCTGTGGCGCCCTGACGCTGGTGGTGTCGTCCTGCGGCCGGGGCGGGGACGGCACGGACCACCCCGCTCCCGGAGCGCCGACCGGGGTCACCGCGGTGGCCGGCAGCGCGACCAGCGTGCACGTGATGTGGAACGCCGCCGCCGCGCGGACGGGCGTGCGCGCGTACGAGGTGTACCGCGGCACCACCAAGGTCCGCGAGGTCCCCGCGTCCCGGCACATGGTGGACGTCACCCGGCTGCGGCCGGCCACCACCTATGTGTTCACCGTGCGCGCGCGGGACGCCGAGGGACGGCTCGGCCCGCCCAGCCGGGAGGTGCGGGCCACCACGCCCGCCGCCGTCGCGGCCGACCGCTCGGCACCCTCGCGGCCGGGCGGGGTGCGCGGGCGGACGACCGGGAGCCGGGCCGTCCAGCTCACCTGGAAGGCGGCGACCGACGACCGGGGTGTGGTGTCGTACGACATCCATCAGGCCGGCACGAAGATCCACAGTGTGGGCGGGAACCAGACCGGGACGGTCGTCACGGGGCTGCGGCCGGGCACGCGCTACACCTTCACCGTCCGGGCCCGGGACGCCGCGGACAACGTCTCCCCCGCGAGCGCCGCCGTCCGGCTCACCACCGCGCCGGGCGACGACGACGGCCGCGGCACCGCGCCCACCGGCTTCCGCGCCACCACGCGCACCGAGGGCGGTGCCCACTACCTCGACCTGTCCTGGGTGCCGCCGCGAGCCGACGGGGTCGTCACCGAGTACCAGATCCACCTCGACGGCCGGGCCGCCACGTCCCTCGTCTGGGGCGGGTCCGCGCCGCGTGAGAAGGCGACGTACAGCTTCTACCTCGGCCGGGAGGACGGCCTACGGCACCGGGTGCGCATCCGCGCCAAGCTGCCGGACGGCACCTGGGGCGGGTTCTCGGCGGAACGGACGGTCACCACCGGGCGGTGACGTGTCCGCCCCGTCCCCCGGACGGGGTAATCCGTCACCTGCCCGGGGGCCGCCCGCATGCGGCACCCGTTGGGGGCACGTTGGCTGACCCCGAGGCAGCACGGGCGTTTCCCGACCCCGGCGGCGCAAGGGATGTACCGCCAACCGTGCCGCCGGAAGGACATCTCCCATGAGCAGATCCCAAGGATCCCTCCGCTGCGGCCTGGCCGTGGCAGCCGCCGCCGCGCTGCCCCTCGGCCTCGCCGCGCAGCCGGCCGGCGCGGTCTCCGGCATCTCGGTGAGCACCAGCGGCTCCACGGTCTCGGTGACGACCAGCGCGTGCGTCCAGGTCGGCGGCAGCTGGGGCAACGCCTCGCTGCTCAACAGCAGCCAGACCAGCTTCGCCCAGGGCCGGCAGGCGGCGCTGACCGGGACCGCGAGTGTGCAGTCCGCCGCCTGGTCCAGCGTCAGCCCGGGGACGTACACGGTGGTCGTGGTGTGCTCCAACGGCACCACCGCGGGCACCCAGTCGGTCATCGTCTCCTCGGCCGCCGCGCCCACCGTCTCCCCGACGGCCTCCCCGTCGCGGGGTGTGATGGGCGGCGTGGGCGGCGGTACGAAGGACTACGGCACGGTCACGATGGTGGCGGGCGGGGTGCTGGTCGGCACCGGCGTCATCGCGACGGGCTGGTTCCTGCGCCGCCGGACCAAGCCCCACCGGCTCTGATCCGGCGACGGGCCCACCGGCTCCGGTCAAGGCGGCCGCACCGGCTCCGCCCGGGCGGCGGGCCGCACCGGCTCCGCTGCGGGCAGGCCCTATCGGCCCTGCTTCCGGGCGGGCCCTACCGGCTCTGCTCGGGCGGCAGCTCGGCGAACTCCGCCAGCGCGTGGGTGAGCCACCGGGTCCAGAACGTCTCCAGGTCGATGCCGGCCCGCAGCACCAGATGGCGCAGCCGGTCCTGGGCGCTGTCCCGGCCGGGCGGGAAGTCCCGCTTCTCGATCTCCCGGTACTCGGCGAGCTGGCGCCGGTGCAGCTCCAGGTGACGGCGCAGGTCCTCCTCCAGGCCCTCGGTGCCGACCACCGCCCCGGCGCGCAGCCGCAGCAGCAGGGTGTCGCGGTGCGGCTTGGGATCCTGGGACGCGGCGGTCCAGCGGGCCAGCTCGGCGCGGCCCGCGGGAAGCACCTCGTAGCTCTTCTTCTGCCCGCGGGCCGGCTGTGCGCTCGGCAGCGCCCGGATGAGGCCGTCGGCCTCCAGTCTTCCCAGCTCGCGATAGATCTGCTGGTGCGTCGCCGACCAGAAGTAGCCGATCGACTTGTCGAACCGGCGGGTCAGCTCCAGCCCCGAGGAGGGCTTTTCGAGCAGTGCGGTGAGGATCGCGTGCGGGAGTGACATGGGGGCCATCCTAGGGACGGCCCCCGGTCCGGCTCAGAGCGCCGCCGCCAGTTCCGTGCCCTGCTTGATGGCGCGCTTGGCGTCCAGTTCGGCGGCCACGTCGGCGCCGCCGATGAGGTGGGCGGGGCGGCCGGCGGCGACCAGCGCGTCGTAGAGGTCGCGGCGCGGTTCCTGGCCGGTGCACAGCACGATGGTGTCGACCGCCAGGACGGTGCTCTCCTCGCCGACGGTGATGTGCAGTCCGGCGTCGTCGATCCGGTCGTAGCGCACGCCGGGGACCATGGTGACGCCGCGGTGCTTCAGCTCGGTGCGGTGGATCCAGCCGGTGGTCTTGCCGAGGCCCGCGCCCACCTTGCTGGTCTTGCGCTGGAGCAGGTGCACGGTGCGCGGCGACGCGGGCCGCTCGGGGGCGGCGAGGCCGCCGGGGCCGGCGTACGCCGTGTCCACGCCCCAGTGGCGGAAGTACGTCTCGGGGTCCTCGCTCGCCTTGTCGCCGCTGTCGGTGAGGTACTCGGCGACGTCGAAGCCGATGCCGCCGGCGCCGAGGATGGCGACGCGGTCGCCGACGGGGGCGCCGTCGCGCAGCACGTCGAGGTAGCCGAGGACGCTCGGGTGGTCGACGCCGGGGATGTCGGGGGTGCGCGGGGTGACGCCGGTGGCGACCACCACCTCGTCGTGGCCGGCGAGGTCGGCGGCGTCCACCCAGGTGTTCAGCCGGACGTCCACGCCGTGGGCGTCGAGCTGGTGGCGGAAGTAGCGCAGGGTCTCGTCGAACTCCTGCTTGCCGGGGACCTGGCGGGCCACGTTGAGCTGGCCGCCGATCTCGGCGGCGGCGTCGTACAGGGTGACCTGGTGGCCGCGTTCGGCGGCGGAGACGGCGCAGGCCAGGCCGGCCGGTCCGGCGCCGACGACGGCGATCCGCTTGCGGCGCCGGGTCGGGGAGAGCACGAGCTGGGTCTCGTGGCAGGCGCGCGGGTTGACCAGGCAGGAGGTGATCTGGCCGCTGAAGGTGTGGTCGAGGCAGGCCTGGTTGCAGCCGATGCAGGTGTTGATGGCCTCGGGGGTGCCGGCGGCGGCCTTCTTCACGAACTCGGGGTCGGCGAGCATGGGGCGGGCCAGGGAGACCATGTCGGCGGTGCCGTCGGCGAGCAGCTGCTCGGCCAGGTCGGGGGTGTTGATGCGGTTGGTGGTGACGAGCGGGACGGAGACCTCGCCCATCAGGCGCTTGGTGACCCAGGTGTAGGCGCCGCGCGGCACGGAGGTGGCGATGGTGGGGATGCGGGCCTCGTGCCAGCCGATGCCGGTGTTGATGATGGTCGCCCCGGCGGCCTCGACGGCCTTGGCGAGGGTGATCACCTCGTCCAGGGTGGAGCCGCCGGGCACCAGGTCGAGCATGGACAGCCGGTAGACGACGATGAAGTCCTCGCCGACGGCCTCGCGCACCCGGCGGACGATCTCGACGGGGAAGCGCATCCGGTTGTCGTAGGAGCCGCCCCAGCGGTCGGTGCGCCGGTTGGTGGGGGCGGCGATGAACTCGTTGATGAGGTAGCCCTCGGAGCCCATGATCTCGACGCCGTCGTAGCCGGCCTCGCGGGCGAGGCGGGCGGTGCGGGCGTAGTCGTCGATGGTGCGCTCGACATCGGCGTCGGTCAGCTCGCGCGGCGGGAAGGGGCTGATCGGCGCCTGGAGGGGGCTCGGGGCGACCAGGTCGCGGTGGTAGGCGTAGCGGCCGAAGTGCAGGATCTGCAGCGCGATCCGGCCGCCCTCGCGGTGCACGGCCTCGGTGACGACCCGGTGTCGCTCGGCCTCCGCCTCGGTGGTGAGCTTGGCGCCGCCCTCGTAGGGGCGGCCCTCGTCGTTGGGGGCGATGCCGCCGGTGACGATCAGGCCCACGCCGCCGCGGGCGCGTTCGGCGTAGAAGGCCGCCATCCGCTCGAAGCCGCCCTCGGCCTCCTCCAGGCCGACGTGCATGGAGCCCATCAGGACGCGGTTGGGCAGGGTGGTGAAGCCCAGGTCGAGCGGGCTCAGCAGGTGCGGGTAACGGCTCATCGACGCCTCCGTGCGCGGACTGGTGCCCTGTAGTTGTAGAGGACCGCGCACCCTTTGTGCAACTAGTTGCACAACACCGGGCGGGGAGACGTGACCGGACACACAGCGCGGCACGGGGCGCACGTGACGGGCTCCACAGCGGCGTGCCTTCTCGGGCCGTGAGGGCTCTGCGACGGGCTTCGCGCACGGAAGCGGGCGGTCACCGGCCGCAGCCGGTGACCGCCCGTTCACCCGTGTGGACCAGTGTGGATCAGCGGCTCTCCAGGATCAGGTGCAGTTCCCGCTCCTGGTCGCCGGAGGCCGTGCTGAGGTCATGGACCGAGAACAGCGAGTCGAGGGTCGTACGGAACCTGTCGATCGCCCAGTAGCCGCCCTGGACGTCGGCCGTGACCGGGGCCGAGAGCCGGGCGGGGCGCGCGCCCTCGTGGGGCTCGGCGACGTCGAAGGTGCCGAGCCAGACCATCGGACGGGACTCGTGCCACTGCTCGGGCACGTCGTCCGCGCACCGGTCGGACGCGAAACACGCGCACAGGGTGTCGAACACGATCCGGGCGTCCTCCTTGCTGCACCCGCTGATCTCCACGGAGACGGACTCGGGGTGCGACCGTTCGCCGTTCATGGTGACCGCTCCTCTCGTGGCAGTGCCGGAGATGCGCGAGTGCCCCGCGCAGCCGCCCGCACTCCCCCAGGAAAGCACCAGCCCCGGCCGAGCACCACCGGCGGCGGTACCCGGGCGGCGGTCGCCGGCGGTGCGGCCGCGCCCCGGCCGGACCACCCGTCGCGCACCGCCTCCGGGTGATTCGTCCGACCAGCCGGGCCGTATCGGGGGATGGTGGAGAGGGGCGGGGTGGCGTAAGAGAGATGGTTGAGCGCAGGACGACAAGGGGAGTCGGCACGGGGGCGGGCGTGCCGGAGGCGAAGGCGGTGCGTGCGATGGGTTCAACCGGGCCACCCGTGGCGGACGGAGCCGGGCCGGGCCGCGGTGCGGCGCGGCCCAGCGGGCTGCTGGACGAGCTGGGCGTGGCCTCGGTGGTGCTGGACGCCGACGGCCGCATCGTGCTGTGGAGTCCACAGGCGGAGGAGCTGTTCGGCTACCCGGCGGCCGAGGCGCTGGGCCGGTACGCGGCCCGGCTGATGGTGCACGAGCAGCACCTGGACCTGGTCGTGAAGCTGTTCAACGACGTGCTGTCCACCGGGCGGGGCTGGGCGGGCGCGTTCCCGGTGCGGCGCAAGGACGGCAGCACCCGGTTGGTGGAGTTCCGCAACATGCGGCTGCTGGACGACCGGGGCGACGTCTACGCCCTGGGACTGGCCGCCGACCACTCGACCGTGCGGCGGCTGGAGCGGGACGTCGCGCTGTCGTCCCGGATCGTGGCGCAGTCGCCGATCGGGCTGGCGGTGCTGGACGGCGGGCTGCGGTACGTGTCCGTGAACCCCGCGCTGGAACGGATCGACGGCGTCCCGGCCGACCAGCACCTCGGGCGGACGGTGCGCGAGGTGGCGCCGGGGATGGACGCCGACGCCCTGGAGGACGCGGCGCGCCGCGTGCTGGAGACCGGGCGGTCGGTCGTCGACCGGTCCACGATCGGGCGGACCGCGGCCGACCCGGACGAGGACCAGGCCTGGTCGGTGTCGCTGTACCGGCTGGAGGACACGCTGGGCACGGTGCTGGGGGTGGCGATGTCGGTGGTGGACGTCACCGAGCAGTACCGGGCCGGGGTGGAGGCGGAGGCGGCGCGGCGCCGGCTCGCCCTGATCGCCGACGCGTCCACCCGGATCGGCACCACCCTCGACCTGGAGCTGACCGCGCGGGAGCTGGCCGAGGTGGCCGTGCCGGAGCTGGCGGACGTGGCGGCCGTGGATCTGCTGGCGGCGGTGGTGGAGGGCCGGCCCAGCACGGTCGGCCCGGCCGAGCCGGCGGTGATCCGGGCGCTGGCGGTGCGCGCCGAGGGCTCACCGGAGGCGCTGAGGGCCGCCGACCCGCCGGGGCAGGTGGCCCGGTACGGGCCCGACCGGCTGGTCACGCAGTGTGTGCGCACGGGGCGGCCGGTGCTGCTGCCGCAGGTGAAGGACGAGGATCTGCCGCGTATCGCGCGCTCCCCGGAGGCGGCGGTGCTGCTCAGCCGGGCGGGCGTGCACTCGTACCTGGCCGTGCCGCTGATCGCGCGCGGTGAGGTGCTGGGCGCGCTGGACCTGAAGCGGACCGGCAATCCTATGCCGTTCGGGGAGGACGACCTGCTGCTGGCACGAGAGCTGGCGGCACGGGCCGCGGTGCAGATCGACAACGCCCGCTGGTACCAGAACGCCCGCAACACCGCCCTCACCCTGCAGCGCAGCCTGCTGCCCAGCCATCCCCCGGTCACCGGCGGCCTGGAGGTGGCCTCCCGCTACCAGCCGGCCGGGGCCACCGTCGAGGTCGGCGGGGACTGGTTCGACGTGATCCCGCTGGAGGACGGCAAGACGGCGCTGGTGGTCGGCGATGTGATGGGCAGCGGCATCAACGCCGCCGCGACGATGGGCCGGCTGCGCACCGCGACCAACACGCTGGCCGCGCTCGATCTCGATCCGGCGCGGCTGCTGGAGCACCTGGACCGGATCACGGCCGGCCTGGACCACTCGATCGCCACCTGCCTGTACGCCGTCCACGATCCGCGGCTGCGGCAGTGCCGGATCGCGAACGCGGGACACCTGCCGCCCGTGCGGGTGCGCGCCGGGAACGGTCCGGAACTGCTCGACCTGCCCACCGGGGCGCCGCTGGGCGTGGGCGGGGTCGCCTTCTCGACGACGGTGTTCGACCTGGACCCGGGCGACCAGCTCGTCCTCTACACCGACGGGCTGGTCGAGACCCGCCGGCACTCCCTCGACGAGCGGCTGGACACCCTGATGTCCCTGCTGAACGGTCCGGCGCGTCCGCTGGAGGAGATCTGCGACCTGCTGCTGCGTACGCTGCACCACCCCGACAACCACGACGACGTCGCGCTCCTCATCGCGCGGGCGCGCACCGGGACCTGAGCGGGCGTCAGCCCCACTCGGGGGACGTGCCGTGCCCCTCGCCGTAGGGCAGGGGCCGGCCGGTGAAGGCGTCGAGGAGGACACGGCCGCCGAGCGGCCGGTCCAGCCGCACGGTGACGTCCTCGGCGAGCAGCTGGGCGGTGCAGGGCTCGCCGTCGGGCCCGCCGACGACGGAACCGGACAGCACGACCGTGCCGTCGGTCTCCAGCGCGTGCACGGCGGGCCCGTCGTCACAGGCGCCGTGTCCGGCCCGGACGGTGACGGACCGTCCGTCCTCCGCGATCCCGGCCAGGCCCAGCAGCTCCCCCAGGTCGCCGGCCGGGGTGTCCCCGGCCGGTTCGACGGGCGGCTCCGGCAGCTCGGAGGGGCTGAGCGCGGCCCGCTTCAGCGGGGTGTCGTAGCCGTCCAGGGTGAACAGCCAGGCGGGTACGGTGGCCGGGCCGCGGCTGGTGGCCATGGTCATCTCGCCGAGCCGCACGCGGGTGACGGTGAGCGGTTGCGGGCCGTCGCCGCGGTCCAGGTCCGCGTACGCCTCGCGGGCGTCCATCAGGGGCAGGGTGAGCGAGCCGCCGTTCTCCCACCTCACCGTCCCCTCGGCCACCTTCAAGGCGGGGAGTTCACCGCGCAGTGCGAGGTTCCGGGCGCCGTAGGCCTCCTTGCCGGCCTCGTCGTGGAAGGCGTCCCCGGGCAGCTGGACCTCCTCCCCCATCGGGTAGTAGCCCGCGCGCCACTGCTCGGCGGCGCGCGAGCCGTCCCAGGCCTCGGCGACCAGCCGGGCGCGGGCGGCGGCCTCCGGTGCCGGTCCGCCGCCGCGCACCCGCGACGCCTGGCCGGGCCGCTCGTTCGCGCAGCTCACCGCCGCGGCACCGGCCGCGAGCACGACGAGGGCCGCGAGGACCCCCCTGGTGTGTGGAGGGTTCGTACGCATGTGCTCCCCCGGGGAACGGACGGCTGTACCGCTCCTGTGACGCGCGAGCCGGGCGCCGCGTTCACCGGGGCTGCCGCCCGGTCAGGCCACGCCGATGACGACCTGCGCGTACCGCTCCTCGCAGACCGCCAGCCGGGCCGTCAGTCCGGCGCGGGTGAACGCCTCGACGGCGGCGGGGGCCTGGCGTTCGCTGGTCTCGGTCAGCAGACAGCCGCCGGGGGCCAGCCACCGGGGGGCCTCCGCGGCGACCCGGCGGGCGATGTCGAGGCCGTCGGCGCCGCCGTCGAGGGCGGTCAGCGGCTCGTGGTCGCGGGCCTCGGCGGGCAGCAGGCCGACCTCGCCGGTGGGGACGTACGGCACGTTGGCCGCGAGGATGTCGACCCGGCCGCGCAGGGTGCCGGGCAGCGCATCGAACAGGTCGCCGGTGTACACCCGGCCGCCCGCCGCGGCGAGGTTGCGGCGGGCGCAGCGCACTGCGGCCGGGTCGATGTCGGCGGCGTGCAGTTCGACCGGGCCGAGCGCGTCGGCCAGGGCGGCGCCGACCGCGCCGGAGCCGCAGCACAGGTCGACGACGACCCGGGCGCCCGGTGCCTGGGCGAGCGCCTGCTCGACGAGGAACTCGGTGCGGCGGCGGGGGACGAAGACGCCGGGTTCGACGGTGACGCGCAGACCGCGGAACTCGGCCCAGCCGACGACGAGTTCCAGCGGCAGGCCGGCGACGCGGCGGTCCACCAGGGCGGCGAGTTCGTCCGCGGTGCGGGCGGCGTCGAGGAGGAGGTCGGCCTCGTCCTCGGCGAAGACGCAGCCCGCGGCGCGCAGCGCGGCGATGACGGACGTACGGGTGGAGGGGGACGCGGCGAAGTCGCGGGAGGACGAGGCAGCTTCGCGGGACGCGGCGAAGTCGCCGGAGGAGGGAGAAGCGGGCATGGACCCTGGGCCTTTCGGGAGCCGAAGGGCACCCTCGTGTCTCAGCCGAGCCGGCGATCCGCGCCGTGGTGAGGTGAGGGCACCCGAGCCGTCACAGCGGTAATGGGTCTCACCTCCCGGACATCGCACGGCCGGGTCGCTCCACGGCCGGAGGCCACCCTATCCCACCCGCCCGCAGGATCGGACGCCGGCCGGCCCGAACGGCCAGACGCGGACGGCCTCTTCGGCGTCCCACGCGCCCGGATGTCCACGGCGCTTCGGCGCCCCGAACGACCAGATGCCTACGGCCGCCTCGGCGTCCCGGCCCGTCAGACGCCGACCGCCTCCTCGGCTTCCTCCTCGGCCTCCCGCTTCTCCCCTGCCGGTGCGGCCGGGGCGGCCGGACCGGTGCGGGTGCGCTCGTAGGCGCCCGCGACGGCCGTGACCGCGAGGCCCGCGACCAGCCAGGCGATCAGCGTGACCACCGTGCGGCCCAGGCCGTCGCCGTCGAAGTAGAGCAGGCTGCGGGTGCCCTCGACGAATCCGGCGCCGTTCCAGAAGGCGTGCAGGGTGCCGAAGAAGCCGTTCTGCAGCTCGGGCCGGAACAGGCCGCCGGAGCTGGTGAAGTTGAGCATCACGAACAGCACCATCATCGCGAGGGTGGTCCAGCGCTTGAGGAAGGTGTGCAGGCCGACGCCGATCAGCAGGATGCCCGCCGAGTAGAGCCAGGCCAGGGCCCAGACGCCGGCGAGGTCGTGGTGGGCGAGGCGGAAGACCGGCCCGGCGAGCAGCGCGCCGATGCCGCTGACCACGACGGAGACTCCGAGGGTCAGCAGGGCCCGCGACCGCATCGGCAGGGCGCCGCCCGCGCCGCCGAGCACGGCGACCGAGGCGTAGGAGCCGATGCTCACCGCGATCATCAGGAAGAACAGGCCCTGCCCGGTGGGGTCGTCGGCGACGGGGGCCGCCACGTCGGTCACCTTCAGCGGGACGCCCTGGCGCTCGGCGACGGGGGCGAAGACCTTCTCGACGGCCATGGCGCCCATGTCGGAGGCGGCGGTGGCGACGATGACCTCGGGTGCCCGGGCGCTCGGGACGTAGGCGCCGGTGATGTCGCGGGACCGCAGCAGGCCGACGGCCCGGTCCCGGTCGGGGACGGTGCGTACGTCGAGCGCGTCGCCGGCCTCGTCCTCGACGGACTGGGCGAACACCTTCGCCTCGGGGCCGGTGCCGACGACGGCGACCGGCAGGTGGTGCGGCTCGGGGGTCACGAAGGCCCCCATGTAGGCGAGGCCCATGCCCACGCACATCAGCAGCGGGGTGATCAGGTGCGTGAGCACATGGCGCAACGCGGGTGACCGCATGCCCGGATCCTCCTTCGGTTCGCCAAGCCGCCCCGCGGGGAACTAGTTGGCATATACAACTTCGCTTCTAGTTGTACTATACAACCAGATGTGTGAGGGAGGTCCGTGACCGTGACGGCAGCCGAGGCCGTGGAGGCCATCCAGCGTGAGATGACGGCGTTCGCGCGCCGCGCCCGGGCCTCGGCCGGGCGGATGCACCCGGAGCTGTCGCTCGTCTCGTACACCCTGCTCGGCCACCTCGAGGAGCGCGGCGGCTGCCGCGCCACCGACCTGGCGGCGCACTACGCCCTGGACAAGTCCACCGTGAGCCGCCAGGTGGCCGCCCTGGAACGCGCCGGACTGATCGAGCGCCGCCTCGCCCCGGACGACCACCGCGTACAGGTCCTCCACCTCACCGACGCCGGCCGGCAGCTCCTGGCCCGGGTCACCGAGAGCCGCCGCGCCGCGTTCCGCGAGCGGCTGGCCGACTGGCCGGAGGAGGACCTGGCACGGTTCGCCGCGTACCTGACCCGGTACAACGCCTGGACGCCTCCGGAGCCCGGCGAGGCGACGACGTAGGCCTGCCGGACCTCCCGGCTCCCTCGAACTCCCGGAGATCCCGCACTCGCCTGGCGCTTCCGCCTCTCCCCCCAGGGCACCTGCCGCGCAACCAAGCTCCTGGTTCACTCACCCGGACCGACGGGCTGGTCGAGGCCCGCCACCCGGTTGGCGTCGGCGAGTTCCTGCACGTTCACGAGGCCCACCTATATGCCGTCCACGGTGAGGGCTTCGGCCACGTCCTGGACTGTGGCCGGCGCGTCGGCGCCGCCGCACTGGTTGAGCGCTCCGCCGAGCGGAATGCCGGCGAGGTCGCCGTGGGCTGCACCGGTGCCGTGGGTGGTGACGCCGTCGGCACGGGCGCCGGTGTGGTGGTTGGCGCAGGCGGTGCCGAAAGCAGGGGAGAGGAAGTCGCCGGCACCACCGGCCGATGCCGGTCCCGCAGTGCCAAGGCTTACGCCCACAACGGCCGCAGCAACCCCCATCGTCATCTTCTCGCGCTTGACCATGTCCGGTTGACGATGCCGCTCACCGGCCGACACTGCCGGGCGACGACGCCCTCTCGCAGAACCGGGTCGCGGGCGGTGTCGGCGGCCATCGGGGCGGACACCCCTACGCCCCGGCCGCGACCCGCTCCGGTGCGCGCGCCGACAGGAACGCGGTGGTGCGGCGCAGGCGGAAGCCCAGGGACTCGTACAGGCGGATGGCGCGCACGTTGTCCGCGCCGGTGTGCAGGAACGGGGTCTCGCCGCGCTCGCGGATGCCGTGCGCGACGGCGAGGATGAGCCGGCTCGCCAGGCCCTCGCCGCGCACGGAGGGGTCGGTGCAGACCGCGCTGATCTCGGTCCAGCCCGGCGGGCGCAGCCGCTCCCCGGCCATGGCGACCAGCGCGCCGCCGCGGCGGATGCCGAGGTAGGTGCCGAGTTCGATGGTGCGCGGCAGGAAGGGGCCGGGCCGGGTGCGGGCCACCAGGTCCAGCATCTCGGGCACGTCGGCGGGGCCGAGGCGGACCGCCTCCGGGTCGGGTGCGGCGGCGAGCCCGGCGTCCACGTACTGCACGCCCGGCATCCGGAAGGTGACCTCCCAGTCGTCGGGCACGCGGCCCCGGAAGCCGAGCAGGGGTACCTCGGTGCCGGGGCCCGCCAGCGCGGCCAGGTCCGCCCAGTCGCGTTCGTCCGGCTCCTCGGGCAGGGCCACCCAGGGGGTGACGTCGACCGGGTAGCGCAGGATGCGGCCGTGGCGCTCGGCGAAGCGGGCGTGCGGGCCGGTGAGCGCGGCGCGCGCCGGGTGGTCGAGGACATGGCCTGCGGTCGGTTCCGGCATCGTTCCCGCTCTCCTGCTCCCGCTGCTGTTCTGCGTCCGGCTTCTGCGTCCGGCGTCCGTATCCGGCTTCGGCTTCCGGCTTCGGCGTCCACAGAGATCAAGAGAGTGTGACCTGCGGCTATTCCCGGCCCCGGAGGTCGGAGCGGGACAAGGGGCCACGTACCGTTGAACCATGAACGTCACCCGAGGCTTCACCGGACGCCCGCGCGTCCACCGTCCGGGCCTGCCGCCCGGGCAGTACGACGCGGGCGACGACTGGCCCGTCCTGTCCGCCGAGGTCACCCCCGACCTGGCCCCCGCCGACTGGACCTTCCGCGTCGACGGACTGGTCGAGGAGGACCGCACCTGGACCTGGGAGCAGGCGCACGCGCTGCCCGGATCGGTGTACGAGGGCGACATCCACTGCGTGACGAGCTGGTCGAAGTTCGGCGTGCGGTTCGGGGGCGTGTCCGTGGACGCGTTCCTGGACGCCGTACGGCCGCTGCCGTCCGCCACGCACGCCGTCGCCTACTCGCACACCGGGTACACCACGAACCTCCCGCTGGCCGACCTGACCGGCGGCAAGGCGTGGATCGCGTTCACCTACGACGGGCGGCCGCTCGCCCCGGAGCACGGCGGACCGGCGCGGCTGCTGGTGCCGCACCTGTACTTCTGGAAGAGCGCCAAGTGGATCGCGGGGCTGCGGCTGCTCGACCACGACGAGCCCGGCTTCTGGGAGCAGAACGGCTATCACGCGCGGGGCAACCCGTGGGAGGAGCAGCGGTACTCCGGTGACTGAGATCTCCTCTCCCCCCGCCTTCACTCCCCCGACCCGGTTCGCCATCCCCGGCCGGATCGCCGTGACCCACCAGGGCGCGAGCGTCTGGCAGACCGCGACCCTCACCGAGATCCGCCGGGAGACCCCGCGCGCGGCCACCTTCCGATTCGCGGTGCCCGCCTGGGTGGGCCACGTCCCCGGCCAGCACCTCCAGCTGCGGCTGACCGCCGAGGACGGCTACACCGCCCAGCGGCACTACTCGCTGGCGTCCGCGCCCGACGACTCCGGGCACATCGAGCTGACCCTGGACCACGTCGAGGGCGGCGAGGTCTCCGGCTGGTTCCACAGCGAGGCCCGGCCCGGCGACCGGGTCGAGGTGCGCGGCCCGGTCAGCGGCTTCTTCGCCTGGCCCGGCGACCGGCCGGCGCTGCTGATCGGCGCCGGGTCCGGCGTCGTACCGCTGATGTCGATGGTCCGCCACCACCGGGCGCGAGGGCTGGACGTGCCGCTGCGGTTGCTGGTGTCCGCGCGCAGCCCACAGGAGCTGATCTACGCGCGCGAGTACGGCCCGGAGACCACGGCCGTGTTCACCCGGAGCGCCCCTGCCGGCATGCCCGTGGGCCGGATGACGGCCGCGCACCTCGAGCCGCTGCTGGCCGAGCAGCCGCCGGGCGGCTGGGAGGCGTACGTCTGCGGCTCCAACGCCTTCGCCGAGCACGCCACCCGGCTGCTGGTGGCGGCCGGGCAGCCGGTGGACCGCATCCGCGTCGAGCGGTTCGGCTGAGCCGTCGCCCGGCTTCGGCCGGGCCTCCGTCCGCCTCCCGCCGGCCCGTCCGGCGCGGCGCGCACCCACGGGAACGAACCCCGCCGGACGGGGTACGAGACGCATGTGGGTGCCCGCGCGCGCAGGTGGCGAGGAGGCGGACATGCGGACCCGGGTGCGCGGCTGGCGCTGGCGGCACAACCCCCTGCGGCGCCGGTCGGATGTCGTGGAGGCGTGGACGGTACTGGCCGTCACCGTCCTGCTGGCGCTGGGCGCGCCGCTGGCCGGAGCGGTCGCGGCCTGGTGGGCGCACCAGGACGCGCGGTCGACGGTGGCCGAGCAGCGCGCGGAACGGCAGCGGGTGCAGGCCGAGGTGGTGGGCCGCTCCCCCGGCGGGGTGCCCTTGCAGGGCGGCCGTGAGTACACGTACCGGGCGACCGTGCGCTGGAGCGATCCCGAGGACGGGTCGCGCACGGCGGTCGCCCGCGTCCCGGCGGGCACCGCGCGCGGCGAGACGGTCGACGTGTGGTTCGACGGCCGGGGCCGCAACGTGCCCCCGCCACCGGACGCGAACGCCGTCTGGCAGCACACCGTCGCCATGGGCGTCAGCACGGCCGGGGTGGCGGCCGCTGTGGTGCTGATCGGCCACACCCTGGTCCGCCGCGCGGCACTGCGCCACCGGCTGGCCGAGTGGGAACAGGCGTGGGCGCGCACCGAGCCGGAGTGGACCCGGCGGAGGGCGTGAGCGCCGGGCGTGGGCGCTGGGCGTGTGCGCCGGGCGTGGGCAGCGGGCGTGGGCGGCGGCCGGGCGTGGCGGCCGGAGATCGGCAGAGTCGACCGTTCGACATATCGCACAGCGTCCGGAACGTGGGCAGGCGGTGGCGACCCGTCGTCGCGCGACCGTACGGTGTGTGATCATCACCGGCCCTCTTCACCCAAGGCGGTCCCTCCATGGCCCTGTTCGACCTCCCGCTCGACGAGCTGCGGGAATACCGCAGCGCGTCCACCGAGCCCGAGGACTTCGACGCCTTCTGGTCCAAGACCCTCCGGGAAGCACGCGAGCACGACCTGGACGCCCGGTTCGAGCCGGTGGAGACCGGGCTGTCGACCGTGCGGGTGTACGACGTGACGTTCGCCGGGTTCGGCGGCCACCCGGTGAAGGGATGGCTCGTGCTGCCCGCCGGCGCGGACGAACCGCTGCCGCTGGTGGTGGAGTTCGTCGGGTACGGCGGCGGGCGCGGCCTGCCGCACGAGCATCTGCTGTGGGCCTCGACCGGCCGCGCGCACTTCGTGATGGACACCCGCGGCCAGGGCAGCGCCTGGGGCGGCGGGGGCGGCACCACCGACCCGGTGGGCGGCGGCCCCGCCTTCCCCGGTTTCATGACCCGCGGCATCGACGCCCCGGAGAACTACTACTACCGCCGGGTCTTCACCGACGCCGTGCGTGCCGTCGAGGCGGCCCGCTCGCACCCGCTGACCGACGCCTCCCGCACCGTGGCGCTCGGCGCGAGCCAGGGCGGCGGCATCACCCTCGCCGTCGGCGGGCTCGTGCCGGACCTGGTGGCGGTCGCGCCGGACGTGCCGTTCCTGTGCGACTTCCCGCGCGCCACGACGCTGACCGACCGCCACCCGTACCGGGAGATCGGCCTGTACCTGAAGACGCACCGCGGGCGCGCCGAGGAGGCCCGGCGCACCCTGTCCTACTTCGACGGTGTGCACTTCGCCGCCCGAGGCCGGGCGCCCGCCCTGTTCTCGGCGGCGCTGGAGGACCAGACCTGCCCGCCCTCGACGGTGTTCGCGGCGTTCAACGCCTGGGCCCACGACGACAAGGCGATCGAGGTCTACGAGTTCAACGACCACGAGGGCGGCGGGCCCTACCAGGAGCGGGCCAGGATGCGCTGGCTGCGGTCCTACGCCTGAGCCACCGGGCGCGGGCCGCATCGGGCGCCCGCGATCTTCGGCCGCCCGCGATCTTCGGCCGCCCGCGATCTTCGGCCGCCCGCGATCTTCGGGCGCCCGCGCCCTCCGGGCGCCCGCCACCCGCGCACGGCCGCACGCTTCCCTCCGGTCCGACCAGTCGGTACGTTCATCGGCGGCCCGGTGCGCAGCAGCGCGCTCCAGGCTCATCGAGGGACGACGGAGGGTGCATGTCCGAGCGCGAGCCAGAAGTCCACGGCCATTGCGACAGCCGCTTCGCGGCGGTGCGCGCGGCATTCGAGGAGAACTTCCGCGACCGCGGCGAGCTGGGTGCCGCGGTCGCCGTCACGGTCGACGGGGTGCGGGTGGTCGATCTGTGGGGCGGCTGGGCCGACCCCGAGCGCACCCGGCGCTGGGAGCGCGACACCGTGGTCAACGTCTGGTCCACCACCAAGGGCCCGGTGGCGCTGTGCGCGCACATCCTCGCCGACCGGGGGCTGCTCGACCTCGACGCGCCGGTGGCCGCGTACTGGCCGGAGTTCGCGGCGGCGGGCAAGGAGGGGGTGCTCGTACGGCATCTGCTCTCCCACCGGGCCGGACTGTCCGGCCCGCGCGAGCCGCACTCCTTCGCCGACCTGTGCGACTGGGAGCTGACCACCGGCCGGCTCGCGGCGATGGCGCCCTGGTGGGAGCCGGGCACGGTCTCCGGCTATCACGCGCTGACCTTCGGCCATCTGGTCGGCGAGGTGGTGCGCCGGGTGTCCGGGCTGCTGCCGGGCGCCTTCCTGGAGCGGGAGGTGACCGGGCCGCTCGGCGTCGACTTCACCATCGGCCTGCCCGAGAAGGAGGCCGGACGAGCCGCCCGTCTGGTGCACGCGCCGGCCGCGCCGCGCGGCGAACAGGCGGCGGTCTTCAGCCAGTTGGCGCCCGCCGCGCTGGCCGCCCTGACCAACCCGGCGGTGGGGGCGCGGGAGGCCTGCACCCCCGAGTGGCGGGCGGCCGAGATACCCGCGGCGAACGGTCACGGCACCGCGCGGGCGGTCGCCGACCTGTACGGCGTCCTGGCGGGCCGGGGCGCCCTCGGCGGGCGTCGCGTGCTGTCCGCCGAGGCGGCCGAGCGGGTGCGCGAGGGCCAGGGCCCGTGCCGGGACCTCGTGCTGGGCGCCGGGTTCGAGCGGGAGACGGAGGTCGGGCTCGGGCTGT
Organism: Streptomyces sp. JB150; assembly: GCF_011193355.1. Lineage (GTDB taxonomy): Bacteria > Actinomycetota > Actinomycetes > Streptomycetales > Streptomycetaceae > Streptomyces. The sequence continues at coordinate 562,198 of NZ_CP049780.1, forward strand.
GGCTGAGCGGCGCGAACGGCTCGTACGGGCCGAACCCGCGCGCCTTCGGCCATGACGGCTTCGGCGGTTCCTGCGGGCTGGCGGACCCGGAGGCGGGGGTCTCGCTGGGCTATGTGATGAACCGTATGGGCCCGCGCATCGCGGACGACCCGCGGAAGATGGCGCTGGTGGAGGCCGTGTACAGCGCCCTGTGACGCGACCGGAGGGGCGGTCCGCGCGGTGCGGTTTCGGCCGAACCGCCGGGCCGCCCTTCCCAACTGGTTTAGACCAATGCTAGATGTGGTGGCGCAATGAGCCCGCGTGGCTACGGCACGTCACCAACAGGAGGGCGCGGCATGGCCCGCACCACCCCGCACGACCATCCGCAGACCGCCGGCCGGCCTGCCCACCGGAGCGACGACCAGCCCCTGTACTGGCGGATCGCCACCGAGTTGCTGGGCGAGCTGCGCGACGGCACCATCCCGCCCGGCGAACGGCTGCCCGGCGAGCGGCAGTTGGCCGAATACTTCCGGGTCAGCCGGGAGACCGTACGGCAGGCGCTCGAGGTGCTGCGCCGTGACGGCCTGGTCGCCACCGACCGGCGGGGCAGCCACGCCACCCTCTCCGGTCCGCCGGTCGAGCATCCGGCCTCGCTCGTCTTCCCGGTCGGCGCCCGCCGCCCCGCGGACCCCCGCGCCGCCGACCGGGCCACCGTGGCCTGGGAGCTGCCGCCGCCCGAGCACGCCGAGGCGCTGGGACTCGCCCCGCGCCGGCCGACCCTGGTGCACCGCTACGAGTCGGCCGGCGCCGACGGCCGGGGCCGGCGCACCGCCGTGACCTCCTTCTCGGCGGTGGCGCTCGCCGAGGTCGCGGAGCTGGGCCGCTACCGGGACCGCGCCGACGGCACGTCCTCCGCGCAGCTGTGGCGCGCGTACGACTGGATGCGCCGGGCGGGGCTCACCCTCCACCACCGGGACACCATCACCCGCCTCCCGGACACCTCGTCGGTCCGGGTGACCCGGCTGGTGCAGGACCAGTACGCCAGGCCCCTGGAGATCACCGACCTCCTCGTGGACGCCCGTCAGGACGCGCTGGTCTACGAGTTCACGCTGCCCGCGGCGGTCTGACCCGGCCCGCCGCGCCACTGCGGGAGCCGCCGGGCCACCACCAGCCGGACCCGTGGGCTCCCGTCCCGCCGACGCCTGAACTCGGGCAGGGCGTACAGCTCCACGGCGAAGCCCGCACGCGCCAGCTCCTCGCGCACCCGGCCGAGTGTGAACGTCCGGTAGTACATGACGAACGGGGGCCGCCACAGCGCGTTGCGCACCCGCATGACCGCGTCGAAGCCCAGCAGCGCCCAGAAGGCGCGCGAGCCCGGGCGGGGCGGCGCGACGACCGGGAAGACGAAGCGGCCACCCGGCCGCAGCACCGCGCGGACCTGCGTGAACACCCCCGGCACCTCGGCCGGCAGGAAGTGCCCGAACGCGCCGAAGCTGACCACGAGGTCGAAGGCCGGACCGAAGGGCAGCGCGCGGGCGTCCCCGCGGACCCAGGACACGCGCGGTCCCCTCGCCGGGGGCCGGACCCGCTGCCGGGCCACCGTGAGCATGCCCGCGCTGAAGTCGACCCCCGTGGCGCTGCGCGCGCACACCCGGGACAGCACGCCGACGCCCGCCCCGGTGCCGCAGCACAGGTCGAGCCCGTCCTCGAAGGGGCCGATCCGGCGCAACGCCGCGGTGGTCGCGTCCAGCACGGAGTCCGGGGTGCGGAACGGCGTGTGGTCGAACTGGGGCGCGAGCAGGTCGTAGCCGCGCTCGACCGACGACAGCGCCTGGACGGCGAGTTCACGCAGGCTGGGACCCTCGGGGCTGAACATCGCCGCCAGCGTACTCCCGGCCGCCGGCCGCCGGGCCCGCCTCGCCGGGCGTGGTACAGTGCGATCGGTACTTGTGTACGCCCCGTCGAGGGCGCCAGTACCGGATTCTCTTCTCTTCTCCTTTGTGGTCTCTCACCGCCTCGGTTCCGAGGCGTGTTCCCGCCGTTCGCACGAAGCCCGCTGTGCGCCCGTCCGTCACCCCCGCGCGGCTTCTTTCTCCCCCTCCCCTTCCTTCTTCTCTCACCTGCCTGGCGTCCTCGAAAGGACCACTCATGGCCACCACTCTCGAACATCCCCTCCTCCAGCAGCACTCCGCGGTCGCCCGGACCGTCACCGGTGTGCTCGACGTCGATGCGAGCGGGAAGGGGCACCTGCGCGCCGCGCACCTCTCGCCGTCGCCCGCGGACCCGCAGGTCCCCGCCGCGCTGATCCGCCGGTACGCACTGCGCAAGGGCGACCTGGTCGACGGCGTGGCCGGCCCGCGGGGCGCGCTGACCGGCGTCGCGCGGATCGACGGCCGCAGCCCCGAAGAGGCCCGCGGCCGGAGCCGTTTCGGCGACCTGGTCCCGCTCCACCCGCGGCGCAGGCTGCGCCTGGAGCACCCGGCGGCCGGGCTCACCGGGCGGCTCGCCGACCTGTTCGCGCCGGTCGGCAAGGGCCAGCGCGGACTGATCGTGGCCCCGCCCAAGAGCGGCAAGACGGTCCTGCTCCAGCAGACCGCCGCGGCGATCGCCGGCAACCACCCCGAGTGCCGGCTGATGGTCGTCCTCCTCGACGAGCGCCCCGAGGAGGTCACCGACATGCGGCGCTCGGTGCGCGGCGAGGTGTACGCCTCGACGTTCGACCGGACGCCCCGTGAGCACATCGCCCTCGCCGAACTCGTCGTGGAGCGGGCCAGGCGGCTGGTCGAGCACGGCGAGGACGTGGTGATCCTGCTCGACTCGCTGACCCGGCTGTGCCGGGCCTGCAACAACGCGGCGTCGTCCGGCGGACGCACCCTCAGCGGCGGTGTCGACGCGGCGGCGCTGCACGGGCCGAAGCGCTTCTTCGGAGCGGCCCGCCAGACGGAGGAGGGCGGTTCGCTCACCATTCTGGCGACCGCGCTGGTGGAGACCGGCTCACGGGCCGACGCGTACTTCTTCGAGGAGCTGAAGAGCACCGGCAACATGGAACTGCGGCTCAGCCGCGAACTCGCCGCCCGCCGGCTCTTCCCGGCCGTCGACCTCACCGCCTCCGGCACTCGCCGCGAGGAACCGCTGCTCTCCCCCGCGGAGTCGGCCGCGGTGCGCGGTCTGCGCCGGGCCCTGCGGTCCCGGGACGCGGCGGCCGACCTGGAGACGCTGCTCCAGCGGATGCGCGAGACACCGGACAACGCGACGTTCCTGCGGCGGGTGCGGCCGGCGCTGCCGGCCGGCTGAGGCCGATCCCCGCTCGGGCGGCGTTCGGCGACCCGTGTCCGGCGGGCGTGTGGGACATCCGGGTGCACGCGGGCGGCCAACGGCCCGGCCAGCGCGGCGCATGCGTGGAGCGTTCCTACGTTGACCGTATGACGATCGGATTCCCCTCCCGGCTGACGGTGTCGACCTGCGGTTTCTGTCTGGCGGGCATGCTGGCCCTGGCGTCCGCCGCGGTGGCCGCCCCGGCCGCCGGCGACCCGGGCGCGCCGGGCGGGCCGCGGGCGGCCCCGCGCCCCGCGCTGCTGTACCGGCCCGGCACCCATGTCCGGCCGCGCGCCGGGGCGCCGAAGGTGCCGGACGTCTCCGCGCGCTCCTGGCTGGTGGCGGACGCCCGTACCGGCGAGGTCCTGGCCGCGCACGACGCGCACCGCAAGCTGCCGCCCGCGAGCACCCTGAAGACCCTGTTCGCGCTGACCGTGCTGCCGGTGCTGCCGGGCGGCGTGCGGCACCGCGTCGAGCCGGAGGAGCTGAAGGGGATCGGTCCGGGCAGCAGTCTGGTCGGGGTCTCCGAGGGCCACACCTACCGGGTCGCGGATCTGTGGCGCGGCGTCTTCCTCAGCTCCGGCAACGACGCGGTGCGGGTGCTGGCCGCGCTCAACGGGGGCTGGCGGACCACCGCGCAGCGCATGCAGGCGAAGGCGCGCGCGCTGGGCGCGCTGGACACGCGGGTGCTGTCGCCGGACGGCTACGACGCGCCGGGCCAGGTGTCCTCGGCGTACGACCTGGCGGTGTTCGGCCGGGCGGGGCTGCGCAACGCCGACTTCGCGCGGTACTGCGGGACCGTCGAGGCCCGTTTCCCCGGGCGCGGCGGCGGCTGGGCGTACGAGATCCGCAACACCAACCGGCTGCTGACCGGCTCGGACGGCGTGGAGCGCTATCCGGGGCTGATCGGCGTCAAGAACGGCTACACCAGCAACGCGGGCCACACCCTGGTCGCCGCGGCCCGCAAGGGCGGGCGGACCCTCGTGGTGACGGTGATGAACCCGCGGGAGGGCGACGGGTTCGCCGTCTACGAGGAGGCCCGCTCGCTGCTCGACTGGGGCTTCGAGGCGGCGGGCCGGGTGGACCCCGTGGGGTCGCTGGACGCCCTGCGGGCCCGGCCGAGGCCGGGCCCGGACGTCGTACCGGCCGCGGCGGCCGTCCCCGCCGGCACCGGGCCGGGCTGGGCCGGCGGGGCGGCCGTCGCGGCCGCCGCGGTGCTGGGCGCCGGGGCGGTGGCGCTCGCGCTGCGGCTGCTGTTCGGCCGGATGCCGGTGGAGTGACCGGCGGGCAGCCACAGCAGCAGGCCGAGGGTGATCCAGGTGTACGCGTTGCTCCCGAGGAAGCCGTCGACGCCCGAGGTGTCGTCCACCCACAGCCACACCACGCTGGTGCACAGCACCGCGTACAGGGCGCCCGCCCAGCGGGTCCGTCCGGCGCGCATCAGCACGGCGAACGCCGGGAGCAGCCAGACGAGATGGTGCACCCAGGTGACCGGGCTGACCAGACAGGCCGTCAGTGCGGTCAGCGCGAACGCGGCGGGCCAGTCCCCCGCCGCGGCCGCCCGGCGGGAGCGCCACGCCCACACACCGAGGACCAGCAGCACCGCCACCGCCCACACCGCATGACCGGTCAGGCCGAGGCGGGCCAGGACGCCCTGCACCGACTGGTTGGAGACATAGTCGAGCCGGCCCACCCGGCCGGTGTCCCACAGCGCCCGCGTCCAGTAGAACCGTGACGCGTCGGGCGCGACCCAGGCCGCGCACGCGGTCGCCCCGGCGGCGACCCCCGTCGCCAACGCGGCGGCCCGGCCCCGGCGGGTGAGCAGCAGCAGGCCGATGAAGAGCGCCGGGGTCAGCTTGATCGCGGCGGCGAGGCCGATGCCGGCACCCGCGAGGCGTCCCCGGCCGGTGGCGAGCAGCCGGGCGTCGGCCAGGACCAGCGCCAGCAGCACCAGGTTGACCTGGCCGAAGCTGACGGTGTCGCGGACCGGCTCGTACAGCGCGAGCACGCAGGCGGCCAGGGAGCAGCCGTACCAGCCGTAGCGCCGCCACGCCGGCCCGGTCAGCAGGCGCAGGCAGACGGCGAGGGCGGTCAGGTTCACCAGCAGGGCGAGCATCACGGCGGTGCCCACGGTGACCAGGGCCAGCGGCAGCAGGGCGAGGGCCGCGAAGGGCGGGTAGGTGAAGCCGTACGGCGTGCCCGGCACCCGGTAGTCGTAGAGCCGGCCGCCGTCGGTCCAGTGGTGGACGGTGCCGTGGTAGACGCGCAGGTCGAACCAGTCGCGCAGCAGCGGCACGGTCGCGGTGAAGACGGTCACGGCGGCGGCGAGGGCGAGGACGAGCAGCAGCCGTGCGCGATCGGTGCGGGGCGGGTTCACGCGGTGCGCCCCAGGGCCGGGGCCCGCACCGCCTGGTGGGCCTGCCACAGGACGACCACGGCGAGGACCCCGCCGCAGCCGGCCAGCAGCAGCCGGCCGAGGTCGGCGGGCGCGCCGCTGGGCAGCACCGCGAGGGCGAGCACGGCGGTGACGGTGGCGGTGCGGTGGCGCACGGAGGCGCTGGGCGCCGCGGCGGCGATGAGGAACAGGCCCCACAGCGCGTACCAGGGGCGGATCGCCGGGCCGAACGCGGCCACGGCGGCGAGGCTCAGGCCGAGCGCGTACACCGGGTGTGGCCGCAGCCGCAGCCAGACGAGGCACAGGACGGCCGCCGTCGCGGCGAGGCCGAGGGCGTGCCAGGCGGGCACGGCGAGCGGGGCGAGATCGCTGCCGAGGTGGTCCAGCAGGGCGGCGGTGGCACGGCCGAGCAGACTGGTCGGCGCCCAGTTGTGCGGGGAGACGGGGGTGCGGAGGGCGGCGATCCAGCCGTAGCCGGTGCCCGCGACGGCGGTCGCGGCGACCGTCGTGGCGGCGGCGGTGAGGCCGGTGGTCAGCACGGCCCGGACCGGGCGGTGTCCGGCGCGCGCCGCGAGTACGGCGACGGCGGCCAGTCCCAGCACCGCGGGCGCCTTGACCAGCGCGGCGAGTGTGACGAGGACGGCTCCGAGGACCGGCCGGCGGCCGAGTGCGGCGACCAGGCCCGCGCCGAGCAGGCCCAGCATCAGGGCGTCGTTGTGGGCGCCGGCGACGAGGTGCAGCAGCACGAGCGGGTTGAGCGCGCCCAGCCACAGCGCGGTGGCCGGGTCGGTGCCGCTGTGCCGGGCGAGCCGGGGCAGCGCGGCCGCCATCAGGGCGACTCCGAGCAGGGCGACCAGACGCATCCCCAGCAGGCCGGTGGAAAGGTCACCGCCGGCCGGACCGGCGAGCGCGGCGGCGACGGCCAGGAACACCGGCCCGTACGGGGCGGCGGTGTGCCGCCACGGCGGGGCGACCTCGTCGGCCGCCGGGCCGCCGAGCGCGGACGGGCCGTGGGTGTACACGTCGATCCGGGCGTCGACCATGGCGCCCTGCGCGAGGTAGCTGTAGACGTCCCGGCTGAACAGCGGCGGGGCCAGCAGCAGCGGCGCCGCCCAGAGGGCGAGGACGAGCAGCAGGGCCCGCCGGGTGGGCGGCTGGGGTCCGCGCAGGAGACGGCCGAGCAGCGCCCAGGCGGCGATCAGCAGGACGACGCCGAAGGACGCACCGACCAGGCCGAGGGCGGCGGCGGGCGACGCGGGCGACGGCAGCTCGCGGACGGGCAGGGCTCCGGCCGTCTCACCGCCCAGGGCGAGGACGGCGGTCCCGGCCAGCCCCAGGACGCCGCAGTGGCGCAGATCGACGGAGGAAGCCATGGCCAACACCGGGGCAGCGTGGCAACGCGGAGTGGCCCGCGGGCGACACGGGGGCCTCCGGGGGTCAGCCGGTGCGTTACCGGTGTGTGCCCGTCACCGGGCGGGCGCTGTCCGGGGGCGGTGTTCAGAACACCGACAGGCCGGTCAGTGCTCAGAACACCAGCGGGCCGGTGAGCGTTCAGAACACCGACAGGCCGGTCAGCGTGGTGAAGCGGTCCAGGGCCGCCACGCCCGCCACGGAGTTGCCGCGCTCGTCCAGGCCGGGGCTCCAGACGCACAGGGTGCAGCGGCCGGGGACGACCGCGACGATGCCGCCGCCCACGCCGCTCTTGCCGGGCAGGCCCACGCGGTAGGCGAAGTCGCCCGCCGCGTCGTACGTGCCGCACGTCATCATGATCGCGTTGACCTGCTTGGCCTGGCTGCGGGTGAGCAGCCGGGAGCCGTCGGCGCGCACCCCGTGCCGGGCCAGGAAGGCGGTCGCGCGGGCCAGGTCGGCGCAGGAGGCCCGCAGGGAGCACTGCCGGAAGTACTGCTCCAGCAGTTCCGGCACCGGGTTGTCGATGTTGCCGTACGACGCCATGAAGTGGGCGAGGGCCGCGTTCCGGGCACCGTGCGCGGCCTCGGACGCGGCGACCTCCTCGTCGTAGGACAGCTCCGGGTTGCCGGACTCGGCGCGCAGGAAGTCCAGGAGGGTGCCGGACGCGTCGCCGGTACGGGTGTGCAGGCGGTCGGTGACGACGAGGGCGCCCGCGTTGATGAACGGGTTGCGCGGGATGCCGTCCTCGTACTCCAGCTGGACCAGGGAGTTGAACCGGTTGCCGGAGGGCTCGCGGCCCACGTGCTCCCACAGTTCGTCGCCCTCGCGGGCCAGGTCGAGGGCGAGGGTGAAGACCTTGGTGACGGACTGGGTGGAGAACGGCTCGCGCCAGTCCCCCACCCCGTACACCGTGCCGTCCGGCTCGGCGACGGCCATGCCGAAGCGGCGCGGGTCGCAGGCGGCGAGCGCCGGGATGTAGTCGGCGGGCCGGCCGCGGCCGGGCGTGCGCTCGATCTCCTCGGCGATGCGCTCCAGGACCGGCTGGAAGGTCGTCGACGACGTCATGATCACCATTGTGCCTCCGGGCCGTTCCTGGTGCGTGTCGGCGGGTCCCGCGCGGAGAACGCGGGTCAGACGACGGGCGAGCCGTTGCCCGCGACGACCTCGGGACGCAGCAGGGCGGCCAGCTTCTCCTGCGGCAACAGGCCCTTCTCCAGGACGAGTTCGGCCACGCCCCGGCCGGTGGCGAGGGCTTCCTTGGCGATGTCGGTGGCGGCCGTGTAACCGATGTGCGGGTTCAGGGCGGTGACCAGGCCGATGGAGTTCTCGACACTGGCCCGCAGCACCTCGGTGTTGGCGGTGATGCCGGCCACGCACCGCTCGGCGAGGGTGACGCAGGCGTTGCGCAGGTGGGTGATGGACTCCGACAGGGAGTGCAGGATGATCGGCTCGAAGGCGTTCAGCTGGAGCTGACCGGCCTCGGCGGCCATGGTGATGGCGACGTCGTTGCCGATGACCTCGAAGGCGACCTGGTTGACGACCTCGGGGATCACCGGGTTGACCTTGCCGGGCATGATCGACGAACCGGCCTGCACGGGCGGCAGGTTGATCTCGCCGAGACCCGCGCGCGGCCCGGAGGACAGCAGTCGCAGGTCGTTGCAGCTCTTGGACAGCTTGACGGCGATCCGCTTGAGCACGCCGGACATCTGCACGAACGCGCCGCAGTCCTGGGTGGCCTCGACCAGGTTGGCGGCGGTGACCAGGGGCAGGCCGGTGATCTCGCAGAGGTGGCGGCGGGCCGCCTCCGCGTAGCCGCGGGGCGCGTTGAGGCCGGTGCCGATGGCGGTGGCGCCCAGGTTGATCTCGTGGATCAGCTCGACGGCCTCGGCGAGCCGGCTGCGGTCCTCGTCGAGCATGACGGCGTACGCCGAGAACTCCTGCCCGAGCGTCATCGGCACGGCGTCCTGGAGCTGGGTGCGGCCCATCTTCAGCACGTCGCGGAACTCGACGGCCTTGCGGGCGAAGGCGTCCTGGAGGACCGACATCGCCTTGAGCAGGCCGCGCACCGCGAACACCGTCGCGATCTTGACGGCGGTCGGGTAGACGTCGTTGGTGGACTGGCCGAGGTTGACGTCCTCGTTGGGGTGCAGGTACCGGTACTGCCCCTTCTCGTAACCCAGCAGCTCCAGCGCCCGGTTGGCGACGACCTCGTTGGCGTTCATGTTGGTGGAGGTGCCGGCGCCGCCCTGCACCACGTCCACCACGAACTGGTCGTGCAGCTCACCGGCGCGGATCTCCCGGCACGCGGCGACGATCGCGGCGGCCTTGCGGGGGTCGAGCAGCCCCAGCTCCTCGTTGGCGAGCGCGGCGGCCTCCTTCACGGCGGCCAGGGCGGTGATCAGGTGCGGGTAGGCGGAGATGGGGGTGCCGGTGATGGCGAAGTTCTCCGTGGCGCGCAGGGTGTGCACACCCCAGTAGGCGTCGGCGGGAACGTCCCGGTCCCCGAGCAGGTCGTGCTCACGACGGGTGGCGACGGCGTTCATCGGAAGGGGCTTCTTTCATTGGGAAAGGTGAAGGTGAACTGCCTCAGGGGCGCGGGGAACCGCGCGAGCGGCCACGAAACGACCCGCGGACCGCCGACGGTTCGCAGCCCCCCACTCGGCATCGGCGCCTACACGGACACCGGGTCCAGCGCCCGGACCACCCGTACAGACCCCACCGGCTGCCCGCCACCGAGCAGCGGCTCCCCGGCAAACCCGGTCAGCAGTGCCGGGTCCACGCCCGCGCGGGCGAGCGCCGCCGCGGCGACGGGAATCCGCGCCCGGTTCGCCCCGTCGGAGATCTTCACGGCGACGGCCCGCCCGTCGGGCAGCGCGGCGACCTGGACGCCTTCGAAGCCGTCCTTGGCGAGCAGCCCCGGCACGGCCCGCATCAGCGCGGCCACGTCCCGGCCCGAGCCGGAGGCCATTTCCGCGTGGTCGCGCATGGCGTCGGCGACCCGCGCCTCCGGCGTGCCCGGCGCCGCGGTGGTGATCCGGGCGACGGCGCGCGCGAGCCCGTGCAGGGAGACGGAGAACAGCGGCGCGCCGCAGCCGTCGACGGTGACCGCGGCGACCCGCTGCCCGGTCAGGTCCTCGACGATCTCGGCGATCGCCTGCTGGAGGGGGTGCTCGGGGTCGAGATAGTCGTCCAGGGACCAGCCGTTGAGCCGGCAGACGTACAGCATGGCGGCGTGCTTGCCGGAGCAGTTCTGGGCGAGCCGGGAGGGCCGGCGTCCCTCGCGCACCCAGGTGTCCCGCACGGCGGGGTCGAACGGCAGGTCGGGCGTGTTGCGCAGGTCGTCCTCGGTGAGGCCGGCCAGTTCCAGGATGCGCCGGGCGCCGGTGAGGTGGCGTTCCTCGCCGGAGTGGCTGGCGGCGGCGAGGGACAGCAGTTCCCCGTCGAGCGGCAGCCCGGCCCGGACCATGGCGACGGCCTGGACCGGCTTGAGCGCCGAGCGCGGGTAGAACGCGGCCTCGATGTCGCCGAGCTGGAGGGTGACCCGGCCATCGGAGTCGAGGACGACGAGGGAGCCGTAGTGGATGCCCTCGACGACCCCGCCGCGGACGAGGTGGGCGACGGGGGCGTGCAGGGGTTCACGGACGAGGGGTGCGTCCGCGGCGGAACTGCTGTACATCACTGCCTGGTTCATCGGTGGGTGGGTGTCGGCCTGGGCGGGGTCACGCGTCGGCCTGGGCGGGCGGGGTGGTGCCGGTGCGGCCGCGGACGGCGTACCAGCCCGCGACCAGGGCGGCGACGATCAGCGGCAGGCACAGCACGGTGGTGCGTCCGGCGCCGCCGTCGGCGTACATGAGGACCAGGACGGAGGCGAGGAACGCCAGCGTCACGAGCTCGGTCCAGGGGGATCCGGGGAGGCGGTAGCCGGGGCGGTCCAGCTCGCCCCGCTGGGTCTTCCGCCAGAACAGCAGGTGGCAAACCATGATCATGCCCCAGGTGGCGAGGATGCCGATCGCGGCGAAGTTCAGCACGATCTCGAACGCCTCGGCCGGGACGACGAAGTTGAGGCCGACGCCGAGGACGCAGAAGCCGCTGGTGAGCAGGATGCCGCCGTAGGGGACCTTGCTGCGGCTCATGACGCTCGTGAACCTGGGGGCGGAGCCGGACATCGCCATGGAGCGCAGGATGCGGCCGGTGGAGTACAGGCCGGAGTTGAGCGAGGACATCGCCGCGGTGAGCACGACGAGGTTCATGATGCCGCCGGCGGCGGGCACGCCGATGTTGGAGAGCACGGTGACGAAGGGGCTCTCGCCCGCCTTGTACGACGACCAGGGCAGCAGCATCGACAGCAGCACGACCGAGCCGACGTAGAACAGGCCGACGCGCCACATGATCGAGTTGATCGCCTTCGGCATGATCTTCTCGGGGTTCTCGGTCTCGCCGGCGGCGACGCCGACCAGCTCGACGGAGGCGTAGGCGAAGACGACGCCCTGGACGATCAGCAGCATGGGCAGCAGGCCGTTGGGGAAGACGCCGCCGTTGTCGGTGATCAGCGACGGGCCGGGGGTGTGGCCGTCGACGGGGTGCTGGGTGACCAGCAGGAAGACGCCGATGCACAGGAAGACGACGAGCGCGCCGACCTTGACGATGGCGAACCAGAACTCCAGTTCGCCGAAGATCTTCACCGAGATCAGGTTCACGGTGAGCACGACGGCGAGCGCGATCAGCGCGAGCACCCACTGCGGGATGTCGGAGAACATGCCCCAGTAGTGGGTGTAGGTGGCCACGGCGGTGATGTCGGCGATGCCGGTGGTGGCCCAGTTGAGGAAGTACATCCAGCCCGCGGTGTACGCGCCCTTCTCGCCCATGAACTCGCGGGCGTACGAGACGAAGGCGCCGGAGGAGGGCCGGTGGAGCACGAGTTCGCCGAGGGCGCGCACGACGAGGAAGGCGAAGAGGCCGCAGACCGCGTAGGCGATGAAGAGGGAGGGACCGGCGTCGGCGAGCCGGCCGCCCGCGCCGAGGAAGAGGCCGGTGCCGATGGCGCCGCCGATGGCGATCATGTTGACGTGCCGGGACTTGAGGGACTTGCTGTAGCCCTCGTCTCCGGCGTCGACATGGACGGAACGTTTCTGCACGCCGTCGCCGTGCCCGGTCCGCACATCCTTGTGCAGGGACTGCTCGCTCAACGCTCGGGTCCGCCTTCCGTGGTGGTGCCGGTGCGTGGGGATCGCACGATGTGGGTGAGGGTGGTCTCGACGCGGTCGAGGTGGTGGGACATCGCCTCGACGGCGTCGTGCTCGGAACCGTCGATCAGCGCCTCGACGATGGCCCGGTGCTCGCGGTTGGACTGCTCGCGCCGGCCGCCGACCTCGTTCAGGAACGCGGACTGGCGGGCGAGGGCGTCCCGGATCTCCTCGATGACCCGGCGGAACACCGGGTTCTGGGCGGCCTCGGCCACGGCCAGATGGAAGAGGGTGTCCATCGCGACCCACGCGGTGGTGTCGGTCTCCCGCTCCATGCGGTCGAGCAGATGGGCCAGGTGGTCGAGGTTCTCGGGGGTGCGGCGCAGGGCCGCGTACCCGGCGACCGGGATCTCGACGTGCCGGCGCACCTCCAGCAGATCGCTGGCCGCGTAGTCGCCGAAGGTGGGGTCCTCGACGCTGCTGGCGACCACGAAGGTGCCCTTGCCGGTCTTGGCCACGGTCAGACCGAGCGCCTGCAGGGCGCGCAGCGCCTCGCGCAGCACGGGCCGGGAGACCTCGAGGGTGCGGCAGAGTTCCGCCTCGGAGGGCAGCTTGTCGCCGATCGCGTACTCGCCGCGCTCGATCGCGCCGCGAAGGTGGGTGAGCACCGCTTCCATGGCGCTGACGCGCCGCGGGCCCGGACCACCTGTCTGGCTGTCTGACAGGTTCACGGTGGTCGATCCTGCGGGCAACGCCGGGGGCCTGTCAAGGGAAAGATTCAGCGGGGTGGACGGCTGATGTGACCACTTTCACACGGCGTGGGCCAGCGCGACCCCCGCGCACGCCGCCGCGAGGCCGGCGAGCACGCTCGCCGCCACGTTGAGCGCCGCGTACAGCCGCGCGCCGGTCTCGGCGAGGCGCAGCGTCTCGTACGAGAAGGTCGAGTACGTGGTCAGGGCGCCGCACAGGCCCGTGCCGAGCAGCAGCCCCCAGCGGGAGCCGAGCGCCGCGCCGGTCAGCAGGCCGAGAACCAGGCACCCGGTGACGTTGACCGTGAGGGTGCCCCAGGGGAAGACCGAGTCGTGGCGGGACTGCACCGCGCGGTCGGTGAGATAGCGCAGCGGCGCGCCGATCATGCCGCCGACGACGACCAGCAGCCAGTTCACGGTGCCTCCCGCCGGGTGGGGAACCGGACGATCTCGCACGGGTCGAGGGTGACCAGTGCGTCGGTGACCAGCTCCGCCAGGCGCGGCAGGAAGGCGCGGACGCGGTCCTCGGCGTCCACGATCACGACGGCGACCGGCAGGTTCTCGCTCAGCGAGAGCAGGCGGGAGGTGTGCACGACCGAGGAGGCGCCGAACCCCTCGATCCCGCGGAAGACGCTGGCACCGGCGAGGCCCGCCACGTGCGCCCGGTGCACGATCTCCGTGGCCAGGGGCCGGTGGTGCCAGGTGTCGTGCTCGCCGACGAGGACGGTCAGGCGCAGGGCGGGGCCGGCCGGCCGGGGCGTAGCCGCGTCGGGGTTCATCGCTGCCTCCGGGTGAGGAGCCGGCGGGTCGCCGTGGCCGCGAGGGCGACGGCGGTGAGGGCCGCGAGGAGGGTCGCGGCGAGGTAGGCGAACGCCGTGGCGGGGCGGCCCGCCTCGGTCAGCCGCTGGATGTCGACGGCGTACGTCGAGAAGGTGGTGAAGCCGCCGAGCACGCCGGTGCCGACGAACGGGCGCACCAGCGGATGGGCCGGGCGGATCTCGGTGACGGTCACCAGGAAGACGCCGATGGCCGCGCAGCCGGCGACGTTGACCCAGAAGGTCGCCCAGGGAAAGCCGCCGGGTGCGGCGGGCCAGAGCAGGGACGCGGCGTAGCGGGCGGCGGCCCCGATGCCGCCGCCGGCCGCGACCACGGCGACCACCGGCGCCTGGGCACGCCAGGCGGGGCGGCGTCGTGCGGGCGTGGCGCGCGGGGGCGCGCTGCCGGTGTCCGGGGCTGTCATGCGGTCAGCAGCGTAACCCCGGACGCCGGCGGCGGGCACCTCGGCCCTGTCACCACCCCTTCTCGAAGATCCGGGCCACCTCCGCGATCCGCATGTCGTCGCGCCGGTAGTGGACGCGGCCGCGGACGTGGTGGGTGCGGAGCAGGCCCAGGGCGGCGAGGAGGGCGAGGTGGGTTTCGGCGACCGGGCGGGGGACGCCGAGTTTGGCGGCGACGGCGTCCGCGGGGACGCCGTCGCCGACCGGGTCGGTGGGGTGGTGCGGGAAGTGGGCGGCCGGCTCCTTGAGCCATTCCAGGATGCGCAGCCGTGTGTCGTTGCCGGGAGTCCTCAGCATCTCGTCCCCCTCGATCGGGCCCCTCACTGGCCGTTTGCCCGGTGCGGCAGGGGTCGAGACACCGCATCCCGGACGCGGTGCCTCTTGGCCGGTATCGAACGGTTCTTCGATCTACGGGGGTGGGCGCACGGCCGGGGGTCCGGCCGCGGAGGTGTGTCCTCTCGCGGCCGGACCCCCGGGTCCGTGGGCGCCCGTGGCCGAAGCGGGTCAGCGGCGGCCGGCCGGCGGGGTCAGCGGTGGCCGAACCACGCCATCGCGGGCAGCGCCCGGTCGTCGTAGCCGAACAGCGCCTGGTTCTCCCAGCCGTTGCCGGAGGACGGGTCGGTGGGGTCCCAGCCGTTGCCCTTCACGGCGGTCCAGGTGGCCTCCCAGTAGAAGACGCCGAGCCCGCGGCGGTTCGGGACGGCCTCCACGATGCTCGTGATGTCGTTCATCCACCTGGTCTGCCCCGCGGTGGTGGCCGGGTAGCCGGCGACCAGTTCGCCGGGGAGGTCGATGATGTTCTCGTGCGCGTCCTCGCTGTCGAGGCGGAAGGGGTAGGCCGTCTCGGCGACGAACACCGGCTTGCCGTAGCGGGCGGCCGCGTCGTCCAGGGTGGTCTGGAAGTCGTACAGCGAGCCGTGCCAGTAGCCGTAGTACGACAGGCCGATGGCGTCGAACCTCACGCCGTGCGCGACGGCCGCGTCGAACCACCAGCGGGTGCCGGCGAGGTCACCGCCCTTGGCGAGGTGCAGGGCGACCGTGGTGGAGGAGCTGACCGCCTTGACCGCGTCGTAGCCGGAGTTGAGCAGTCCGGCGAGCTGGGGCCAGTTGTCCGTCGAGCCCTCGTTCCACAGCATGCCGCCGTTGATCTCGTTGCCGACCTGGACCATGTCGGCGGTGGTCCCCTGGGCCTTCAGCGCGCTCAGCACGTCGTACGTGTGGTCGTACACGTCCGTCTTGAGCCGGCTGTAGGAGTGGCCTGCCCAGGCGGCCGGCTTGGACTGGGCGCCCGGGTCGGCCCAGGTGTCCGAGTAGTGGAAGTCGACGAGGAGCTTCATGCCCTGCGCCTTGACGCGCTTGGCGAGGGCGAGCACCCGGGTCTTGTTGTTGTAGCCGTCGGCCGGGTTCACCCAGACCTTCAGCCGGGCGTAGTTCATGCCCGCGGACTTCATGACGGCGAGCGGGTCGGCGGTGGCGCCGGAGCTGGCGCGGTAGACCCCGCCCAGGGCCTCGCTCTTGGCGAGGGAGGAGACGTCGGCGCCGTGGATGGTGGTGCCGGACGTGCCCGGGGTGAAGGTGAGGTCGTCGACGTTGATCCAGTTGCCCGCGTTGGCGTCGCTGTTGACGCTGATCGTGCACTGGTTGGCGGTGACCTTCACCGGCACGACGATCCGCAGCCAGCCGCTCGCGGAGACCGGGATGTCGGTGCGCTGTTCGGCGCCGCCGCAGTTCTTCAGGGCTATGTAGGCGGCGTTCTGACCGCCGCCGGAGCGGACCCAGGCGGTCAGCTTGTACGTGCCGTTGGTCAGGCCCGAGAGGTACTGGTACGTCTCCACCTTGTAGGCGGTGGACGCCCAGTGGCTCAGCCGGTAGCCGCCGCTGTGGCCGCCCGCCTCGGTGAAGGAGGCCGCGGTGGAGCCGTACTCCGACCAGCCGCCGGGCGTGCCGGTTCCGGTGCCGTCGGTCTCGAATCCCCCGTTGGTGAGCGTGCTCGCCGCCTGGGCGGCCGGTGCCGGGAGGGCGGTCAGGGCGAGCCCTGCGGCCAGCGGCAGCAGCAGGGCCCTGAGGGTGCGTCTGGGATGGAACATCGTCGTCCGTCGTCCCTTCGACGTGAGGGTGATGGGGACCTCCCCGTTCCCGGGCGCCGGTGGCCCGCAGCGGTGGAGGCGGCCCCTCCACCCGCGGCTCCTGCGGCTCGCACGGGTGGAGGGGAGTCGGGGCGGCCACCAGGGCCGGCCGGCCCAGGTGGTGCGGGGGCCGGCCGGCCCTGGTGCCTGCTCAGCCGTCCAGCCGGACGACCCGGACCGCTCCCGCGGGCAACTCCAGGCGGCCCGCGGCGCGTTCGCCCGTCAGGAGTTCGGTGCCGGGGGTCTCCAGGGGGATCTTGACGTCGGCGGAGGTGTGGTTGAGGGCGAAGAGGTAGGTGCCCCGCTCTCCGGTGCGGACGACCACTTCCACGTCGCGGGGCAGGTCGGCGCTGGGCGCGAGGCGGGCGTCCTCGGCGGCCTGGGCGAGGACCGCGTCCAGACCTTCCGCCCCGAGGCGGGTGGAGACGTACCACGCCGTGCCCGCGCCGAGGCGGTGCCGGGTGACGGCGGGGCGGCCGGCGGTCAGGCCGTCGGCGTACGTCCACACGGTCTGCGCGCCGCGCGGCACGACGAACTCCGTCCACACGTCGGCGCGCAGCTCGCTCCCGCCGGGGCCGGTGACGCGGACCGTCTGGTCCTTCAGCAGCGGGGAGAACTCCTCGACGGTCAGGCCGAGGACGTCCCGCAGCGCGCCCGGGTAGGCGCCCTCGTGGACGGCGTCGTGCTCGTCGACGATGCCGGAGAAGTACGACACCAGCAGGGTGCCGCCGTTCTCCACGTACGCCTGGAGATTGCGTCCGGCCGCCTCGGTCATCAGGTAGAGCGCGGGGACCACGACCAGGGGGTAGGCGGACAGGTCGGCTTCCGGGTGGGCGAAGTCGACGGTGAGGTGGCGGTCGTAGAGCGCCTCGTAGAAGGCGTCGGCGCGTTCGCGGGCGTCGTGGTCCTCGCTGGGCCGCCAGTCGAGGCCCTGCGCCCACCAGGACTGCCAGTCCCACAGCACGGCCACGTCCGCGCGGGTGCGGGTGGAGCGGATCTCGCCCAACCGGTCCAGGTCGGCGCCCAGTCGCACGACCTCGTGCCAGACGCGGGTGTCGGTGCCGCCGTGCGGGACCATCGCCGAGTGGAACTTCTCGGCGCCGCGCCGGGACTGCCGCCACTGGAAGAACATGGCGCCCTCGGAGCCGCGCGCCACATGGGCGAGGGAGTTGCGGGCCATCTGACCGGGGGCCTTCGCGGGGTTGCGGGCCTGCCAGTTGACGCCCGACGTGGAGTGCTCCAGGAGCAGCCAGGGCGCGCCGCCGGCGACCGAGCGGGTGAGGTCGGCGGCCATGGCGAGGTTGACGTGGGTGCGGCGGCCGTCGGTGATCAGGTAGTGGTCGTTGGTGACGAGGTCGACCTCGCGGCCCCAGGCCCAGTAGTCGATGGAGTCACACTGGCTGAGCGCGGTCATGAAGTTGGTGGTGACCGGCACGCCGGGCGAGAGGCGGTGCAGGATGTCCCGCTCCGCGCGGAAGTTCTCGCGCAGGGTGGCGTCGGCGAACCGCTTGTAGTCCAGCGCCTGCGCCGGGTTGCCGACGGTGGGGGTGGCGCGCGGCGGGTTGATCTGGTCCAGATCGGTGTAGCGCTGGCCCCAGAAGGCGGTTCCCCAGGCCTCGTTGACCGCTTCGACCGTGCCGTAGGTGTCCGCCAGCCAGCGGCGGAAGTGGGCGGCGCAGCAGTCGCAGTAGCAGGCGGATACGGGGACGCCGTACTCGTTGTGCACGTGCCACATCGCGAGCGCGGGATGGTCGCCGTAGCGCTCGGCGAGCTGGGTGGTGATGTTCGCGGCGGCGGCCCGGTAGTCGGGGTTGCTGTGGCAGATCGCGCCGCGGGAGCCGAACTCGTAGCGGGTGCCGTCGGCGGTGACCGGCAGCGCCTCGGGGTGCTCGCGGTAGAACCAGACCGGGGGCACCACGGTGGGGGTGCCGAGGTCCACGCGGACGCCGCTGTCGTGCAGCAGGTCCAGCAGCCGGTCGAGCCAGCCGAAGTCGTACTCCCCGCGGGCGGGTTCCAGCAGCGCCCAGGAAAAGATGCCGACGCTCACCAGGGAGACGCCGGCCTCCCGCATCAGCCGGACGTCCTCCTGCCAGACGCTTTCCGGCCACTGCTCGGGGTTGTAGTCCCCACCGAAGGCGAGCCTGGTGAGGCCCCTGGGGGTGGTCTCCGGCATGGATGTCTCCCGATTAATCGATCATTTGGGAACGTGCACACACAGGGATAGCGGTGCGGGGCCAACATAACCGCACAGCAACAACCATTGACAAGTGTCCGGGATGTTTCTCTACTGTGAACGCTCACAGAAGCATGGCAGGCCCCCGTGACAGGCGGGGGCCCAGGTCAGGGGAGATATCCATGCCGAACACGAAGCGCTCTCGCCTCGTGGCCACCGTCGTCGCCGCAACGCTCGGCACCACCGCCCTCGCCGCGTGCGGCGGCGAGGAGGGGGACAGCGAGGCCCGGTCCGGGCCCGTCTCGCTCACCTACTGGACCTGGGCGCCCGGCATGGACAAGGTCGTGGACCTGTGGAACAAGGGCCCGGGCAAGGAGAAGCAGATCACCGTCACGGTGAAGAAGCAGGCCTCCGGCGACACACTGGTCACCAAGATCCTCACCGCGCACAAGGCCGGCAAGGCGCCGGACCTGGTGCAGGCCGAGTACCAGGCGCTGCCCACGCTGGTCAGCAATGACGCGCTTGCCGACATATCGGGCGAGGTCGGCGACGCGGAGAAGAAGTTCGCCGAGGGCGTCTGGCAGCAGACCACGCTCGGCACGGAGGCCGTCTACGCGGTGCCGCAGGACATCGGCCCGATGATGTTCTACTACCGCGAGGACCTGTTCGAGAAGTACGGCCTGAAGGTCCCCACCACGTGGGACGAGTTCGCCGAGACCGCCCGGCAGCTGAAGAAGAAGGCCCCGGACACCGACCTCACCACCTTCTCCGCCAACGACTCCGGTCTCTTCGCCGGCCTCGCCCAGCAGGCGGGCGCGAAGTGGTGGACCACCGAGGGCGAGCGGTGGAAGGTCGGCATCGACGACCCCGCCACCCGCAAGGTCGCCGACTTCTGGGGAGGCCTCGTCGAGGAGGGCGTCATCGACAACCAGCCGATGTACACCCCCTCCTGGAACAAGGCGCTCAACACCGGCAAGCAGATCGCCTGGGTCAGCGCCGTGTGGGCGCCGGGCACGCTGACCACCGCCGCGCCCGACACCAAGGGCAAGTGGGCCATGGCCCCGCTCCCCCAGTGGTCGGCGAGCGAGAACGTCACCGGCAGCTGGGGCGGCTCCTCCACCGCCGTCACCACGGACTCCGAGCACAAGGAGGCCGCCGCCGAGTTCGCCGCCTGGCTGAACACCGACGGTCAGGCGCTGAACGCGCTCGCCAAGGAGAGCGGCATCTACCCGGCCTCCAGCGCCGCCCAGCTCAGCGGCGCCTTCACCGAGTCGCCGGAGTACTTCTCCAACCAGGCCGACTTCTACACCAAGGCCGCGGAGATCGCGCAGACGACCGCGCCGGCCGCGTGGGGCCCGAACGTGAACGTCGCCTACACCGCCTTCAAGGACGCCTTCGGCGCCGCGGCCAAGAACAAGTCGGACTTCACCGCCGCCCTGGAGACCATGCAGGAGGCCACCGTCGCCGACCTGAAGAAGCAGGGCTTCGAGGTCGCGGAGTGACCAGCACGGCACGCCGGAAGGCGTACGGGGTCAAGGGGGCCCCGTACGCCCTCCCGTCTCCCGCCACCACCCTCGAACGAGCGCGCAGCGCGCCCTACTTTTTCCTCCTCCCCGCCACGATCCTGTTCGCCCTGTTCTTCGCCCTGCCCATCGGCTACGCGGTCTGGCTCAGCTTCCGCAAGGTGAAGGTCTCCGGCCTGGGCCTCGGCTCCGGCGCCCGCCGCGAGGTCTGGGCGGGCCTGGAGAACTACACCGCCGCCCTGACCGACAGCGAGCTGCTCGGCGGCGCGCTGCGCGTCGTCGGCTACGGCTGCATCGTCGTCCCGGTGATGCTGGGGCTGGCGCTGCTGTTCGCGCTGATGCTCGACTCCGAGAAGGTGCGGCTCGCCCCCTTCACCCGGCTCGCGATCTTCCTGCCGTACGCCATCCCCGGCGTGGTCGCGGCACTGCTGTGGGGCTTCCTGTACCTGCCGGACGTGAGCCCCTTCTTCTTCGTGCTCGACAGGCTGGGCCTGCCGCAGCCGGATCTGCTGGACGGCGGGCCGCTGTACCTGGCCCTGTCGAACATCGCGGTCTGGGGCGGCACCGGCTTCAACATGATCGTCATCTACACCTCGCTCCGGTCCATCCCGGCCGAGGTGTACGAGGCGGCGAAGCTGGACGGCGCCACCCCGTTGCAGATCGCGCTGCGGATCAAGATCCCGATGGTGGCGCCCTCGCTGGTGCTGACCTTCTTCTTCTCGATCATCGCGACGCTCCAGGTGTTCAGCGAGCCCACCACCCTCAAGCCGCTCACCAACTCCGTGTCCACGACGTGGAGTCCGCTGATGAAGGTGTACCAGGACGCCTTCGGCAAGGGCGACATTCACGCGGCGGCCGCCCAGGCCACGATCATCGCGCTGGCCACGCTGCTGCTGTCCTTCGGCTTCCTGCGGGCCGCGAACCGACGTCAGAGGCAGGAGGCGGCACGATGAGCACGCTGGCCGTCCGCAAGAGCGAGCCCGCCGCAGGCACCACCCCCGGCACCGCCCAGGGGCCGCCCCCGCCCCAGCGGATCGCGCTGATCCCGACGGTGACGCTGCTGCTCGGCGCGGTCTACTGCCTGCTGCCCGTAGCCTGGGTGGTGATCGCCTCCACCAAGTCCGGCAGCGAGCTGTTCTCCACGTTCACGTTCCTGCCGGGCACCGGCTTCACCGAGAACCTCTCCGACCTGAACGCCTACCGCGACGGCGTGTACTGGCAGTGGATGGGCAACTCCGCCCTCTACGCGATCCTCGGCGCCCTGCTGTCCACGGCGGTGTCGTCCTTCGCGGGCTACGCGCTGGCGACGTACCGCTTCCGCGGGCGCGAGACGATGTTCAACGTGCTGCTCGCGGGTGTGCTGATGCCGCCGGTGATCCTCGCGATCCCGCAGTACCTGCTGCTGGCGAAGGCCGACCTCACGGACTCCTACCTGTCCGTACTGCTGCCGCAGATCCTCTCGCCGTACGGTGTCTACCTCGCCCGGATCTACGCCGCCGCCGCGGTGCCCGCCGACGTGGTGGAGGCGGGGCGGATGGACGGCGCCGGCGAGTGGCGGATCTTCACCCGGATCGCGCTGCCGATGATGGTGCCGGGCCTGGTGACGGTCTTCCTGTTCCAGTTCGTGGCGATCTGGAACAACTTCCTGCTGCCGTACATCATGCTCAGCGACGACGAGAAGTTCCCGATCACGCTCGGTCTGCACACGCTCCTGGAGCAGGGCTCGAACACGCCCGCGCTGTACACGCTGGTGATCACCGGCGCGTTCCTCGCGGTCTTCCCGCTGGTGGCGCTCTTCCTGGTCATCCAGCGGTTCTGGAGCCTCGACCTGCTGTCCGGGGCCGTAAAGTCATGACCATGAGCCATCCGGGGGGTCGGCGCAAGCCGCCGACGATTCACGACGTGGCGCGCGAGGCGGGTGTCTCGCGCGGCACGGTCTCGCGCGTGCTCAACGGCGGTCACTACGTCAGCCCGGCGGCGCAGGAGGCGGTCAACGCCGCGATCCGCAAGACGGGGTACGTGGTGAACCGGCACGCGCGCTCCCTGATCACCGGCCGCTCGGACTCGGTCGGCTTCCTGCTGACGGAGCCACAGGAGCGGTTCTTCGAGGACCCCAACTTCAACGTCCTGCTGCGCGGCTGCACCCAGGCGCTGGCCGCGCACGACATCGCGCTGCTGCTGATGCTGGCGGGCACCGGGGACGAGCGGCGGCGCATCACGCGGTACATCACCGCCGGGCACGTCGACGGGGTGCTGCTGGTCTCCAGCCACTCCGGCGACCCGGTCGCGCAGGAGCTGCGCGAGGCGGGGGTGCCGCTGGTGGCCTGCGGCAAGCCGATCGGGCTGGGCTCGAAGGTCAGCTATGTCGCCGCCGACGACCGGGACGGCGCCCGGGACATGGTCCGGCACCTGCTGTCCCTCGGGCGGCGCCGGGTGGGCATGGTGACCGGCCCGCTCGACACGCCCGGCGGTGTGGAGCGGCTGGCCGGCTACAAGGAGGTGCTGGCCGAGGCGGGCCTGCCCGTCGACGACGCCCTGATCGTCTCCGGCGACTACAGCCGGGCCAGCGGCGAGGAGGGCGCGGAGCGGCTGCTCGCCCGGGCGCCCGACATGGACGCCGTGTTCGTCGCCTCGGACCTGATGGCCCAGGGCGTGCTCACCGCGCTGGCGCGGGCCGGGCGCCGGGTGCCGCAGGACGTCGCCGTCGGCGGCTTCGACGACTCCCCCGCCGCCGTGGCCGCGAGCCCCGAGCTGACAACCATACGGCAGCCCTGGGACCGGATCAGCGCCGAGATGGTGCGGGTCCTGCTCGCCCAGATCGGGGGCGAGGACCCGGCGGCGGTGATCCTCCCGACGGAGCTGGTGAAGCGGGAATCGACCTGACCCGGGCGGTGGGTGACCAGCCCACCGCCGGGCACCGCGGGCCATCGGGTGCTGTGGCCCGCCTTCGTACCGCGGAATGTTGACGCCGGATACCGCGCGCAGTTGACGACTCCCGGCTGCCGAACGGGCAGGCTTGTCGCTCGCACTTCGGGCGAGAGAGGCCTGCCCGCGTTGCGAGGGACAGTGCCGAGGAGGCCCGAACGCCTGGGGGGAGCCGCGCTGTCCGTGACGCGCGGCGGCAACGGCCGTACGCGCGACGAAGGTCCGAGCAGCATCAATGCACACAGAACCGCGCACGTCATCCTCACGTGTGCCCTGAGCTTGGGCCTGGCCGGGGTGGCCGAGGCCGAACCGGGGCCGACGCCCTCCGGCACCGCCCGGCAGACGGCGGCCACAGCGGCCGGACCGGGCGCTGCGGCCGGGGACAAGGCGGTCATCAACGGCCCCGTCTTCAACGATCCGCTGTCCGGACCGGCCGACGGCGCCATCCGTGGCTCGCCGCCATCGACCGACTGGTACCTGTTCCGGTCCTACAACGACGCCTCCACGCTCTCCAACGCCCAGCTGTACTCGGCCTGACGTGCTTCGAGGACCTGCGCAAAGGCCGCACCACCGACTCCGTGAACCCCGGCTACGGGTGGACCACGCCGACCGGTTCCACCTACCGGGCGTTGTTCTACCCGCGCTGGAAGACCGACGCGGACCCCATGGTGAACACGCTGCACTCGGTGAAGTGCTCCTGCACGGAGGACGGCCAGAAGACCATGCCGCCTCCAACGGACTGCACATCCAGCGCCGTTCCTGCCGCATCACCGGGGACGGGCGCGGCATCATCCCGCACACCGAGATCATGATGATCGACGGCGCGTACGACGACGACCTCGTCCCGCGCGTCTGCATCGGCAGCGGCAACTTCACGCATCCGGAGAACTCGGACGACTCACAGCTGCGCCTCATGGGCCGTGACGCGCACAGCGCGTATCTGAGCTGGTTCTACAAGCTCAGGTCGGCCTGCGGCGGCTGAACCGCTCCCGCGGCGCCGGGGGTCACAGGAACCGGCGGATGGGCTGCACGGCCGCCTCGCGGGTCCGCTGGAGGAGGGAGCGCTTCTTCCAGCGGCCCGGCCTGACCAGTTCACTGGCCGCGGCGTCCTCGTCGAAGTGCTCGTCCAGGGTGGCGGTGAAAGCCGGGTCCAGCACGGCGAGCATGACCTCCTCGTCGTGCTCCAGGGAGCGGCGGTTGAAGTTGGTCGAACCGATCAGCGCGGCGACCCGGTCGACGGTGATGACCTTGGCGTGCATCATCGTCGGCTGGTACTCGTGGATCCTCACCCCGCACGCGGTGAGGTCCTCGTAGAAGTGCTGCCCGGCGAGCCGGCAGACCCGCTTGTCGGTGTGCGGCCCGGGCAGCACGATCTCCACGTCGACCCCGCGTCGCGCGGCGGCGCACAGCAGCCCGACGAAGTAGGCGTCCGGGGAGAAATAGGCGGTGGCCAGGCGGAAGCGTTCCTCGGCCGACTCCAGCATCACGCGTATGAGGGTCTGCATGTCCTGCCAGCCCAGGCTGGCCGAGCCGCGCACCACCTGCACGATCGCGTCGCCCTGCGGGCGGTGCTCGATGAACCGGTCCCGCTCGTCGAACAACTCGTCGTGGCACTCGGCCCAGTTCTGCGCGAACGCCGCGGCGATGCCGTCCACCGCCGGGCCGCGGACCTCGACATGGGTGTCGCGCCACTCGTGCGGGTCGCGGGCGTCGCCGCACCACTCCTCTGCTATGCCCACCCCGCCGGTGAACGCGGTCTCCTCGTCGACCACGAGGACCTTGCGGTGGCAGCGGTGGTTCTGCTTCAGCGGGGACAGATGCCGCGGCTTGCGAAACCACGCCACCTGCACTCCCGCCCGCCGCATCGTCTCCAGCTGCTCGGTCTCGATCAGCCGGCTGCCGAACCCGTCCAGCAGCAGCCGCACCCTGAGCCCGGCGCGGGCGCGGTCGGCGAGGGCCTCGGCGAACTCGCGGGCGATGTCGCCCTTCCAGTAGACGAACGTCATCATGTCGACGGTGTGCTCGGCTGCCCGGATCGCGGCCAGCATCGCGGGGAAGATCTCGTCCCCGTTGCGCAGGACGGTCAGCGCGTTGCCCTCGGTCGCGGCGATTCCGATCAGCCGCTCCAGACGGCGCCGTATCCGCGCGACGCGGTCGTCGGCGGTGGGTTCACTCGGTGTGTGGAGGGCTCTCGGGGTCAGCTCGGGAGATTCCTGTGTGTTCGTCATGACGGTTCCCTGGCCGGGACACGGCGCGTGCGCGAGGCCGCCGGACGGGGCCGCCGGGCTTCGCGCAGACGCGGTGCGGGTCGAGGTCGAGGCCGTGCCCGCACCCCGCGGGGTCAGCGTGCGGGCCGGCCGGGGTTCTTCACGTGGCCGACGGGCGGAAGCAGGCGGTCACCGACTTGCCGTGCGGGCAGCGACGGGCTTCCCATTCGTCGGCCAGGGCGTCGACGAGAAGCATCCCCCGCCCGCCGGGGCGGTCCTGGCTGGGCTCGCGCGGTGTGGGCAGGGCGGCGTCGTCGTCGTGCACGGTGATGTGCAGGCACTGGCCGTCCCAGGCCATCACGAGCCGGGCGGTGGAGTGCGCGTGGACGTGGGCATTGGTGACGAGTTCGGAGACGGTCAGCAGCACGTCGTCCACGGTCTGCGGGTGGCTGCGCGTCCAGCCGAGGGACTCCAGATGGTCGCGGGTCCAGTCGCGTGCCGCTTTCGGGCCGGTACTCAAGGGCAGCGAGCGTGCCCAGCCCACCGCTCGCAGGGACGAATCATCCACCACAACTCCTCCTGGCCTTCCCGCCCCGCGCCGGCGGCCCCACGCCCCAGAGGCCGGGCGTGGCGGGCAGCCGACGCGGACCGGTCCTGGCGGGTCAGCTCTGCTGCCGGGCGCCCCGGAGCGCCTCGTCGGTCATGTCGGCCACCTGTCCGGACGGCGGCGCCTCCGCGTCGACTTCGGTGCCGAAGTCCGAGAACTGCAGCACCGTGCTCATCTTCAGCCGCTGCGGCGCCGCGCTGTTGTCCGGCTGGGCCGAGGCGGAGGCCGGGGCGTCGACGGTCATGTCGATCTGCTGGCGGCGCAGCCGGCCCTCGTCGTCGAGCCAGACCTGCATCGGCAGCGTCGGGCCGAGCTGCTTGCTCATCTGCTCCCCGCCCGGCAGCTCGGCGACGTCGACGGAGACCTTGTAGTGGGTGGTGCTGGTGCCGTCGATCTTCTCGGTGCCGACCTTGGTCACGTCCTTGTCGGTGATCGCCTTGGCGTACGCGGCAGTCTGGGCCGGGTCGCCGAGCTGCTGGTTGCCCAGGCCCTGCTGTGCGGCCGCCTTCTTCAGGTCGATCTTGATCCAGGGCTTGCCGCCCGGCGCCTTCTGACCGGTCACCTTCTGGTAGAGGACCTGGTCGACGACGCGCTGTTCGAGCGTCCCGTCCTGCGCGCGGACGGTCATGACGCTGTCGCCCTCGGCCAGATCGATGACGCCTTCGCCGTCGGACGTGATCGTCTTGCCGTCCGCGGAGAGCTTCATCCTGATCGTCATCCGTGCCGACTCGGCCTCGGCCGTCTTGTCGTAGGCCGCCCGTACCTCCGTCGTGCCCTGCTCCCGGGCACCGGCGCTCGTGCCGGCGCTCGGCGACCTGCCGTCCCCCTCGGCCTCCGCGTCGCCGCCGCCACAACCGGTCAGGACGACACTCCCCACCACCGCGGCGACCACGATCGCGCCGGACGTCCTCCCCCTGAAGCGCATATGAATCCCCATCTCCTCAACGTGTACCGACCGCCGTCCCATCACGCCGGCCCACTGCGCCGAATGCCCCGGATGACCGCTGACACACCCGGCCCCGGCCCGAATCGCACACGAGTGACGCCTGGTGATTCCTCGTGGGGGCTCGCCCGCCGGGACGCGCCCCGCCCGCGGCTCGCACCGTCCTGACTGCCGCTCGCCCCTCAGAAACGTTTCTGCACCAGGGCACGGAACTGCGTCGGGGTCATGCCGGTCGCCGCGCGGAAGGCCCGGGTGAACTCGGAGGGCCGTGGACAACCCCAGCGGGCGCCGATCGCCCGGACGGGGCTCGCGTCGCGCGGGTCCGCGAGGTCCCGGCGGCAACGGGACCTGCGTGCCCGCCGGATGACGTCGCACACGGTGGTCTCGTGCGCCTGGAAGACGCGGTGCACGGTGCGCAGGGACACGCTGTGCGCCGCCGCCACGTGGCCGGTCCGTGCTGGGGATCGGGCAGGTTCCGGACGATGGAGCCCACCATCGCGTGGTAGAGCGCGGACATCCGGGACCCCGGCGGCAGCGCCGACGCCTGCTCGACGTGTCCGGCGACCGCCGCCGTGAGGTCGACGACGGTCGTGCCCAGCAGGGCCTGGTCGCCGCCGGACAGCTCGGTGTCCGGACCGGCCAGTGTGGTGAGCATCTGACGGAACACCAGGCCCATGCCCGCCGTCGGCTTCATAGGGCCGCCCCGCACTCCGGTCTGACCACCCGGTCCGAAAGGGGCATCAGCTGCCGGGGGAGCTGCAGCAGCACGCAGCCGGACCGCTCCCGGTCCGTCTCGACGCGCCCCTGGAACGGCTGGGAGCTGTCGTACAGGACCATCTCGCCCGGTCCGAGCAGCGTCTCGTGCCCGCCCTGCTCCACGCCCTGCCGCCCGGACGTGATCAGGGCGAGCTGGCAGAACTCGGGGTCCGACTGCCGGATGAGGCGTGCGGAGCGGTACGAGACCAGGGGCGCGTACGCGATCGCGGAGAGCTGGGCCGCTCCCAGTTCCATGACCCGGATGAGCGCGCCGGAGCGTTCCGGGTCCGGGAACCGGAAGCGCTGGGTGACCAGCGCGAGCGCCGCCGTCTCCTCCCAGACGGACGTCCTCTCGTCCGGCGACAGGCCCGTCGTGTCCAGCACGGTTCTCGTCATGAGTCCCCCCGGCACTCGTCGTGCGTCACCGCGCACAGCAGAGTGTGCGGAGCGAAGATCCGCCGAGGACAGCGCTCTTTGCGTCAAGTAGCCCGGTTCCTCGGCAACGGGCGAGCATGCCCGCGGCACGACTGGCCTAGGACCAACGTCCGAGAGCGGGCCCGACCCGGGTCCGCCGACGGAGCCGCGACGCCCGCCTAGGGTGAGGGGCATGTCCGAAACGACACCGTTCGATCTCGACGCCTATCTCCGCAGAATCGGCTGGGACGGCCCCCTCGGTGCCGACCCGGCGACGCTGCGGGGGCTGCATCTGGCCCACTCCCTGTCGATCCCGTTCGAGAACCTGGAGGCGCTGCACAGCAGGGCGCCGTCCCTGGCCCCGGGTGATCTCATGGCCAAGCTGGTGGAGAGCCGGCGGGGTGGCTACTGCTACGAGCACAACCTGCTGTTCTCGTACGCGCTGCAAGCGCTCGGCTTCCGGGTGACCATGCTCGCCGCACGCGTCGCTCTCGGCGCCGACCGCGTCGAGAGCCGCCCGCGCTCCCACATGGCCCTGCTCGTCACGGTGGACGGCGATCCGTCGCCGTACCTCGCCGACGTCGGCTTCGGGACGGTCGGGGCGCTGCTGGAGCCCGTGCCGCTGACCGCGGGGACCGAGTTCCACGGCGCGGGGCGCCGCCACCGGCTCGTGCCCGCGTCGCACGGCGGGCCGCTGCCGGTGTGGACGCTGGAGGCGTACGACCGAACCGGCGGGGAGTGGGTCGCGCAGTACGCGTTCACCGTGGAGCCGTTCGAGCCGGCCGACTACGAGATGTTCAACTGGTTCGTGGGGACGAGCCCGCGGTCGCCGTTCACCCGGCGGCTGTACATCCAGCGGACCACGTCCGACGGGCATCTCCTCCTGGAGGACCGCCTCCTCACCGAGACCGGCGACGACGGCACGGTCCGCAAGCGGGAACTGGCCGGTGAGGCCGAGGTGCGCCGGGTGCTGGACGTCGACTTCGGCATCGCCGTGCCGGAGGGGATGTCGCTGACCCCGTGATCGCTGACCTGTGACCGGCGGCCGCCGCCGTCAGGGGCGGGCCAGCAGGGTGCGCACGCCGTCCGAGGTCAGCGTCAGGCCGTGCGCCGAGCTGGCGTCGATGGTGAGGGAAAGATCGTCCGAGGGCCACTGCGCGGCCAGCGCGCCCAGCGGGACCAGCCGGTAGCGGGAGACGTACGGCAGCAGCCCGGCCATCTCCAGCTCGGAGGTGAACACGGGCACCACCGGCACGCCGTCCGGCTGTTCCAGTACGGGCAGCGCCACGGCGCTGGGGTCGGTCGCGTCCTCCTCGGGGACGTCGTCGGGCACCGGGACGAGCACGTCGCTGTGGGCGAGCGTGTCCAGCGCGGCGGCATCCTCGGTGTTCCGGGCGAGGGCGTCGAGCGCCCGCTGCGCGGGGGTGGTGCCGTTCTCGGCGGGTGTGTCCATGGCGGGTCCCCAGATAGCTGCGGTCGTACGACGTGCCCGGCCCAAGATCGACCCGGACACGGCATTCCACGCGTACCCGAAGCAGCCCGGACCATGCGCGCGCGAGGGCCCGCACCCGCCGGACATCGGATGAGCGACCCGAGACGGATCCGCCAGGTCAGCCGACCCGTGGCCGATCCGACAGGTCAGGCGACCCGCGGCCGAAACGCCCGGTCAGACGACCCGCGGCGGATCCGACAGGTCCGGGCCGGCCCGTGACGGGTCGGCCCGGACAGCGGAGGAGCGGCCGGTCAGGCGGAGCCGGCTCAGACCAGGTCGAACCGGTCCAGCTCCATGACCTTGACCCACGCGGCGACGAAGTCGTGCACGAACTTCTCCTTCGCGTCGTCGCTCGCGTAGACCTCGGCGAGCGCGCGCAGCTCCGAGTTCGAGCCGAAGACCAGGTCGGCGCGGCTGCCGGCCCACTTCAGCTCGCCGGTGGCGGCGTCGCGGCCCTCGAAGGTGGTCTGGTCCTCCGAGGTCGCCTTCCACGTCGTACCCAGGTCGAGCAGGTTGACGAAGAAGTCGTTGGTCAGCGCGCCCGGGGTCCGGGTGAGGACGCCGAGCTGCGACTGCTGGTGGTTGGCGCCGAGCACGCGCAGCCCACCGACGAGGACGGTCATCTCGGGGGCGCTCAGGGTGAGCAGGTTCGCCTTGTCGAGCAGCAGGTACTCGGCCGGGAGGCGGTTGCCCTTGCCCAGGTAGTTGCGGAAGCCGTCGGCCGTGGGCTCCAGCGCGGCGAAGGACTCGACGTCGGTGTGCTCCTCGGTGGCGTCGACCCGGCCCGGGGTGAAGGGCACCTCGATGTCGAAGCCGGCGTCCTTGGCGGCCTTCTCGATCGCGGCGCAGCCGCCGAGGACGATCAGGTCGGCGAGGGACACCTTCCGGGCGCCGGTGTTCCACTCCTGCTGGACGCTCTCCAGGGTGCGCAGCACGACCGCGAGCTGGTCGGGGTCGTTGACCTCCCAGTTGCGCTGCGGCTCCAGGCGGATGCGGGCGCCGTTGGCGCCGCCGCGCTTGTCGCTGCCGCGGAAGGTGGAGGCGGACGCCCACGCGGTGGTGACCAGCTGGGAGACGGTCAGGCCCGAGTCGAGCAGCCTGGCCTTGAGCGCCGCGATGTCGGCGGCGTCGATGAGCTCGCCCTCGCGCTCCGGCAGCGGGTCCTGCCACAGCAGGGTCTCCTCCGGGACCTCGGGGCCGAGGTAGAGCGACTTCGGGCCCATGTCGCGGTGGGTCAGCTTGAACCAGGCACGGGCGAAGGCGTCGGCGAACTCGTCCGGGTTCTCGTAGAAGCGGCGCGAGATCTGCTCGTAGACCGGGTCGAAGCGCAGGGCCAGGTCGGTGGTGAGCATGGTCGGGCGGTGCTTCTTCGCCGGGTCGTGGGCGTCAGGGATGATCTCCGGGGCGTCCTTGGCGACCCACTGCTTGGCGCCGGCCGGGGACTCGGTCAGCTCGTACTCGAACTCGAAGAGGTTCTTGAAGAAGCCGTTGCTCCACCGGGTGGGCGTGCTGGTCCAGGTCACCTCCAGGCCGGAGGTGATGGTGTCGGCGCCCTTGCCGGTGCCGTAGGTGCTCTTCCAGCCGAGGCCCTGCTCCTCCATGGAGGCGGCCTCGGGGTCGTTGCCGACGTGGTCGGCGGGGCCGGCGCCGTGGGTCTTGCCGAAGGTGTGGCCACCGGCGATGAGGGCGACGGTCTCCTCGTCGTTCATCGCCATGCGGCGGAAGGTCTCACGGATGTCGCGGGCCGCGGCCAGCGGGTCCGGGTTGCCGTTGGGGCCCTCGGGGTTGACGTAGATCAGGCCCATCTGGACGGCGCCGAGCGGGTTCTCCAGCTCGCGGTCGCCGCTGTAGCGCTGGTCGTCGAGCCAGGTGGTCTCGGGGCCCCAGTAGACGTCCTCCTCCGGCTCCCAGACGTCCTCGCGGCCGCCGGCGAAGCCGAAGGTCTTGAAGCCCATGGTCTCCAGGGCCACGTTGCCGGCGAGGATCATCAGGTCGGCCCAGGACAGGCTCTGGCCGTACTTCTTCTTGACCGGCCACAGCAGGCGGCGGGCCTTGTCGAGGTTGGCGTTGTCGGGCCAGCTGTTCAGCGGGGCGAACCGCTGCTGGCCGGCTCCGGCGCCGCCGCGGCCGTCGCTGATCCGGTAGGTGCCGGCGCTGTGCCAGGCCATGCGGATGATCAGCGGGCCGTAGTGGCCGAAGTCGGCGGGCCACCAGTCCTGGGAGGTGGTCAGCACCTCGGCGATGTCCCGTTTGACGGCCGGGAGGTCGAGGCTCTGGAAGGCCTCCGCGTAGTCGAAGTCCTCGCCGAGCGGGTTCGCCACGGGCGGGTTCTTCGCGAGGATCTTCAGGTTGAGCCGCTCCGGCCACCACTGGCGGTTGCCGCCGCCCTGGGTCGGGTGCAGCGCACGCCCGTGTGCGACCGGGCAGCCACCGGTGCCCTCCGTCTTGGGGTCGGTGACGATCGCATCGGGGTTCTCAGCCATGGGAAACCTTCCGAACTAGTGGATCACGGTGCTCAGGAACTGCTGGTGGTGGAACAGCCGGGGCACAGACCCCAGTAGATGACCTCGGCCTCGTCGATGGCGAAGCCGCGGTCGTCGGACGCGGTGAGACAGGGGGCGTGGCCGACGGCGCAGTCGACGTCGGCGACGGCGCCGCACGAGCGGCACACGAGGTGGTGGTGGTTGTCGCCGACCCGGCCCTCGTAGCGGGCCGGGGAGCCCGGGGGCTCGATACGGCGTACGAGTCCGGCCGCGGTGAGCGCGTGCAGCGCGTCGTACACGGCCGGAAGGGAGATCCGGCCCACGCGCTCGCGCACACCGGCCGCGACGGCCTCGGCGTCCAGGTGGCCGCCGGCCCGCACGGTGTCGAGCAGCGCGACACGGGCCGCCGTCACCCGCAGGCCTGCGCCACGCAGCTCGTCGGCGGTGGTCGGGGTCCCGGATGCGGTCACGGGGGCCAAGCTACCGCGTAAACACGAACAATTAAAGAAAACAAACGGTTCAAGTTTGATGGCCGGACGAGGGGATCCGTGCGGCCAGGGGGTGACGGGCGGGTGACCAGGGGTGGGGGCGGGCGGCCGAACCCCCGGCCGTCAGCCGCTGTGGACGCTGACCTCGCGGAGGGAGTAACCCCAGTCCGTGCCGCGCTCCAGGCCCTGGACGCGGACGTACCGGGCGGGTGCCGGGGTGAAGCGCGCGGTGTCCAGTCCGCCGTCGCCGGACGTGGTGGACCAGGCGGTCCGCCAGGTGTCCCCGTCGGTGGACAGCTCGACGCGGTACGCCCTGCCGTAGGCGCGTTCCCAGTCGAGGGTGACCCGGCCGACGAGGTGGGTGGCGCCCAGGTCGACGGTCAGCCACTGGTCGTCGCTCCACTCGCTGGCCCAGCGGGTGCCGGGCTCGCCGTCGACGGCGCGGCCGGGCGCGAAGCTCGTGAAGGGGTTCCACCACTCGGTCGAGCTCGCGGTGGCGGTGGCGCCGCGGGCGAGGTCGGTCCCGGACCGGTGCCGCTCGGTCGCGCCCCAGGTGCCGAGGTAGGACTCGGCGCCGCGGAACAGGTCGTCCACCACGTCCTGGCCGCCGACCCGCCGGATGTCCTCGATCCAGTCGGGGACGAGGCCGTAGTGGGCGGCGCCGTCGGTGTTGAGGTCCCAGGTGCGCTCGCCGGTGGTCTGGCGGTCGAGGAGGGAGCCGCCGTCGGCGCTGCGGAAGGGGTAGCGGACCGGGTTGCCGGTGTCGGTGCCGCGGGGGGCGGGCCAGCCGCCGAGGCCGTTCATGTCGGTGCCGTAGCCGTAGCCGGCGCCGTACTTCTCGCGCAGCGCGTCGGTGCGCCGCGCCTCCGCGGTGAAGTGCTCGGAGCCGTGCATGTACTGGGCGACGAAGCCGCCGAGGCGGTAGACGCGCTCGGTCCAGTTCAGGTCCATCCAGCTGTGCGAGGAGAGCACGCCCGGGTAGGACTCGGCCTCGAAGATGTCGAGCACCCGGCCGGTGGCCTTGACGCTCATGTGGTCGATCTCGAGCATCATCTTGCGCTGCATCATGCCGCGCACGGCGTACTCGCCGAGCGGGGTGAGCCCGCGCACGTTGCAGCGGGCGTCCGCGTCGTACGACGGGACGCTCACGCCGGCCGGCAGCCGCTTCTCCGCCTCCGGCGCGGCCGCGAGAC
Source organism: Streptomyces sp. JB150 (assembly GCF_011193355.1). Lineage (GTDB taxonomy): Bacteria > Actinomycetota > Actinomycetes > Streptomycetales > Streptomycetaceae > Streptomyces. The sequence goes on from NZ_CP049780.1 coordinate 595,836, forward strand.
CGATCGGGTTGTCGGCCTGCGGGCCCGTGCACTTCTCGGTCTTCCAGAAGGTGCCGGTGGACAGGAACTGTCCGACGTTGATCGCGGTGCCGAGGGCGCCGGAGTCGAAGCGGACCCCGCACAGCGCGTTGTCGAACTTGTGGCACAGGAACATGCTGCGCACGCCCAGCGAGTGCAGCTCGTCCAGGCCCTTGTCGATGTCCTCCTTGTCGCACTGGGGCACGTCGAGGACCTGCTTGCAGCCGAACGGCTCGGAGGTCTCCACGCCGAGGATCACGGCCAGCTTGCCCTGCTCGATGACCCGGCGGGCCTGGGCGCTGTCGGTGACGATCCGGAACCAGCCCTTTCCGGGTCCGCCGTACATGCGGTCGACGTACGCCTGGAGGTCGTACGTCAGTTTCGCCTGGAGCCGGATGGACGTCATCTCGTCGCAGGAGCGGTCCTTGAAGAAGTAGACCGAGCAGATCACGCCATTGGTGACGAGGTCGTTGACCATGACGCGCTGGCCGCCGCGCCAGGCCCGTTCGATCCAGGCGTAGTAGTTCTGCTGATGGGTCAGCGAGTCGTGGGCGGGCCAGTCCGCGAAGGTGGGCCAGCCGACGGGGTCGTGCCGGCCGTCGCCGCCGTTGGTGATGAAGTCGAAGATCGCGAGCGAGCCGTCGGGGTAGTGCTCCGGGCAGTCCTTGAGAGCGTCGGCGATGCCCGCGTCGGAGAACGGCTTGCCGCAGAGGAGCTGGCCGCCGAAGGCCTCGTTGGAGAACAGGTGGTTGTGGGCGTCGACGAATCCGCGCACCCGGCCCTGGGCGTCGGTGCCGGTGAACGGCTCGCCGGTGACGCCGATGCGGGAGTCGGGGGCGGGGCGCGCGACCGGGTTCCACCAGTCGTCGCCGGCGGCGGACTGCGGGGCGGGGCCGAGGGCCATGGCCAGGGCGAGGAGGAGCAGCGTGACGACGGTGACGTTCTTCCGCCCGGCGTGCTTTCGCGTGCGGTACCAGCGTGGAGCCATACCCACTCCCCTGTTTGCCATGTCCGCGCCAATCGCGTGCGTCGAGCATCCCGACCGGGGCCTCGGGAGTCAAGGAGATCGGCCGAAGGACGGTGCCAACCGGGCGTAAAGCGACCAGAGAATGGATAGGGGGCTATACGGCGAAGCTCGGGAAGGGGCGGGAACGGTCGGGCGGGCCCGGGGGCGCCGGGTCTGGCATGCGGGCGGAGGGGCGGGCATGGGCGGGCATCCCTTGTATCTCGAACCACGACTGGGCGCGCGTACCGGCTCGTTGCTGGAGTCCCCGCGGCTCCTGCACGCACTCACCGACGGGCTCGGCTCACCGCTGAACGTGGTGATCCCCGATCAGATCGCGGACAACGTCGCGGAGTTCCGCTCCGTCTACGCGAAACACCATCTGCCGGGCCAGGTGTTCTACGCGCACAAGGCGAACCGCTCCAGCGCCCTGCTGCGCCGGCTGGCCGCCACGGACGCCGGGGTCGACGTCGCGTCCCTGGACGAGTTGCGGCACGCGCTGGGCGCCGGCTTCACCCCCGACCGCGTCACGGCCACCGGCCCGAAGAACACCGAGTTCCTGTGGCTGGCCGCCCGCAGCTCCGTCACCGTCAGCGTCGACAGCCGGGGCGAGCTGGAACAACTGGCGGCGCTGGTACGGCGGTTCGGGCTGCCGCCGGTGCGGGTGCTGCTGCGTCTGTCGGGGTTCGAGGCGTCCGGTGTGCGGGTGCTGAGCCGGCGCAGCCGCTTCGGTACGCCGGTGCGGGCGGCCGGGTCGCTGCTGGCGGCGGCCGAGTCGTACCGGGACGCGGTGGAGCCGGTGGGCGTGGCCTATCACCTCGACACCACCAGCGTCGACGAGAAGGCGACCGCGCTGGAGGGCTGCCTGCGGGTCCTGGAGGAGTGCCGCGACCGGGGGCTGCGGCCCCGGGCCGTCGACGTGGGCGGCGGGTTCGGACTCGACTACCTGGCCGACGGCGAGCAGTGGCAGCGCTACACGAGCGCGCTCACCGACGCCGTCCTCGGACTGCGGCCACCACTGACCTGGGGCGGGCACGGCTACGGACTGCGCAACGAGGGCGGCACCCTGCGCGGCGCGCTCGGCCTCTACCCCGCTCACCGGCCGGTCGCCGGCGCCCGCTACCTCGACGAACTGCTCGCCCACCCCGCCCCGTCGCTGGACGGCCGGCCGCTGGGCGCGCTGCTGGCGGAACATCTGTACGACCTCCACACCGAGCCGGGACGAGCCCTGCTGGACCAGTGCGGGCTGACCCTCGCGAAGGTGCTGGAGGTGCGCGAGCCGGAGCCCGGCGGGGAGCTGCACGTGCGGCTGGCGGCGAACGCCGGCGACATCGGCCTGGAGGAACACGGCGTCCTGCTGGACCCCGTCGTCGTCCCCCGCGCCGGCCGTGGCCCCGCCCCGGCCGGACCCGGCGAGGCGCCGGTCGCCGTGCACCTCTTCGGCAATCTCTGCCTGGAGTCGGACCTGATCACCCGCCGCACGGTCTTCCTGCCGCACCGGCCCGAGCCGGGCGACCTGATGGCGTTCGTGAACACCGCCGGCTACTGCATGGACTTTCACGCCACCCTGGCCCAGCGGCAGCCCGTCGCCCGCAAGGTCGCCGCCTGGCAGGAGGACGGCGGGTGGCACTGGTGCCTGGACGATCAGTACTGGCCGACCACCTCCGTGGGGGGAGCACAGTGAGGTACGACAGCATCACCGAGGCCATCGGCAACACCCCGTTGGTGCGCATCGAGCCGGCCGTGCACGGTCTGCGCCACATCGACCTGTACGCCAAGCTGGAACTGCTCAACCCGTTCGGCTCGGTCAAGGACCGGGCCGCGTGGAACATGGCCCGCCCGCACCTGGATACCGCGGCGGCGCGGGGCAGCCAGGTCGTGGAGCTGTCCAGCGGGAACACGGCGAAGGCGCTGGCCGTGCTCGCGGGCATGCACGGGCTGACCTTCAGAAGCGTCACCAACCGGATGCGGATCCCCGAGATCAAGGATCTGCTGCTGCTGCTCGGCGCGGAGATCGAGGAGCTGCCGGGCCAGAGCGAGTGCCTGGACCCGACCGCCACCGACGACCCGCTGACCCTGTTCCACCGGACGATCTCGGAGCAGGGCAGCGCGTACCTGCACACCGACCAGTACTTCAACCCGCGCAACACCGAGGCGCATCTGACCGGCACCGGCCCGGAGATCGTCAAGGACCTGGACGGCCGCGCCCCGGACTGGTTCGTCGCCTGCGTGGGCACCGCGGGCTCCTCGACGGGGGTCGCCCGGGTGCTGCGGGAGAACGACCCCGCGGTGCGGGTCCTCGGGCTGGTCGCGGCCAAGTCCGACTTCATCCCCGGCATCCGCACCCTCGACGAGGCGCACGAGGTGGGCCTGTTCGACCCGGCCACCTACGACGCGATCGAGTCCGTCACCTCCGACGAGGCGATCGAGGGGATGCTCACCCTGAACCGCCGCTGCGGCATCCTGGCCGGACCCACCGGCGGGGCCGCCTACTTCGGTGCGGTGCGCCGGCTGCGCGAGATCGACGCGGAGCTGACGGAGCGTCGGTCGGCGGTGTTCATCGTCTGCGACCGGGTGGAGAGCTATCTGAGCTACGTCCGCAAACGGCGCCCCGACCTGTTCGGCCGCCCGGTCCGCACCGACTCGCCGGCCGACCTGACCGAGGACGAGGTGCGCACGGCCCCGTCCGTCGGCGTCGCCGAGGCCCGCGCCTGGATCGGCACCGGCCGGCCGCTCGTGGTGGACCTGCGCAGCCCGTTCGCGTACGCCGCGCTGCACATCGACGGATCGGTCAACATCGTCGACGAGGTCTTCGAGGAACTGCTGCGCGGCGGGCTGCCGTTCAGCCGCAGCCGTCCGGTGCTGCTGGCGTGTCCGGTGGGTGAGAAGTCCGCCCGCTACGCGGCGCTGCTGACCCGGATGGGCCACCCGGACGTGCGCAGTCTGGCCGGCGGGATCATCGCCTGGCGGGACGCGGGCGCGCCCCTGGTGCGGGACTGACGGCCATGACCACCTCCGGCATCCGCGCCCAGGGCACCGCCGCGCTCACCGAGTTACGGGACTGGCAGCGCGCGCTGCGCGACCAGTTCCCCATCGTCACCGCCCACCCCGACCTCGCCTATCTGGACAGCGCGGCCACCGCCCAGAAGCCGCGGGCCGTGCTCGACACGGCACTGACCTACCTCACCACGACCAACGCCAACGCCGGGCGCGGCACCTATCCGTGGGCCAACCGCAGCACCGCGCTGATCGAGGAGGCGCGCGAGCGGGTCAAGCGGTTCCTCGGCGACCCCGACCCCGCGCGCTCGGCGGTGCACTTCACCAGCGGCACCACCGAGGGGCTGCGCACCCTGGCCCGCGACTGGCTGCCCTCGTTCCTCTCCGACGGCGACGAGATCGTCGTCCCCGTCGCCGACCACCAGGCGAACATCGAGCCGTGGCTGGAAGCCCAGCGGCTGCTGGCCCGGCAGGGCGTGCGCGTCCTGCTCCGGCCGATGCCGTACCAGCCGGGCTCGGGCGACTACGACCACCGGGCGCTCGCCGAACTGGCCGGTCCGCGCACCCGGTTCGTCGCCGTCACCCACGTCCACCACGTGTACGGCGGCGACATGAACGTGCACCGGATCCGCGAGGCGGTCGGTCCGGACGCGGTCATCTGCCTGGACGCCGCCCAGAGCGTCGGCCATGTGCCGGTGTCGGTGGCCGGCCTGGACGTGGACTTCGTCGTCTTCTCCGGGCACAAGGCAATGGCCCTGCCGGGGACGGGCGCCGTGTGGGCGCGGCAGGCGCGCGGGCCCGCGTTCACACCGGGCGGGTGGTCCGGCACGCCCAACACCGTCGGCATCGCCTCCCTGACGGCGGCCCTGGACTGGCTGGACGCGGCCGGTGTCGACCGGATCGAGCGGTGGACGGTGGCGCTCGCGGCCCGGCTGACCGACGGACTGCGCCGGCTGGACGCCTACGAGATCCTGGGCTGCCAGACCAGTCTCGCCGCCGGCTCACCCGTCCAGCAGCGCCGCGGCATCGTCACCTTCCGGCACCGCGGCGTCGACTCCGGCGACCTCGGGTTCATCCTGTTCAGCCACGGCTTCATGGTCCGCTCCGACCAGCACTGCCAGGGCGAGGCGGGCGAGCCGACCGGCTCCGTACGGGTGAGTCTGCACGTCTACAACGAGGCGGAGGAGATCGACCGGCTGCTGTCCGTCCTGGCGTCACTGGAGTGAGTGACGCCGCCACCGAACACATAATGGGAACCGTTTTCACCCGTAGACTCGTCGGACGAACGGGACAGCGGGTGCGAGACGGTGAGGTGGCACGACCCCATGGGACTGAGCCTGGCGACGGCGGAACGATGGGTGGAGCGCTGGGAGCGCCAGCAGCAGCGGTACGCCATCGACCGTGAGGAGCGCTTCACCGTGATCGCCGACGTCGTCGAGCACGTCACCGCCGGCCGGCCGGGCCGCCCGCTCGTCGTCGACCTCGGCTGCGGCCCCGGCTCGCTCGCCGCCCGGCTGGCCCGCCGGCTGCCGGCCGCGGAGATCGTCGGCGTCGACCGGGACCCGCTGCTGCTGGAGCTGGCCCGCACCCACCACCCGGACGCCGCCCGGTACGTCGACGCGGAGATCGACGCACCGGGCTGGACCGAGGCCCTGGGCCTCGACCGCCCGCTGGACGCGGCGGTGTCCACGACCGCCCTGCACTACCTGGCCCCGGACGCGCTGCGGCGCACCTACCGGCGGCTCGCCCGGCTGCTGCGGCCCGGCGGGGTCCTCGTCAACGGCGACCACCTGCCGCACGACGACCCCGCGCTCGCACAGATCGCCGGCGAGGTGGGCAGCCGCCACGCCGAACGGCAGCGGGCCTGGCCGGAGGAGGACTGGACCTCTTGGTGGACGGCGGTCGCCGAGGACCCGGAACTGACCGACCTCCTCGCCGAACGCCGCGGCCGCGAGCCCTCGCCCGGCACCCCGGAGCCCGTTCCCCTCTCCCTCTCCACCCACGTCCGGCTGCTGCGCCGGGCCGGGTTCCGGCAGGCGGGCGCGGTCTGGCAGTACGGTGACAGCCACGTGGTCGTCGCGATTCGCTGACCGGGCGATCCGCCGGCGCGCGGCGCGCCGACCGTTGGGCCCGCCTGACCGGCGCGGCGCGCCGACCGCTGGGCCCGCTGGGCGTTGGGCCCGCTCGGCGTTGGGCCCGCTGACCCGCGCGGCCCGTCGGTTCAGGGCCGCCCCGACAGGGAGCACGTGGTCAGCAGGTCGGCGGCGTCCGCCCCGGCGGGCCGGGCGACCGTCCGGGAGGCGGGCGGCCGGACCCCGGTGGTGAGCCAGTCCTCCAGCGCGGTGAGCGCCGAGCGGTGGCAGGGGGTGAGCGGACGCAGCCGGTCCGGGAAGGCGTCGACCAGGCTGTCGGTGTGGGTGCCGCCCTCGATCCGGTAGTAGCGGTGCAGCGGGGCGCGCCCGGCGGCGTCGACCATGCGGGCGTAGACGTCCGAGTCCCGGCCGATGGGAAGCAGCACGTCGAGGGTGCCGTGCAGGGTGATCAGCGGTTTGCCGATCCGCCCGGTGAGCGCGATCCGCTCCACGGCCCGCCGCACCTCGTCGGGGCGCGCCGCGTAGTCGTAGTCGGCGTCGCAGCCGGGGGTGCCAGGCGCGCAGTAGGGCGTGCCGGCCTCGGTGGGGCCGTCGTAGCCGGGGTCGAGTTCCTCGCGGTAGACGCGCTGGGTCAGGTCCCAGTAGACCTGGTGGTGGTACGGCCACAGGAACTCCGAGCCGGCCGGGAAGCCCGCGGCGTGCAGGTCGGCCCGCGCCCGCTCGGCGTCCGGGCCGCCCGCGGCGAAGCGCGGGTAGGCGCGCAGCGCCTCGGGCAGGAAGTGCAGCAGGGTGGGTCCGTCGGCGCGCCAGAGGGTGCCCTCCCAGTCCACTCCCCCGTCGTACAGCTCGGGGTGGTTCTCCAGTTGCCAGCGCACCAGGTAGCCGCCGTTGGACATGCCGGTCACCAGCGTGCGCGCGGGCGGGCGCAGATAGCGCTGGGCGACGGCCGCGCGGGCGGCCCGGGTGAGCTGGGTGAGCCGCCGGTTCCACTCGGCGATGGCGTCGCCCGGCCGCTTCCCGTCGCGGTGGAAGGCGAGGCCGGTGTTGCCCTTGTCGGTGGCGGCGTAGGCGTAGCCGCGCGCGAGGACCCAGTCGGCGATGGCCCGGTCGTTGGCGTACTGCTCGCGGTTGCCGGGCGTGCCGGCCACGACCAGGCCGCCGTTCCAGCGGTCCGGCAGGCGCAGCACGAACTGGGCGTCGTGGTGCCAGCCGTGGTTGGTGTTGGTGGTGGAGGTGTCGGGGAAGTAGCCGTCGATCTGGATGCCGGGGACGCCGCTCGGCACGTCGAGGTTCTTCGGCGTGAGGCCGGCCCAGTCGGCGGGGTCCGTGTGACCGGAGGCCACCGTCCCGGCCGTGGTCAGCTCCTTGAGGCAGGCCGCCTTCTGGTGTGCGGCGCCGGGCACGCGCACCTGGGTCAGGCGGGGGCAGGGACGGGTGCCGTCGGCGGACGCGGCGGTGACCGTGCTGGTGGTTGCGGCCGCGGTCGTGGTCGTCGCAAGGGCCGAGGTCGTGGTCGTCGCCGTGGAGGCGAGGAGGGTCAGGGCGGTGAGAGCGGCGGCCGGTACGCCCCGTCGCCTGAGACGTGGTGTGGAGCCGCGGGCGAGACGCATCGGGTGCCTCCGTGATCGAGTGCCGGGGATGCGCGGGAGGTTAGGCCGCCCGGAGCGGGCGTGACCATGGAGGGCCGCCACATACGACACCTCTTCAACCTGGTTGCACAGCCCATGCCTTTGCGGTGTGACCGCGCCGATGATGCCCTCCCACTCGTCCATCGCAGCAGGGAGGCAGTCGCCATGAGTCAGCCGCACCACCCCACGAGGGGCCGCCGTCTCCTGGGCGGCGTCCGCCGCCGGCTCGCCGCCGCGGCGGGCGCGCTCGCCCTCGCCGCCGGTCTGGTGGCCCAGGGCTCGCCCGCCTCCGCCGCGGGCCTGACCCAGGTCTCCGGTTTCGGCACGAACCCCGGCAACCTCGCCATGTACGCCTACGTCCCCGACGCCCTGCCCTCCGGCGCCCCGCTCGTGGTGGCGCTGCACGGCTGCACGCAGAGCGCGGGCGACTACTACGGCCACTCCGGCTGGCCGGCCCTCGCCGACCGGCACCGCTTCGCGGTCGTCTTCCCCCAGACCAGCACCGCCAACAACGCCAACTCCTGCTTCAACTGGTTCGAGCCGGGTGACAGCACGCGCGGCCGGGGCGAGGCGCTGTCGATCCGGCAGATGGTCGACAAGGCGGTCGCGCTGTACGGCAGTGACCCCCGGCGCGTCTACGTCACGGGCCTGTCGGCGGGCGGCGGCATGACGGCGAACCTGCTCGCGGCGTACCCCGACGTCTTCGCGGGCGGGGCCATCGCCTCCGGACTGCCCGCCCGCTGCGCCGACAGCGTGTCCGCGGCGTACACCTGCATGTACAGCCCGCCGGACCGGACCCCGGCCCAGTGGGGCGACCTGGTGCGTGCCGCCGCTCCGGCCGGGACCACCTCCTGGCCGCGCGTGGCGATCTGGCAGGGCACCGCCGACACCACGGTCCGGCCCGCCAACGCGACCGAACTGCGCGACCAGTGGACCGACGTGTGGGGCATCGGCCAGACCCCGTCCCGCACCGAGAACCTGACCGGCTCCACCACGCGGAGCGTCTACACCGACGCCGCCGGACGTCCCGCGGTCGAGGTGTACTCGATCGCCGGCATGGGGCACGGGCTGGCGGTCGACCCGGGCAGCGGTGCCGAACAGTGCGGCACGGCCGGTGCGTACTACCTGGACACCATCTGCTCCAGCCATCACACCGCCCGCTTCTGGGGACTGGACCGCGGCAGCGGCGACGGCGGCACCGGGGCGCTGCCCGCCCCCACGGGGCTGACCGTCACCGGGACCTCCGACTCCACGGTCTCCCTGCGCTGGAACGCGGTCGCCGGAGCGGCCTCGTACCAGGTCTTCCGCGACGGGACCAAGGTGGGCGGCACGGCGTCCACCGGCTACACCGACACCGCTCTGGCCGCCGGCACGGCATACCGCTACACCGTGGCCGCCGTCGACTCCGCGGGCACCGCGGGCGCACTCTCCGCGGCCGTGACCGCCACCACCACCGGCTTCACGCCCACCTGTCACACCGCGAGCAACTACGAGCACACGGTGGCCGGTCGGGCCTACGCGAGCGGCGGCCAGACCTACGCCAAGGGGTCCGGCCAGCCGATGGGTCTGTGGAACACCTTCGTCACCCGCACACTGAAGCAGACCTCGCCCGGCTACTACGTGATCGCCGACTGCTGAGCGGGCCGTGCCGTCGTGGAGCGACGCCATCCGGCGCTCCCCGGACCGGAGGAGGGCGGCGCAGCAGCTGGTGTCCCGAGCCGCGGGGCGGCGGTTCAGCGGCGGTTCCCCGACCGCGATGCCGGGGTCCTGCGTCGCGCAGCCGACGTCGGGGAGCGGCTGGCCGAGGTACCAGCCGCCGAGGAAGACGGCGTACAGCACGGCAGTGGCGCCCAGGCGGCGCGGAGTTGTCCAGGTCGGCACCCAACCAGTTGGGCAGAGCGCGGAGTTGAGTGATCACGCGGGCGACTCGCGGAGGGGCGCGGGCGGACCGGCGGCGGTGGCGAGTGGGTCGGTCGCGGGGGGCGGCCTGACGGCCATCACCCCCTTGTGTGGTTGAAGTTGCATCGATCCGGGGTGGGCCGTGCGGGAGATGCACGCGTCCGGTTTCGGGCGCACCATGGGAAAAGAGCACCGCAAGGCGGGCAGACCATGAGCGAGGACCTTTCGACGGCCGTGGGACGCCCCGATCTCCCGAGGCAGGCAGAGCAGCACATCGGTGGAGGACCGCCGGGGCCGCTCTGCCCTGTCTCCTGTCCGGGCAGCGCCGTCTCGTGGCCGGGCAGACCTGCCGGGGCGACGACGGTCTGCCGGCCGGCAGCGCTGTCTCCTGTCCGGGCAGTGCCGCGAAGGACCGGACGTCCGCCTCCCGGCCCGCGCCGGCGATTCCACTCGGCGCCCGACCATCTTCCGATCACCGGAGTGCCGAGATGACCGTGTTCTTCTTCGACGTCGGGGCGACGTTGGCGGATGTCAGTGTCGAGGCCGACGGCTCGCTGCGCCTCCAGGTCCGGCCTCGCGTCGCGGACGTGCTGCATGATCTTTCGGGGACGCGTAAGGGCATCCTGTCCGATCCGGGGCCGGGCGAGGAGACGCGTGCGCGGGCGGCGGCGGCCCTCGACGCGGCCTTCGGCGACCACTTCACGGACACGCGTCTCATCCACTGGGGGCCGAAGACCGATCGCGCGCTCTTCGACGCGGCGGTGGCGAGCGCGGGCGGGGCGTCCGGGGGCGAGGTGTGCGTCTTCGTCGGCGAGGACCCCGACGAACGCGCCCTCGCGCGGCAGGCGGGTCTGCGCACGGCGGCCCACCCGGTGTTCGCGCGGGCAGCCGCCGAGGAACGGCCCGTGTTCTGGGCGTGGATCGAGGTGCCGGAGGGCCGCGGCCTGGCCGAGCTGGCGGAGGCCGTGGACGGCACGGAGGCCGTTCCCGTGCACGTCCCGTCCCCCCGGCGGGTGCTCGCCATGGCGAGCGCGCTCGGCGTGGCGGACCTGCGGCGCGGCGGCTTCACCGCCGAGGTCCGCGACGAGGTGGCGGCCACGACGGCGTTCCTGGTCCGCGACGACCGGCCGGTCGCGGTCCCCGAGGCCTTCGCCGGCGCCTCGGACGGGTCGCGGGCGGCGGCCGAGGCCTCCGCCCGCGCCACGGCGGCGTACGGCTTCCTCACCGACGGGCTGCCCGCGGACGCGCCGCCACCGCTGTCGCTGGGCGCCGCTCCGGGCGGTGTCTACGTCGCCGCGCCCGCCGGTGTCCCGGTCGAGGACCTGCACCCTCCGGGTGCCAGGCCCGGGCACACCGAACGCCTGCTGCCCGACCCGGCGCTCCTGTCCCGCCCCGGCGTGCCGCAGGCCCGCGCCCTCGCCGAGGGCGCGGCCGAGGGGTTCGCCGCCGGGCAGCCCTCCCCGCGGGTCATGGCCGCGGTGACCGCCGCCGTGACGCCGGACGCCCTGCGCGCCCACGTGGCGCGGCTCTCGGGCGCCGCCCCGCTCGTGGACGGCGTGGAGCCGGCGGTCCGCAGTCGGGACGCGTCCGCCGACGACAACCCGCGTGTCGTCGACGCCCTCACGGACCGGTTGCGCGACCTGGGCCTGACCGTCCGGCGGCACGAGTTCACCTGGCGCGGACACCGGTTGTCCAACGTGGAGGCCGAGCACCGCGTCGAGGGCGCCGACGCCACCGTCCTCGTCACGGCCCACCTGGACTCCACGGCGTCCGGCGGTGACTTCACCGACGAGCACGGTGAGGCGCGCCCGTACGACCCGGCGGTGGACCCCGCTCCGGGCGCGGACGACGACGCGAGCGGCACCGCGGCGGTGCTGACCGCGGCGGAGAGCCTGCGCGCGCTCGTCGCGGACGGCGGCGCACCGGCGCTGAACGTGCGTTTCGTCCTGTTCAACGCCGAGGAGCAGGGGCTCGTCGGCAGCAAGTTCTACGCGCGCGCCGCCGCGGCGAGGGGTGACGCCATCGTCGGCGTCTTCCAGATGGACATGATCGCCGGCCGTCAGGGCGGCAGCCCGCCGCGGATGGAGATCCACACCGGCTCACGGGTGCCCGGCCCGGTCGTGGACGCGTCGAACGCGCTCGGCGGCCTGGTCGCCGACACCACCCGGGCCCTCTCCCCCGAGTTCACGGTCCAGCGGCTCACCGGCCCGGACGATCCCGCGGTGGGGCGCAGCGACCACGCGAGCTTCCACGAGCGGGGGTGGGCGGCCGTCGCCGTGTCCGAGGACCTGTTCTCGACACCCGACGGCGCGCCGGGGACCGGCACCCGGCAGTACCACACCCCCGGCGACACCCTGTCCGACGCGGACCACGACCCGCGGTACGCGGCGACGATCGCCCGCTCGGTCACGGCGACCGCGCTGACGGTCGCGGGCCTGTGACCGCCGCCCCGCCGGTGCCCGCGCTCGCACCGCACCGACGACCCGTTCCCCTCCGACCGGCCGTTCCGCACCGACCGGCCGTTCCGCACCACGAGCACGAGGACCGACCATGACCGACCTGATCGACAAACGGGATCTGGACTACGACCGGCTGACGGCGGTCGGCGGAGCGGAGGCGTTCCTCGACGCGACCGAGCGGGTGGCGGCCGAGGTGGACCACACCCTCGTCGCCGAACCCGGCAAGGTGAACCACTTCACCGGTCACCTCACCGAACTGCGCGTCGAGGGCGCACCCGGCCTCACCGGGGAGCCGGGCGCGCAGGCCACCGAGGCCGACTACGCCGCGCAGGCGAGGAGTTACCTGTCGTCCGTGGCGGAGGCGATGGGCTTCGCCGCCGACGAGCCCCCCGAGTTCGTGGCCGATCCGCGGGTGACCGCCACGAGTGAGGGCACGCGCGTGGTCAGCCTGCAGCAGACGCACAACGGCATCGAGGTGTGGGGGATGGCGCCGAAGGTGTGGCTGCGCCAGGACGGCACGGTGGACCGGGTCGTCGGCGACACGGTGAGCGTGCCGGCGAACGTCCCGGCCGTCCCGGCGGTGCCGGTCGAGGCGGCGCTGGCCGTCGCCGCGGCGAAGGCGGCCGCACCGCGGACGCTCGAAGGACCGTTCGGCGCCGACGAGTTGCCCGCCCTGGACCTGTCCGGCGGCTTCGAGCGGTTGTCGCACCACGCGGTCAACGACCAGCCGACGGCCTTCGCCCAGGGCCCGTTCGACGAGGCGGTCCCCGCCCGGCTGGTGTATCTGTACATGGGCGGCGACATCAGGCTGACCTGGGCGTTCACCTTTTCGCGGGCCAATTTCGCCGTGCAGTACCAGGCGTTGGTGGAGGCCGACGACCGTACGCGGGACACGGACGCGCCGGAGATCCTCTACTTCCAGGACGTGGCGAACCGCGTCGTCGAAGGGCGCGTCTGCCGGCGCAATCCGGCCGAGAGCGGCTTCGACCGGGTGCCGTTCCCGCTGCCGCTCAGCGAGTATCCGACCGAGCAGCCCGCCGCCCCGCTGCCCGGGTTCCCCGGCCCGTGGGCGGGGTTCCAGGACGGGCACGTGGCGACGGTCGGCAACAACGTGGTGGCCGTCGACGGGGCCAGCGGGCGGACCTTCGAGATCAGCACGGACCCGCAGGGCAACGCCGTGTTCAACCCGCCGCCCGGCTCACCCGAGGAGTTCGTCACCAACATCTTCTTCTTCTGCAACTACATGCACGACTTCTTCATGATGCTCGGCTTCACGGAGAAGCACGGCAACTTCCAGATTACGAACGTGTCCGGGGAGGGTGAGGGCGCCGACCCCGTCCGGGCCTTCGCGCACCCGCAACCGGTCCTCGGCACGGCCAACATGGCCACCCGGGCCGACGGCAGGGAGGCCGTCATGAACATGGGCCTGGTCCGCTCCACGGGCCGGCACACGGCCCTGGACGGGGACGTCGTGGTGCACGAGTTCGTGCACGGAGTGTCCAACCGGCTGGTGGGCGGTCTGCACGACGCGGAAGGGCTGCGGGAGCAGCAGTCCCGGGCGATGGGCGAGGGCTGGTCGGACTTCTTCGCGCTCACCACCCGCAACTGCTCGCTGGAGCCGGAACGGGTCGTCGTCGGCAACTGGGTGATCGACGATCCGGGCGGCATCCGCCAGCGGCCCTACGACGCGTCGTACCCGGGCGGCTTCGGGGACATCGGCAAGGGTCCGAGGGAACTGGCGGACGGCCTGGACTACACGAAGATCCACAACGTGGGCGAGATCTGGTGCGCGACGCTCCTGGAGCTGACCCGCCGGATCACCACCGTGCTCGGCGACAAGGAGCGGGCCTACCGGGTGACGTGGCAGGCGGTCGTCGACGGCCTGAAGCTCACCCCGAAGAACCCGACCTTCCTCACCGCCCGCGACGCGGTCCTGCGCGCCCTGCGGGACCTGCGCGGCGGCCGGCTCACCGAGGCCGAGTACCCGGCGGTCCGGCAGGCCGCGTGGGAGTCCTTCGCGAGGTTCGGCATGGGCTTCGACGCGTTCTGCCCGACGGCGTCCTTGGGCGGCTGCCGGGCGGGCGGCGAGCTGCCGCCGCCCGGCCACGAGGACTGAGGACCAGGGGCTGAGGATCCGAGGCTGTCAGCTCTCCTGGAGCACGGCGAGGACGTTGCCGGCCGGGTCGGTGAACCAGGCGATCGCCGCCGGGCCTTCGCCGCCCCCGCCGCGTACGACGCCCTTGTCGTCGTGGTCGAACTCGGGGTAGCGCTCCAGGGTGACGCCGCGCTGTTCCAGTCCGGCGACGGCGGCGTCGATGTCGTCGACGGGGAAGTTGAGGATCGTGAACGTCGCGGGGGTGTGCGTCTCCTTCGGGTAGACGAAGACACGCGCGCCGCTGCCGAGCCTGAGGATCAGCATCCGCATGGCTCCCTGCCCGGCCTCCTGCACGTCGATGCCGAGCGTGTCACCGTAGAACCGGCGGGCCGCGTCGAGGTCGTCGACCGAGAAGCCGCTGAACGCCTGCGATTGACCGAACATGCCGGGTTGCTCCTTCGCGGGTGAGCCGTGCCGGCGTCGGGGGCCTGACGCCCGCCCGGAGCCGGCTCAGTCGTGGGACTCGTCGTCGCCGGTGGGATCGTGGCCCCAGTTCATGAGCGAGTGACGCCACCGGGAGTCGCCTACGTCTCCCGCCGGCCGTTGCGCGAGATGGCGGCGGATGTAGCCGGTGACCTTGCGCATGTGCTGGTAGTCGGCGTCCGAGAGGTCGCTCTGCTTCTTGCGCAGGATGTCCACGATGGCGCGCCCGGAGGCGTGGCCGGTCGACTCGCCGCCGTCCTTGTGCTGCCCGGCGGCCTGGGACTCGTCGGTGGCGAGCCACTTCTCCAGCCGGGCGGGCCGCATGTTGACCAGTTCCCGGAACGTCTCCCGGATCCGGCGCCGCTCGTCCTCGGTCGTCACGTCGCGTCCCCGTCCTACTTCTTCTTCTTGTTCTTCAGCGCCGAGGGCTTGTGCACGGCCGTGCGGCCGGACTTGTCGCTGCGCACCTCGTACTGCGGGTCCTCCGGGGAGGCGGCGACGGTGCGTCCGGCGGCCTCCGTCCGCTTGGTGATCTTCTTCTCCACGGTGCCCGACGTCTCGCTGCCGTGGCTCTGCCAGGCGACCTTGTCGCCCTTCTCGGGTTCCTTGCCCGACGAGGAGTGCTTGTCCTTCGCCATGGTGCCGCTCCCTCGGAAGACGGTGGGTCGACTTCCACCTTGCAGGCCGTCGCCGCGGCTCGCACGCCGAGCAGGACGTCCGCCGAGGGGGCGGGCGGGGCATGTCCGCCGAGCGGGTGACCGGCGGCGGCCGGGCCCGCGCGCGGCCGCGGCGGAGCCGCCGCGGCGGGGAAGGCATCGGGACGCCTGCCGGCGCGCAGACGGCGCGCCGCGCGGAAGGGAGCTGGTGACCGATGCAGACGTTCTTGCCGCACCCCGACTTCCGGCAGACCGCCCTGCTGCTGGACCGGCGCCGGTTGGGCAAGCAGCGGGTCGAGGCGCTGCAGGTGCTGCGTGGCCTGACCGTGCCGGGCTACGGGTGGCGCCGGCACCCGGCGGTACGGATGTGGACCGGCTACGAGGAGGCCCTGGTCCGGTACGGCCTGGAGATCTGCCGGGTCTGGCGGGAGCAGGGCCACCAGGACAGCTGCGCCGCCTCCCTGGTCGCCGGGCTGGCCCCGTACCGGCCGGGCGCCCCGGTGCGCGGGCAGGCGGAGCTGGCGGCGGCCGGTGAGCTGCCGCCGTGGCTCGGCGACGAGGCCTTCCACGAGAGCCACCGCTCGGCGCTCGTCCGCAAGGACCCGGAGGTGTACGCCGGGCTGTTCCCCGGGGTGCCGGACGACCTGCCCTACGTGTGGCCCGCCTCGGACCGCGAACCGCGGCAGACGCCCACGGACGGGTGAGCCGCCCCCCGTGCCGCGGCGGCGACGGCGTGCCGCGACGGCGGCGCTCAGAAGGCGTACCGGCGGGCGTCCGCCGCAGTGGCGGCGCTCAGAAGGCGTACCGGACGCGCAGCCACGGTGTGTGGCGGTCGATGAGCGTGCGCAGGGCGGCCACCGCCTCCGCCTTGACCGCGTTGCGGTAGCGGACGTTCACCGCGCCGTTCTCGGAGCGCTTGGCCTGCTGGAGGTCCGGCTGCCACAGGACGTCCTCGGCGCGCGGGTGCCAGCCGAGGTTGACCTCGTGCAGCTCCCGGTTGTGCGTCAGCATGATCACCTCGGCGGCGGCCTGCCGCTTCACCCGCTGGGGCAGCACGTCGTCGAGCCGGGTCAGCAGCTCCGCCCAGGCCTCCTGCCAGCCGGGGCGGATCACCACGGGCGAAAGGTTGAAGTGCACCTCGTACCCGGCGTCCAGGAAGTCCGCGGCGGCGGCGACGCGCTCGGCGACGGGTGAGGTGCGCACGTCCAGCAGCCGGGAGTCGTCCGGCGGCATCAGCGAGAAGCGGATCCGGGTGCGGCCCCGCGGGTCCAGGGCGAGCAGGTCGGGGTTGACGAACTTGGTGGCGAAGGACGCCTTCGCGGTGGGCCACTGCCGGAAGGCGTGCACGAGATCCGCGGTGTTGTCGCAGATCAGGGCGTCCACCGAGCAGTCGCCGTTCTCGCCGACGTCGTACACCCAGGACACGTCGTCGCACTGGTTCGGCTCGGTCTTGGGCCCCTGCCGCGCGATGTGCCGGGCGATGCCGGCGATGATCCGGTCGATGTTGGTGAAGACGGTGATCGGGTTGGCGTACCCCTTGCGCCGGGGCACATAGCAGTAGGCGCAGGCCATGGCGCAGCCGTTGGAGGCGCCCGGCGCGATCCAGTCCGCGGACCGGCCGTTGGGGCGCACGGTGAGCGCCTTGCGCTCCCCCAGGACCAGCGTCTCCCCCTTGACGCGGACCCAGCGCTCGACGTTCCCCTCGTTGCCGTGCAGTCCGGGGATGCGCCAGTGCGAGTCGACGGTGATCAGCCGCGCCTCGGGGAACCGGGCGATGATCTGCCGGCCGCGTGGGGAGGCGGCCGCCGCGGGCTCGGCGTGGATCTCCCGCACGAACAGCAGCCGGCGGGCCGTGGCGGAGTCGCGGAACAACGGTCCTTCGGGAACCTTCGCCGGCTCGCCGCCGAGGGCGTCGAGGCCGAAGAGCGTGCCGGAGCCGTCGTCCGGGACGGGGGACGGGTGGTGCATGGCTGCTCCGGTGCGAGGGTGCGCGGACGCGAGGATGCGCGGGGTTCGGTCTGGTGCCCGGGGTACCGCCGGCGCGTGGTGTGCGGCCGGTACGGTACGCCGCTTCCCCTCCACTGTACGGGGCTCACCGCACGTCCCCGCCGGCTCACGGCCCGTACCGGGTGTCGCCGGAACGGAGTGCGGCGGAGCAGTATGGACAGACGTCACCTGTCGCCGGCCGGGGAAGGAGGGGAGGGCATCATGCGACTGCCCCCGAGCCTGGACCCGCTGCGCGACCGGATGGGCGAGGCGATCTTCTCGCGGGTCGCCGGGCCGCAGGGCGCGCGGAACCGGGCGCACATCCACGGCGCGCCGGGTCCGCGCTGGTTCGGCCCCGAGCGGCCGGTCCGCCAGGTCCACGGCGACGCGTCGATGTTCATCGGCGGCCTGGCCGCCCTGCTGCTGCAGTCGCTGCACCCGCTGGCCATGGCCGCTGTGGCCGCGCACTCCGGCTTCCGCGGTGACCCCTGGGGGCGGCTGCAGCGGACCAGCACCTTCCTCGCCGTCACCACCTACGGCCCGGCCGGCAGCGCGCAGGCGGCCTGCGACCGGGTGCGGGCGGTCCACGAGCGGGTCCGCGGCACCACCGCCGACGGCCTCCCGTACGCCGCCTCGGACCCGCACCTGCTGTGCTGGGTGCACATCGCGGAGGTCGACTGCTTCCTGCGCGCCCACCAGCGCTACGGCGCCCGCCCGCTGGACGACGCCGGCTGCGACGGGTACGTCGCGGACATGGCCCGTATCGCCACCGCGCTCGGCATTCCCGACCCGCCGGCCGACCGCGCCGGCCTCGCGGACCGGCTCGCCGCCTACCGCGGTGAGCTGCGGGCGACGCCCGAGGCCCGCAGCACGGCGCGGTATCTGCTGCTGCGGCCGCCCGTCCCACTGGTGGCGCGGGTGCCCTACGGGGCCGTCGCCGCGTCCGCCGTCTCGCTGCTGCCGCCGTGGGCGGCCCGGGCCCTGTGGCTGCCCCGGCTCCCGGTGGCCGAGGAGGTGTGCGTACGCCCGCTCGGCACGGCCGTCACCGCGGGGATCCGCTGGGCGATGGCCCCGCGCCGGGAGGCGGCGGACGGGGGCCGGGCCTGACACCGGGATGACGGGACCGCGGCGGGCAGAACCGGCCGAGACGACGTATTCGCCACCGACGGCCCGGTCGCCGCCGGAGTTCAGGTGATCATGTGCCGGGGAACCGACGCGGGTCCTCGCCCAACCGCGTGCCCTGGGCCCGCCGGGCTCCCGAAGCTCGACTCCCGTGGAGCGGCGGCGAGTTCACTCCGCCGGTGGACGGACCTGCGCCGTTGGATGACCTCCCCCGGCGGCGACGGTGACCGGAGGCTCACCGACCGGATGACAGCCTGCAGACATATCGGACGCCGCCGGGGACGCCGCCGTATCTCCTCTAAACTCGGCGGAGTTCACGTCGAGCCGGTGGGAGGAGGGGGAGCATGACCCTCACGGAGGAGATGTGGCGCAAGTTCGTCGAGGAGTGCGCACACGGCGACGCGGCCGGGGCTCCCAGGGAACCGTCGGCTGCGGCGCGCGGTGCGGGCGCTCGGGTCCTGCCACCCGCCCCGCCCGCTCGCGAGGTCCGGGACGAGCCGGTCGGTGAGCTGTGGGAGCCGCAGAACAGCGCCGGTCCCGCGTGGCGCGACCTGGACGGTCCGGCCCGGCGCCGCCGGCTGCGGCAGGTGATCGGCACGGCCTGCGTCGGCGCGCTGCTGCTCGCACTGGCGTCCGTGGTCCCCGCGCACGCGCCCGGCGGGGACGAGGGCCCGGCGGACGCCACGGTCTCGGAGGCCACGCCGTCCCCGGTGACCACCACCCACGAGGGCCTGGACACGACGCCCCGCACCCACGCCTCCACCGGGTCACCTCACCTCGGCTGAGAGCGACGCCGCGTCAGCGGGCGCCGGCGGCCACCACGCCGCCGCGCCCGGACCCGTTCCCGCCACGGGAGGACCACATGGCCGAACACCCCGCGCAGGCAGGCCCCGGCCCGGGGCGGCGCGCCCTGCCCGCCGACGCCCCCGCACGCGTCGGCACCCGCCCCCGCACCACGAAACCACCCACCCCGCAGGCAGCGCTCGGGGTCGGTGCCGTACTGTTCGGCCCGGACGGCCTGCTGCTGGGCCGTCACCGGCTGGGCACGACCGAGCTGCCCGGCGGGACCGTGGAGCCCGGCGAGTCGCTGCCCGACGCCGTGGTGCGCGAACTCGCCGAGGAGACCGGGCTGTACGCCGACCCCGCCGACGTCCGGCTGCTGGGCATGTTCCTCGACCGGGTCGGCGACGTCGTCCGCGTCACCGTCGGCGCCCTCGTCACCGCCTGGCGGGGAGAACCCGCCGACCAGCCCGGCGAGAGCGTCGGCGACTGGCGCTGGTGGCCCCTCGACGCCCTGCCCGCCGACCTGTTCGAGTGCAGCGCGCAGATTCTCACCGCCTGGCGGCCCGACCTGCCGATCGACCATCCGCCCGCGCACTTCACCCCCTTCACGTGAGGCGAGTGAGGCGAATGAGGTGAGTGAGGTGAGTGTGTGTGCCTATTCCGCCCGCCGGCCCACGACGTGCGTGGCGGCCAGTTCGCGGTAGGCCGGGCTGGTCGCGAGCAGTTCGTCGTGCCGGCCGGAGGCCACCGTGCGGCCGCCTTCGAGGACGACGATCCGGTCGGCGTGGCGCACGGTGGCGAGGCGGTGGGTGATGACGAGGACCGCGCAGTCCCGTGTGAGGGCGGTCAGCGACCGGGTGAGTGCCGTCTCGTTGACGGCGTCGAGGTGCGAGGTGTGCTCGTCGAGCAGGAGCAGCCGGGGACGGGCGAGCAGGGCGCGGGCCAGGGCGACGCGCTGGCGCTCCCCCGCCGACAGGGTGCCGCCCCGGTCGCCCAGTGCGCCGTCCAGGCCGCCGGGCAGGCGCCGCACGACGTGGTCGAGCCGGGTCAGCTCCACGACGCTGCGGATGTCGTCCTCGGTCGCGCCGGGAGCGGCGTAGACGAGGTTCTCGCGGAGTGTGCCTTCCAGGACGTGGGTGTTCTGGTCCACCAGGGCGATGCCCGCGCGGCACTCCTGGCGGCTCAGGGCGGTCGCCGGGCGGCCGTCGAAGCGGATGGTGCCGGCGTCGGGGTCGTAGAGGCGGGCGATCAGCGCGAAGAGGGTGCTCTTGCCGGCTCCGGAGCGGCCGACGAGGGCGACGAGTCCGCGGTGCGGGACGGTGAGGGTCGCCCCGCGCAGGACGGGGCGGCCGGGGACGTAGGCGAAGCGGATGCCGGTCAGTTCCAGCGCGGGTACCGGGTCCGGTGGGGCGGCCGGGGCCGGTGAGGCCGCCGGCGGCGGGGCGGGGACGGTGGGGCCGGGCCGCTGGGCGGGTTCCTCGGGCAGGGCGAGGACCTCGTTGATCCTGAGGTACGCGCCGGTGCCGCGCTGGATCAGGCCGATGGCGCGGAACACCGACGACAGGGGCATGACCAGGTACGAGGCGTACAGCAGGAAGGCGACCAGGTCGCCGAGGGAGTCCGCGCCTCCGCTCCCGACCCGCATCCCGCCGACGACCAGGACCAGCAGGAAGGAGCCCTGGACGGCCAGTTCGACCGCGCTGCTCATGATCGCGGCCAGCTTCGCCGCCCGCACGCCCGACCCGTGCGCCGCGTCCACCCGCTCGCCGATACGGCGTGCCTCACGTTCCTCGGCCCGGTACACCCGGACCACCGGCAGGGCGCCGAGGGCCCGTTCCAGTTCGGCGGCGACCGCGCCCACGGAGGACTGCATCCGCTCCGACGCCACCCGCATGCCCTTCAGGAGGGTGGTGACGACGGCCGCGGCGAGGGCGACCGTCGCCACGACGAGGAGCAGCAGCAGCGGGTCCAGCCACAACATCAGCAGCAACGCCCCGGCCGAGACCAGGCAGCCGGTGAGGAGGTCGACCAGGGCCTGGGAGACGACGTCGCGCAGCAGGGTGGTGTCGGCGGTGACGCGGGAGACCAGGTCGCCGCGGCGGCGCCGGTCCATCTCCCGCATCTCCAGCCGCAGCAGCCGCGCGACGAGTCCGTGCCGCACCATGCGCACCACGCCCTCGCCCATGCGGTCCAGCAGGAACCGGCCGGTCGCCCCGGCGGTGGCCTCGGCGGCGAAGAGCGCGGACAGCAGCAGCAGGAACGGCCACAGCACCTCGCCGCGGGCGCCGGCGTCCACCACGTGCTTGGCGAGGAGGGGCTGGGCGAGACCGAGCGCGGAGGCGGCCAGGGTCAGCGCGGTCGCGGCGGCGATGGACCGGCGGTGACCGGACGTCAGACGGAACAGGGCGGCGACCGAACCGCCCGTCGTCCGCCCCGCGCGCCGCCCGGCTCGCCGCGCCGCGTCACCGTCCGGGCCGGTGCCGGCCGGGGCGTCGTCCGCGACGGCCGTGCCGCTCACCTCGCCGCCCGCCGCGCCGGGGCCACCGTCACCAGCCGGGCGAAGTAGTCGTCCGGGACGCCCTCCCCCACGGGACGGCCGCCGGCCTCGATCCAGGCGTGGGCGGAGAACGGCGGAACCTTGCGCACGCCGGTGCACCAGGTGGGCCAGGCCCCGTACAGGCGGCACAGCAGGGCCGCCCCCAGCGACCGCGGCAGGCAGCCGCGCGGTCCCGCGCAGCGCAGGCTCACGGCGCACATCGCCTCACGGGCGGCCGCGGCCTGCGCGGGGGTGGCGGGGCGTGCCCCGCGGCGCACCCACCCCAGTACCGCGCGGATGTGACGCGGCGGCAGGAAGGACAGGGCCAGCGCGGGCACCAGGACGAGGCGGGCGGCCAGGCGGCGGGCGAGGGGGACTCCGGTGGGCCGGTCGAGGGCGCTGGGGGTGGTCATGCGACCAGCCCCGCGTCGCGCAGTTCGCGCACCAGTGCCGTGACGTCCTGTTCGGCGCGGTCGCGGTCGATGTCGAACCGCTCGACCAGTGCCGTGACGGCCGCCGTCTCGTCGCCGTCGTCCATGAGGGTGCGCACCACGAGGGCGCCCGTGGGGTTGAGTTCCCAGTACTCACCGCTGCGCTGGTCGAGGAGGACCGTCCCGTACTGGGTCTCCGCGGTGGAGACGTCCTGGTGGAATCGGAGCGTCATGCGAATCGGCGCCTTTCTGCTGTCGTGGTCGTCCGACG
Organism: Streptomyces sp. JB150; assembly: GCF_011193355.1. Lineage (GTDB taxonomy): Bacteria > Actinomycetota > Actinomycetes > Streptomycetales > Streptomycetaceae > Streptomyces. Next base: position 618,296 of record NZ_CP049780.1, read on the forward strand.
GCGGGCCGGGGTGCGCCCTCCCGGCCGTCCGCCGTGCGAGTCGGAGTGCGGGGCGTGGTGCGGTCCCGGTCGTTCCGCGCGGCTCGGGACGCGGTGCCGGTCATCCGACGGCGGGGCGGGGCGCGCGGTCCCGGGAGCGCAGCCACACCTCGCAGGCGATGGTCGAGTAGAGGATCGCGTCGCGCAGGCCCGGCGCGGAGGGCCGCTGGGCGAGCCGGCGCAGCTGCTCGCCGTCGACCAGGCCGAGGCGTTCCAGCCGGGAGTCGCTCCACAGGGTCATCAGGTCACCCCGGTGCCGGCGCAGCCCGTCGGAGGCGTCCATCGAGGCCTCGGCCTTGTTGGCGCGCCGCAGGCAGGCGTCCGGGACGACACCGCGCATCGCCTCGGTGAGCAGCGGTTTGTACTGCCAGGGCGTGACGCGTTCGTCGGGCCGGACCGCCAGGCACGCCTCGATCACCCGGTCGTCCAGGTACGGCGACGCCATGGGGAGTCCCGCCCGGGTGGCCATGCGCTCCCACTGGCGGATGATGCGGGTGCAGGTGCGGATCAGCTCCAGGTCGGTGTGCAGGCCGCGGTCCGGGTGCAGCGGCTCGGCGTGCGCTGCCGAGTCCAGCAGGGCCTCGCGGGCCAGCCGTTCCGTCTCGGGTGTCATCCAGGGGAACAGGCGGGGTGCCATGCCCCAGCCGAGGCTGCCGGTCACCGAGGACTCGGGCATCGGGGTGCGCAGCTGCCGGGCGGAGTCCGCCAGCCAGCGGGGGTAGGCGCGGGTGTCGGCGAGGGCGCGCGCGGTCGCGCCGAGCGGCCAGTTCCACAGGGCGCGGAAGCCGCGCAGCCGGCTCAGCGCGAACAGCGGCCGGGTGCGCAGCAGCCGGTGGTAGTACGCCTCCGAGCACCAGGCGACGTGGTCGCCGCCGATGCCGGTGAGGTGCACCCGGCTGCCGCGTTCGGCCAGCCAGGGCAGGTGTTGCAGGACGCGGGAGCGGTCCATGACCCCGATGGTCGGTTCGTCGAGGAGGTCGTCGATGCCGAGCAGGTCCGAGTAGACCAGCGCGGAGGCGTCCGCGTCCCAGACGACGTGCTCGGTCCTGGGCAGGTGTTCGGCCGCCTGCCGGGCCCAGGCGAGGTCGGTGTCGGCGGGGTCCCGGCCCGGCCAGGTCGCCGCGAGCACGGAGGCGGAGGAGCGGGCGGCCAGGAAGCAGACGGAGGTGGAGTCCAGTCCGCCGGACAGGTCGCAGCTGACCACCCCGCCCGGCCGGGTCCGCAGGTCGACGGCCTCGGCGAGTGCCGCGCGGACGGCGGGGGCGCCCCGGGTGAGGGTGCGGACCGGCTCCGGGGGCCACCACCAGCGTGAGGTGCGGGCCCGCCGTCCGTCCGCGGAGACGATCAGGGCGTCGTGCGGGGAGACCGCGTCGACGCCCTGCCACACCGAGGTCTCGTAGAGCGGATGCGGCACGGGCCACAGCAGCCGGACGGCCAGCCGGCCGGTGTCCGGGCGGCTGTCCAGGGCCGTGGCGAGCAGGTCGGCGCTGGTCGCGGCGATGTGGACGCCGCCGATGCGCGCGTGGAAGACGAGCCGCAGGCCGGAGGCGGTGCCCTGGATCCTGACCTGCCCGTCGTGGGCGGCGACCAGGTGGAAGCTGCCCGGCAGGGAGCGGGCGAGGTCGTCGAGTTCGGTGAGGTCGCGCATGCGGGCGGCGCGGCGTTCGAGCCGCGGCCGGTCGGCCGCGCACCATCCGACGGCGGCGAGGGCCGTCGTACCGGCGCGCGCGGTGACGATCTCCGTGCCGGACCAGTGGCCGATCAGCCAGGGGCGGCCGGAGGCGTGGGTCAGGACACGGGTGCCGGGGTGGCGGAAGAAGCGGGCCGCGGCGGCCGCCTCCTCGCAGTCGGGGAAGACCGCGAAGTGGGCGTCACCGCGACCCGTTTCCGCACTCTCGTGCATGTCGGACATGAAGTCCCGTTACGTTCCGGTCGCCGTCAGTTCTTGCTGAGGATCAGACGGTCGTTGCCGTTGCGCTGCAGCAGCCCGGTCTTCTGACGGAACGATCCGAGCCGGACGAGCGTCGGGGCCTCGTACGCCTTCTTCATGTCATCACCTCGCTGTGAGCGGTACCGTCGGCCTCCTTGCGGCCGGCGGCGGTGTCACCAGCTAGCGCGGCGGAACGCGACCCGGACAAGACGCCCTCGATAAGTCATATCAGCAGACTTTCCCTGGCCTGATGCGATGGCCGAAAGCGCTGCCGGCCGCCTCCCCCCGATACGGAGGGGGGTGGCGCAGGGAGGCGAAAGAGCGACGAACCCGTCCCACCTGCGCGATGGCGCCGGCGCCCCGGACGCGGTGGCGAACGCACCCGGCCCACACGACAAAGGGGCGCCGCCCGGCGCATCTTCCGCGGCAAACGCAACAGCCGGCAGGACGTGAAGGCGGTGTCCGCCCGAGGCGAGCGGCTTGCCCGACGTGAGCGGCCGCCGTCCCCGCCACGCGGCCGCACCACTCCCCCGAACGGGCCTCTGCGTCCACCCGGACGGATGAACGGGTGGGCCGTACGGCGCAAGGACGGCCCGTACGGCGCCTCGCTCCCGGCGAAGACGACTAGCTTCCGCTGAGCCGGCTACAAGCGTCCGAACCCATGCCGACCGAGGGACCCGATGGCGACACATACCGAACCGGTTGCTCCGGTACCGGCGGCCGAGAAGCGCCGCCGCGGCCAGGTGATCGTGACCTGGCTGACCACGACCGACCACAAGAAGATCGGTCACCTCTACCTGATCACGTCGTTCCTCTTCTTCCTCTTCGGCGGCGTGCTGGCGATGGCGGTCAGAGCCGAGCTGGCCCGGCCGGGACTGCAGATCCTGTCCACCGAGCAGTACAACCAGGCGTTCACCCTGCACGGCACGATCATGCTGCTGCTGTTCGCCACACCGACGTTCGCCGGGTTCGCCAACGCGATCATGCCGCTGCAGATCGGCTCGCCGGACGTCGCCTTCCCCCGGCTGAACATGTTCTCGTACTGGCTGTTCCTCTTCGGCGGCCTGATCGTGATGGCCAGCTTCTTCACCCCCGAGGGCGCGGCCGACTTCGGCTGGACCGCCTACACCCCGCTCAGCGGCGGGGAACGCACCACGCAGCTCGGCGGCGACCTGTGGATCATGGGACTCGGACTGTCCGGGTTCGGCACGATCCTCGGCGCGGTCAACTTCATGACGACGATCATCTGCATGCGCGCCCCCGGCATGACCATGTTCCGCATGCCGATCTTCACCTGGAACGTGCTGCTGACCTCGGTGCTGGTGCTCTTCGCCTTCCCCGTCCTGGCCGCGGCCCTGTTCGCGCTGGAGGCGGACCGCAAGTTCGGGGCGCACATCTTCGACCCGTCCAACGGCGGAGCACTGCTGTGGCAGCACCTGTTCTGGTTCTTCGGCCACCCCGAGGTCTACATCCTCGCCCTGCCGTTCTTCGGCGTGATCACCGAGATCATCCCGGTCTTCTCCCGCAAGCCGATCTTCGGGTACGGCGGGCTGGTCGGCGCCACCATCGCCATCGCCGGGCTGTCGGTGACCGTCTGGGCCCACCACATGTTCGCCACCGGCGCGGTGCTGCTGCCGTTCTTCTCCTTCATGAGTTTTCTCATCGCCGTGCCGACCGGCGTGAAGTTCTTCAACTGGATCGGCACCATGTGGCGGGGCTCGGTGTCCTTCGAGCCGCCGATGCTGTGGGCGGCCGGCTTCCTCGTCACCTTCCTCTTCGGCGGCCTGACCGGCGTCCTGCTCGCCTCGCCGCCGATGGACTTCCACGTCACCGACTCCTACTTCGTGGTGGCGCACTTCCACTACGTCCTGTTCGGCACCATCGTCTTCGCCATGTTCGGCGGGTTCAGCTTCTGGTGGCCGAAGATGACCGGCACGATGCTCGACGAACGGCTGGAGAAGATCCACTTCTGGACGCTCTTCGCGGGCTTCCACACCACCTTCCTCATCCAGCACTGGCTCGGCGCCGAAGGCATGCCCCGCCGCTACGCCGACTACCTGGCCGCCGACGGCTTCACCGCCCTCAACACCATCTCGTCCATCGGCGCGTTCCTCCTCGGCCTGTCCACGCTGCCGTTCCTCTACAACGTGTGGAAGACCGCCAAGCAGGGCGAGCGCGTCGAGGTCGACGACCCGTGGGGTTACGGGCGTTCCCTGGAGTGGGCCACCTCCTGCCCGCCGCCCCGCCACAACTTCACGACCCTGCCGCGCATCCGCTCCGAGTCCCCCGCCTTCGACCTGCACCATCCCGACCTCGCGCAGCTGGAGCAGCGGGCGAACGCCGGTCAGCGGGACGTCGTGGGCGCCGACGAGCACAAGGGCGGACCGCAGTGAGACGCGACCGGAACCGCCCGGCACCGGCCGACACGGCGTCGACCGACACCGTCGAGGGCTACCTCATCGCCCGCGCCCACCACGACCAGGCGCACCGCGAGGCGGGGCTGCTGTGCTCCCGGATGCCCTGGCTGACCACCGCGCAGGCGGACGACGTCACGCGCCACTACGTCGAGCAGCGCCTCGAAGCCAGCCGCCACCTGCTGCGCGAGGCGGTGGACCGGGCCGCCCAGCTGCGGCGGGAGTACGAGGACCGGTACGCGGCCCTGCGCCGCGACCTGCTCGTCCGCCACACGGCGGCCGCCTGCGTCACGCTCGCCTGCGCGGCGGGCGTGGGCACCCTGGCGGGCCTGATCGCCCGCTAGGGGGTGTCTCGTCGATCAGGCCGGATCAGCGAGCGGCGTCAGGTGCCGCGCATCGCAAGGCGGAGGAGGGAGTCGACGCGATGGGGGTGCCCCCGCGCGAGCGCCGCCGAGCGTGGGGGAGTTGGCGACCGACGACGACCGACCGACGACAACGCGGCGAGGCGCGGTGCCAGATGCCGGGAGCCCGGCATGACCGGCGAGACACCCCCCATGACCCGTCGTCCCGATAGGGCCGGGATTCGCGGGCCGTCGGCGGGTGTTCAGCGTCGTCCGCGCGGATGCGCTCGGCGTCGCCCACGCCGGATCGCGCGGGCGGCGCCGGTGAGGGCCAGCAGTACGGCCAGACCGGTGGCCGCCGTGCGCGGGCCGGCGGCGGGGCCGCGGGCGCTCAGCGCGTCGCGCGCCCGGTCCTTGAGGCTCAGCGGGACGCCCAGGACCGCGTTGCCGGGCGGGCGCCTCGGGACGGCGGGGTGGGGATGGGTGGGCGCGGTCCGCCGTACCGTCTCCCAGGCGGCGCCGAGCCGTCGCAGACGGGTGGCGTCCATGGCCTCCTGCAGCCGGGGCAGGAGCAGGTCCTCCTCGTCCCTGATGTCCTGCCGGATCAGCGCGAAGGCGCGCTCGATCCTGTCCGCGCGCTCCGGGTCCCCGAGGGGGAGACGTTCGACGGCGGTGACGAGATCGTTGATCTGCTGGTGCTCCTCCTCGACGCGGGCGGTCAGTTCCTCACCGTCGGGGACGAGACGGCGCACCACCGGCCACAGCACGGTCTCCTCGGCGAAGGCGTGGCTGAAGACCAGCTGGACCAGCTCCTTCAGGGCCCGCTCGCCGTCCTCGTCGTCGCGCCGGGCGCGGTAGCGCTCCATGAGCCGGTCGATCTCCGCGTGATCGCGGCGCTGGCGCGCCAGGACGCTGCGCGGGCCGCCGAGCTGCCGGTCGGTCTGGTGCTTGATGGTGTTCGCCATGCTCCCTGCTCCGCTCCTCGTGATCTGCTCTCGGGTGGCGCTACAGCGGCGGTGCCGGGCCGCGCCGGTGGTCAGGGGGTCAGCTCGTCGTGCCGGCCGGCGCGCCATTCGACGAGGAGCACCGTCGCGTCGTCGGCGAGGCGGCCCGCGTGGTGCTCCATCACCGCGTGCATCAGACGGCGCAGTGTCTCGTGCAGGGGCTGGTGGCCGAAGTGGTGGCGTACGACGAAGTCGACGAAGCGGTCACGGCCGAACTCCCGGCCGTCGGCGTCCCGTGCCTCGACCACGCCGTCGGTGTACAGCAGCAGCCGGTCGCCGGGTTGCAGCTGCCGGCGGGAGACGGTGATGGGCAGGCCGAGCCCGCTGCCCATCGGCCCGGCGGGCGGGCAGGACAGCTCGACGGTCCAGCGGTTGTCGCGCACGACCAGCGGCAGATGGTGGCCGCGGTTGACCCAGGTCAGCTCACCGGTGGCCAGGTCGAGGTCGGCGAGGATGCCGGTGACGTAGCGGCTGGTGCCGAAGTGCGTCATCAGCAGGTCCTCGACGGCCCGGCTGGTGTCCGCGAGGGAGGCGTCCTGGCGGCGGGCGTTGCGGCAGGCGGCCACGGCCACGTTGGCGGTGATCCCGGCGGTGGTGTCGTGGCCCATCGCGTCGAAGACGGACAGGTGCAGTGTGGTGCCGCTGACGGCGTAGTCGAAGGCGTCGCCGCCCACCGAGTAGGCGGGTTCGACCAGCCCGCCGACGGTGACGTCCCGGCCGGCGAAGGCGGACGGCGCCATCAGGTTCCACTGCATCTCCGCGGCCACGTTCATGCGCTCGATGCGGACCAGCCGGGCGAAGGAGTCGCTGACGGACCGCTTGCTGAGCAGCAGCAACGCCACCAGGGAGGCCAGGTCGCGCAGGTCGTCGCGCGCGGTGTCGCCGGCGTCGTCGGCGGTGTCCGCCCGCAGCACCCCGAGCCGTACGATCCCGTCCGTCACCGGCACCCACCACCGCCGGGTGTGCCGGTCGGCGGGGGCGGTCTCGGTGAGCACGTCGACCCGCTGGAAGGCCCGGCCGGGCAGTGTGCCGTCCACCGTCAGCCGCTCCCCGTCCTCACCCGCCTCCACGCCACGGCCGGTGACCTGCCGCAGTACGGTCTCGCGGATGTCGGCGACGAAGACGGCGACGTCGCGGAAGCCGGCCCGGGCCGCGTGTCCGGCGATCAGGCCGGGCAGCTGCTCGAACGTCACCGTGTGCGCGGCCCGCATCAGGTCGCGCAGGATCCGCCCGGTGTCCGCGGTGGCTTCCATCGTCGCCGGTCCTTGGTTCGCAGGGGCCTCTCGCCGGGGGCGGCCGGTCCGCCGCCCGGGCGCCGTCGGGCGCGCTTCCGCGTACCCACACAGCGGGAGGCGACTCCTGGCGGCCGCCCGCCCGGGCCGGGGCGGGCGGGGCGGGGGCGCGTCATGCCTCCGGGCGGTCCGCGCCGGGCCGGCGCACCACCGTGAGCAGGCCGTCGCGGGCGGCCAGCGCCTCCAGGGAGAGGGTGTGATAGCCGGCGTGGTCGAACAGCACCGTGATGCGGTCCCGGTCCTCGCTCAGCACCGTGCCGTCGCCCCACTGCTCGTGCCGTACCTCGGTCCCGACGGGATAGCGGGCCGCTGCCGGGTGGACGGGCCGCTCCTCGGGTCCGCTCGCGGCGCTCACCGCGGTGCGCGGGTCGTCCTCGTCGCAGCGGTCGCAGTTGCCGCACGGCGCCTCGTACTCCTCGCCGAAGTAGCCGAGCAGGAAGTGCCGCCGGCAGCCGGTGGTCTCGGCGAACGCGCGGGCCATCTCGACCCGTGACCGGTCGGTGCGGCGGTGTGCCTGCGCGGCCCGCGCGGCCCGCTCCGTCGCGCGGCCGGGGGTCATGCCGGGGGCGGGCCGGATCTCCCCGTCCTCGCCCGTGGCGACGGCGCCGGCCTCCTCCAGCAGGTTGACGGCGGCGGTGACCCGGTTCCTGGACAGGCCGGTCTCCTCGCGCAGCTCGTCCAGCCCGGCGGCGTCGTCGCCGTCGTCGTCGTGGACGGCGTCGGCCACGTCGGACAGGGTCTCGCGGCTCGGGGTGCGGCCGGCGAACCAGGTCTGCATCCCGGTGTCCCGCGGCCGGTAGTGCAGTACGGCGAGGGCCGGGCGGCCGTCCCTGCCGCAACGGCCGATCTCCTGGTAGTAGGCGTCCAGGGAGCCCGGCAGCGACGCGTGGAGGACGAACCGTACGTCCTCCTTGTCGATGCCCATGCCGAACGCGGAGGTCGCCACGACCACGTCGGCGGTGCCGGAGAGGAAGGCGTCGTGGACGCGGGACCGCTCGGCGGCGCGCAGTCCGGCGTGGTACGCCTCGGCGGTCAGCCCGAGGGCGGCCAGTTCGGCGGCGTAGTGCTCGGTGTCCTTGCGGGTCCCGGCGTAGACGATGCCCGGCTTGGGCTCGGCGGCGGCCCGTTCGACGACGGCGCGGCGCCGGTCGTCCTCGTCCAGGAAGCGGTGGACCTCCAGCCTGATGTTCGGCCGGTCGAAGCCGGTCACCATCACGCGTGGCCGCCGCATGCCGAGGCGCTCGGTGATCTCCCTGCGCACCGGTGGGGCGGCGGTGGCGGTCAGGGCCAGGACCGGCGGTCTGCCCACCCGGCGCACCGCGTGGTGCAGTCGCAGGTAGTCGGGGCGGAAGTCGTGGCCCCAGGAGGACACGCACTGCGCCTCGTCCACCACGAACAGCGCGGGCCGGGTCTGCGCCAGCCGCTCCACCACCTCGTCCTTGGCGAGCTGCTCGGGGGACAGATACAGGAAACGGGCCTCGCCGCGGCGCACCGCCTCCCAGGCGGCGTCGGTCGCCGCCGCGCCCACGTCGGAGTTGACCGCGACGGCCCCGGCGGCGGCGTCGTCGTCCGGCAGCCCGGCGATCTGGTCGCGCTGCAGGGCCAGCAGGGGGGACACCACCACGACCGGCCCGGACAGCATGAGGGCGGGGACCTGGTAGACGGCGGACTTGCCGGATCCGGTCGGCATGACGACGAGGGCGTCCTCGCCGGCGGCCACCCACTCCATGGCCGTGAGCTGGCCCGGCAGAAGCGTGTCCCAGCCGAACACGTCCGCGGCGATCTCCCGCAGGCGCGCGGCGCGGGCCTCTTCCTTCCGCGTCCGTTCCACCATGGCCCGCTCCCTCTCCGTTCGCGCGGGCGCGCCCGGCCGCGTCCCGACGCCAGGGCGAGTACCCGGTGCGGGGATGCGCACCCGCGGGCCGGGGACGCGGTGCGCCGGGCCCGCGCGGTGCTCAGGCGAGGTCCGCGGGAATGGGCGGCAGTCCCGCGCCCACCCGCGCCCCCGTCTTCCGCGGCCAGATGTGGGCCGCGTCGTGGGTGTGCACCGGGTGCCACCACAGCGCATGCCGAGCTGCCGTACGGCGGGGACGTCGTAGGTGCGCTGGTAGGTGACCCACGGGAGCTGGGCCAGGTCCTGCCGGGTGAGCCGGTCGCCGGCGCTCGGGTGGTCGTCGGCGACGAGGAAGACCCAGCGGTCGTCGTCGAGGTCGGTGGCGGGGAAGTCACTGATCACTCCGTGCGGCATGAGCAGGCCGTCGGTGGCGCTGAGGAGCGTCGCGGTGTCGTCCACCACGGTGGACGGGGCCTGGGTGGAGCGGAGCCGGATGCCGGGGGCCTCGGCGTGCACCACAGTCGGCGGGCGGTGCGGGATCCGCCCGGTCAATACTCCGTCCGGGAATCGCCTTGGACACCGCGGAAGGTTCTACGCGCGTCGTCATCGACGTCGGTATATCGGAAGACACCAGCCCCAACCGTCGTGGTTGGAGCAATGACCACAACCACTGATCAGGGGCCGCAATACCCCCCTGAGCTGGGGCAGAATTCCGGCCGCACCGTCCAGAAAAGGCAAGAGGACCCATCTGTGCGACCAAGATTCCCCGGCGCTCGCGCCTCCATCGCCGCACTCGGACTGCTGGCCTCCCTCGTCACCGCCTGCGGCTCGTCCGGCGGCGGCGCCGACAGGACGACGCTGCGCCTGGTGGCGCCCGAGTACGGCAACAGCCCCTCGACCAGTTCCAAGGCGTACTGGGACGAGCTGACCGCCGCCTTCACCGCCGCCCACCCCGGCACGAAGGTCGAGGTGATGCTCCACCCGTGGACCGACGTCGACCGCGAGGCGGGGGCGCAGCCGCCGAAGACCTGGTCGGATCTCAGGGCCGCGGCCCAGGCGCTCGAGGCGCGGGGCGTGGCGTACCCGTACGCCCTGCCGCTCGGCCCGGAGGAGGCGCACGCCGAGGCTCTGATCTGGCAGCTGAGCAACGGCGGGGGTACGCCGACGACAGTGGCGGCTACAGCCTCGCGTCCGAGCGGAACACGCAGACGTTCCGCTGGATCAGGGACAACCTGGTCGCCCCCGGCCTGACCGGTCCCGTCCCGCCGGCCCGGCTCGACCGGCAGGACGCCTTCGCCGCGTTCCTGCGCGGCGATGTCGGCATGCTCAACGGCTACCCGTCCCTCCTGCACGAGGCGCGGCCGAAGGGCATCGAGGTCGGCACCCTGCGCATGCCGGTGTCGGACACCCTGGGCGACGGACAGGCCCCGCCGTCCGTGGGCGTCGCCGACTGGATGATGGCCTTCAAGCACGCCGACAACCGCGAACTGAGACCCCAGCGGAGAGCAGTTCCTCGCCGCACTGCGCGGTGCCCGGCTGTACCCGGTCAACGAACCGTCCTGGCTCCAGGTCAGCGACGTCATCAAGCCCGACATCGGCAAGGCGGTCGCACCGTCCGCCGAACCCGAGGCCGTACTGGAGGACATCGCCCGGCAGGCCCGGAAGACCACCGGGAACCCGTAGGCGGGTGACCGGGCGGTTCGTCGCCGGCCGAGGTGTCGCCCCCGGCGGGCAGGGGCACCCGTGCGCCATGAACGCACCTCACCGCCCCCTCGTCGATCACACGTTGCCCGCGCTCGCCGAGGGGTACGCCTGGCTGCCCAACCGGATGAGGCGGAGCGCGGACCAGGTCGTGCGGACCCGCCTCATGGGCCGTCCGGCGCTGGCCGTGCGGGGCCCGGAAGCGGTGAGGTTCTTCTACGACGAGCGACACGTGCGCCGCCATGACGCCGTCCCCGGCCCGGTGCTGAGCACCCTGTTCGGCCACGGGGCGGTCCACACCCTCGACGGGGACGCCCACCGCGTGCGCAAGGACCTGTTCCTGCCCCTGCTGGGCGTCGAGCGGATCGCGGGGGTGGTCGAGCATGTCACCGCCGCGTGGGACGAGGCGGCCCCCACGTGGGCCGGCCGCTCCTCCGTCGTACTGCTCGACGAGACGAGCGTGGTGCTCACCCGAGGCGTCTGCCGGTGGGCGGGGATCCCCCTGAGCGACGACGACGCCGAGCCGACGGCGCGGGACCTGGTCGCGATGGTGGACGGGTTCGCCACCCTGGGGCCGCGCCACTGGCGGGCCCGGCGTGCCCGCGCCCGGCAGGAGGCACGGCTGGCCCGCCTGGTCGAGGACGTCCGGTCGGGCGCGGTGACCGCCCCCGCGGACTCGGTCCTCGACCGGATCTGCCGCCACCCGCACGCGGCCGGTGAGCCGCCGGAGCCACTGGAGCCGCGGACGGCCGCGGTGGAACTGCTCAACGTCATCCGCCCCACCGTCGCCGTCTGCTGGTTCGTCGCCTTCGCGGCGCACGCGCTGCACCGGTGGCCGCAGAACCGGGAGCGGCTGCGCGGCGGGGACGCCGCCTGGGCCGCGGCGTTCACGCACGAGGTCCGCCGCTTCTACCCGTTCGCCCCGTTCCTGGGCGGCCGGGCCGTCTCCGACCTGACCTGGCAGGGCGAACACGTGCCGGCCGGCGCCATGGTGCTGCTGGACGTGTACGGGCAGAACCACGACGAGAAGCTGTGGGGAGACCCGTACGCCTTTCGCCCGCAACGGTTCCTGGACCGGCCGGTCGACCGCGACGAACTCATCCCGCAGGGCGGCGGCGATCCCCGGCACGGGCACCGCTGCCCGGGCGAGGGCATGACCATCGGACTGCTGGAGGCCCTGGCGACACGGCTGGCCCGCCTGGAGTACACCGTTCCGGAGCAGGACCTGACGATCTCGCTGCGGCGCATCCCGGCACGACCGCGCAGCGGCTTCGTCATCGCCGACGTGCGCCCGCCCGCCGCATGACCGCCGAGGTGACGAAGGCGGCGCGGCTGGTCGCGCGAGCCGCGGCGGGCAGCCCCGGTGCGGAGGTTCCCCGGCGGGTGTGCGCGGCGGTGCGCGAAGGGCTCGGCGTGGACGGTGCCACCTTGTCGTTGCTCACCGACACCCCCTCCCGCCAGCTGCTCGCCGCGTCGGACGATGCCGCCCTGCAGCTGGAGGAGATCCAGTTCACGGTGGCGGAGGGACCCTGCGTCAGCGCCGCGCGGACCGGCGAGCCCGTCGCCGTGAACGACCTGCGGCACGAGCTGACGCCCTGGCCGCTGTTCGGGGCGATGACGCGGGAGAAGCTGCCGGAGGTGCGCTCCGTCTACGCGCTCCCGCTGTTCTTCGGCGACTACGTCCTCGGGTCCGTCGACCTGCTGGCGACGCGGCCCGGCGCGCTCGACGAGGAGGCCCTGGAGCAGGCGGCCGACGTGGCCGACGCCGTGACGGCGGCGCTCATGCCGACCCGCGAGATGCTGCTGACCGGGAACGAGGCCCCCGCGTGGGAGCCGGAGCCGGTCGTCCGCGCCCACTGGTTCGACACCTGGCGCGCGGTCGGAGCGCTGGCGGCCCGGCGGCGGGTCACCCCGGAGGACGCCCTCGCCCTCCTGCGCGCCGAGGCCTTCCGCACCGGCAGGTCGCTGCCGGACATCACCACGGACATCCTGCGCGACCCGCCCGGTACGTCGTAAGCCGCCGGTACGTCGCAGGCGCGCAGGTGTCTCGTAGACCCGCGGGTTCAGGCGCCGAGCTGGGTCACGGCGACGTCCAGGCGCGCGGCGATCGCCTCCAGGTCGCGCCCGGACGCGTCGTCGGTGTCGAGCCGGGCGACGAGGTCTTCCCTGGAGATGACCTCCGCCGCCCCGCGCCACCGCTCGTCCGTGAGCGCCGACGCCGGTACGACGGCGGCGGCACCGGCCACGACGACCAGGACCGGCTCGTCGGCGTCGGACTCCAGCAGGGCCTTGACGTGCTCAGACGTGATCATTCGGTTCCTCCGGTTCCCTCGGTGTTGCCGGTCGCCGCGGACGGCTCACGCGGACGGCTCACGGGTAACCCGCAGCCCCGCTCGCACTCCGCTCAGGCGGTGTGTGCCGGGGAGAGATAGGGCGACGCGGTCGGGGTACTCGCCGCACACCGGGGCCCACCGGCGCACGCGCTACTCCCCCGCACCCCCCACTCCGCTTCCCGAGGATGTGATCCCCCATGACTCCCGCTGGGAAATCGCTGACGGCGGCCGCCGCGGGTCTGGCCGCCGGGACCGCCGTCCTGCTGCGCCGCGCGAAGGCACGTTCGTCCGCGAAATCCGCCGGAGACCGGTGGCTGACGGTGACGATCTACCGTGAACCCGGTGAGGTGCGGCCCGACGAGCTGCCGTCCCCGCTGCGGGAGTACGGCGACCGGATCGAGACGCGCGTCCGCCCGGCACCCGGCGACCGGGGCACGGAACTGGCGGTGCGCCTGCGGGAGACGGAGCCGGACGCCGCGTACTCCGTGCCGGCCCGGCTCGCCGGTGCGGACCCGCGGCAGGACCTGCGCCAAGCCCTGCGCGAGGCCAAGTCGCTGCTGGAGGCGGGTGAGGTCCTGCGCCCCGACGCGCCGCCCACCACCCACGACACGCCGGGCGGAAAGCTCGTCGGTCTGCTGAGTCGCCGCGCGGGCGGGGAGGGAGTGCTGTGAAGGCCCTGTGCTGGGAAGGCGTCAACAAGCTCGCCGTGGAGCAGGTGCCCGATCCGGAACTGCGCAACGACCAGGACGTGATCGTACGGCTCATCGCGGGCACCACCTGCGGTTCGGACCTCCATCTCATCGGCGGCTACATCCCGCTCATGCGCTCAGGTGACGTCATCGGCCACGAGTTCCTCGGCGAGGTCGTCGAGGTCGGCTCCGGCGTACGCAAGCACCGGGTGGGCGACCGGGTGGTGGTCTCCTCGTTCGTCGGCTGCGGCCGGTGCTGGTACTGCGCCCACGACCTGTGGTCCCTGTGCGACAACACCAACACCAACCCCGGTGTCGGCCAGGCCCTGTTCGGCGCCGACACGGGCGGCATCTTCGGCTACTCGCACGCCATGGGCGGCCTGCGCGGCAGCCACGCCGAGTACGTGCGCGTCCCCTTCGCCGACTACGGCGCCTTCCCGGTCCCGGAGGGCGTCGACGACACCAGCGCCCTGTTCGTGTCCGACTCGGTGCCCACGGGCTGGATGGGCGCCGACCTGGCGGGCGTGAAGCCGGGCGACACGGTCGCCGTGTGGGGCTGCGGGGCGGTGGGCCAGATGGCCGCACGCGCCGCGATCGTGCTGGGCGCGGAGCGGGTGATCTCCATCGACCGCATTCCCGAACGGCTGGAGATGACCGAGCGGTACATCGGCAGCGAGGTCATCGACTACACCGCCACCGATGTGGGGGCCGAACTGCGCGAACGCACCGGCGGCCGGGGGCCGGACGTGTGCATCGAGGCGGTCGGCATGGAAGCCCACAGCGACAGCCCCGTGCACCTCTACGACCAGGTCAAACAGCAACTGCGCCTGCAGACGGACCGCCCCACCGCCGTACGCCAGGCCATCCACGCCTGCCGCAAGGGTGGCACGGTGTTCGTCCTCGGTGTCTTCGCCGGCGCGGTCGACAAGTTCCCGCTGGGCGCGGTGATCAACAAGGGTCTGACCGTGCGGGGCGCGCAGCAGCACGGCCAGCGGTACATCCCGATGCTCCTGGACCGCCTGGCGACCGGCGAGCTGAGCACCGCCCACCTGGCGACCCACACCCTCTCCCTGGACCAGGCGCCGCGCGCGTACGACATGTTCAAGGAGAAGACGGACGGCTGCGTCCGCGCGGTGATCCGCCCGGACGCGTGAACCGCCGGGGGGCGGTCAGTCGGTGACGGACAGGACGATCTTGCCGGTGGTCCGGCGGGAGTCGCCGAGTTCGTGGGCCCGGGCCGCCTGGGCCAGCGGGAGCACCGCGGCGATCTCGGGGCGCAGCAGGCCCGCGTCGACGAGTGCCGCGATCTCGCGCAGGCCCGCCTGGTCGGCTTCCACGATCATGAATGCGGCGCGCCGGCCGAGGGCCGCCGCCTCGTCCGCGAGATACGCCTCGGCCGGGGAGGCGAGGGAGACGAGCACGCCGCCCGGGCGCAGTACGCGCAGCGAGCGCGGCCCGCAGGCGCCTCCGATCGCGTCGACGACCACGTCGACCGGTTCGATCGCCGTCTCGAAGTCGGTCTCGGTGTAGTCGACGAGTTCGTCCGCGCCGAGGCCGCGCAGGAACGCGTGCTTGGCCGCGCGGGCGGTCCCGATCACGTGTGCGCCGCGTGCCTTGGCCACCTGGACGGCGAGGTGTCCGACGCCGCCCGCCGCCGCGTGGATCAGGACGCGCTGCCCCGGCCGCACCTCGGCGACGTCGACGAGCGCCTGCCAGGCGGTGAGCGCGGCCAGCGGCAGCGCCGCGGCCTGCGCATGGGTCAGGCCGCGCGGCTTGCGGACCAGGTGCCGGGCGGGCGAGGTCACGTACTCGGCGTAGGTTCCCGCCGGCAGCGGGTGGCGCGGCAGGCCGAACACCTCGTCGCCGGCCGCCAGCGTGGTCACTCCGGGACCGACCGCCTCGACCACGCCGGAGACGTCCCAGCCGAGCCGGACCAGTGTGCCGGCCAGTCCCCCGGAGGCGCGGTGCCAGGAGTCGGTCGGGTTGACGCCGGCCGCGTGTACCCGGACCAGTACCTCGGCCGGACCGGGCTCCGGACGCCGCGCCTCGACCAGTCGCAGGACCTCGGGCCCGCCGAAGCCGTCCTGCCCGATCGCACGCATGATCGTCTCCCCCATGTGACTCTCCCGTTCTCGTTGGTGCGGGGCCCTTCGGCCCGGAGTTCTCGTGGCTCGCGGGTGCGGCCGGCGCGGAGCGAGCGCGCCCGGTCCGGAGCCGGGCCGCCGCGAACCGGCCGGCTGCGGCCTCCCGGCGACCGTCAGCGGCAACGCCCCGGGCGTGCGCCGTCGTCAGCACTGCACTGCACACAGCTGCTGAACACAGCACGTGAACACAGCAGGTCAACGCGGCACATCGCCGTCTGGCAGACTGCCCGCCGGCAACCGGCCGATCAACGCCCGATACGGCAACCCGTGTTTAGCCCCACTCAACACCGCAGGAGCGCCCGTGTTCGAACGTCTGGAACTGGAGGCCTTCCTCACCCTGGCCGAGGAACTGCACTTCGGGCGCACCGCCGAACGTCTGCACGTGACCACCGGCCGGGTCAGCCAGACGATCAAGCAGCTGGAACGCCGGGTCGGCGCGGACCTGTTCGAGCGGACCAACCGCAGCGTTCGCCTCACGCCCCTCGGTCTGCGGCTCTACGAGGACGTCCGGCCGGCGTACGAACAGCTGCGGACGGCGATGGACCGCGCGGTGGCGGCCGTCCGCCGCGCCCGCAGCACCCTGCGGGTCGGTTACGTCGGCGCGGCAGCGGGCCAGGTCGTCCACCGGGCGGCGGACCTGTTCGCCCGGCAGGAGCCGGACTGCCTGGTCCGGGCCCGGGAGACCCAGGTCGCGGAGGCCCTCCAGCGGCTGCGCGCCGGTGACGTGGACGTCCTCGTCACCAGCCTGCCGCTCGCCGCGTCCGACATCACCGTCGGCCCCGTGGTCTTCTCCGAGGCCCGGATGCTGGCCGTGCCGTCCCGGCACCCGCTCTCCGGCCGCACGGCGGTGGTCATGGAGGACCTCGGTGACATACCCCTGCTGCGGCTGGCCGGCGCGTCGCCGGGCGACTGGCCCTCCGACCGCTGGCCGGAACGCACCCCGGAGGGGAGGCCCGTCCGCAGCGGGCCGCGTTTCGAGACGTTCCAGGAGGCCCTGCACCTGGTCGGGAGCGGAAGCGGGGCAGTGATCGTCGGCGCCCAGGTCACCCGCTTCTACGGCCGACCCGACATCACGTACATCCCCTTCTCCGACGCCCCGTCCGTCGACTGGGCACCTGTCTGGCTCAAGAGCGGCACCACGCCCTTGGTCCGCGCCTTCGCCCGCACCGCACGCGAGGCCGCCGACCAGGTCCACCGGGACAGTCAGGTGACCGACCGCCGAGTCCCGTAGTCCCTGCCCCTCCCATGGCGGGCGCACGCCGCGACCACGTCGCGCAGGAAGCCACCGCCCACTGGGACCAGCGACCGGCTCGCCCGCGTGCGTCGGCCCACGCCGCAGCGCGGACGACCCCGCCCGGCGGCGGCGGTGGCTCGGCGCCCGCGGCGCTGTTCGCGCAGCGGGCCGGGACCTTCGGCCACAGCGGCGCACTACGGGAGGACGATGTTGCGGCCGGGCCCGCCCTCGAGGGCGTCCTTCCCGGTGCCACCCCAGACGAGGTCGTCGCCGCCTTCGCCGTCCAGTGTGTCGTTGCCGGGGCCGCCGAGGACGATGTCGCGGCCGTCCCCGCCCATGGCGTGGTCGTCGCCGGGGCCGGCGTGCACGGTGTCGTCACCGCCGTAGCCCTCGATCATGTCGTCGCCCCGGCCGCCCCACATCTGCTGGTCGCTGCTGTCCCCCATCAGGTGGTCCATGCCGTCGCCGCCGTGCAGGGCGGCCGGTCCCATGACCATGTCGTTCCCCGCGCCGCCCAGCACCGTGCGTGCGGTGTGGGCGTGCAGTTCGTCGTCGCCGGCGCCACCGCTGACGGTGCCGATGCCGGGGGTGAAGGCGGCGATCGTGTCGTTGCCGTCGCCGAGGAAGACGTCGATCCGGTCGGGCCGAGGGCTGTCGGCGGGCAGTTCGCAGACGACGGAGGTGGTGTCCTCGGCTCTGGAGTACGCACAGTGGTCGCCCGGTTCGAGCGGGACCACGTCGCTGAAGCCGATCCGCCGGATCCCGTCGCTGGTGTACATGGAGAATATGCTGAGGTCGTTGGTCTGCCCTGCGGCGGCGGTGAAGACGATCGACTGAGTTGTCCAGTCGGCTCCGACGCGGGCCTTCGCCTCGGTGGTGGCGGCTGCCGGACCGACGGCGAGGCCGGCGGTGAACAGGATCACGGCGACCGCGCTGACGGCGGCTCGGTTTCGGTGCATGAGACCTCATCTCGCTGGAGTGACGGTGGACCGACCTGCTTGGCGTGGTGCTGCGGGGACCGGGCGGACCCGGTCGTGAAGGCAGTCTCCCCTGCTGGTCCAGATCTGCAAGACCGCGAATTTCAGGCTTCGCTGGCTCATTTCTGGCACAGCGAAGGCGAGTTGGCCGACGTCCATCGTCCGTGCAACGGACCCGGGCGTCGATCCGCTCGCGGCAGATCCCCTGCTCGCCGCCCACCCCGGTAATCAACTGTGTTTGCTTCATTGACATTTCACCCGGAGGGCCTACCGTTGGGAGCGCTCCCATTACAGTGCCGCAACTGGAAGGAGTCCCCCCACATGCGCAAACAGAGTCCGTTGACCGGGCGCTCGCGGTCGTCCCTCCGCCGGCCTCTCCAGGCGCTCGTCATGCTGTTCGCCGTGGTTGCCGGCGCACTGACCTGGTCGGCCCCCGCTCAGGCGCACGGCACCATCGTCAGCCCCGCCACCCGCGCGTACCAGTGCTGGAAGACGTGGGGCAGCAACCACACCAACCCGGCCATGCAGACCCAAGACCCCATGTGCTGGCAGGCCTTCCAGGCCAACCCCGACACCATGTGGAACTGGATGAGCGCGCTCCGCGACGGCCTCGGTGGCCAGTTCCAGGCGCGGACCCCCGACGGGACGCTCTGCAGCAACAACCTCTCGAGGAACGCCAGCCTGAACAAGCCCGGGCCGTGGAAGACGACCAACGTCAGCAACAACTTCACGGTTCAGCTGTACGACCAGGCGTCCCACGGTGCCGACTACTTCAGGGTCTACGTGAGCAAGCAGGGCTTCGACCCCAAGACCCAGACCCTGGGCTGGGGCAACCTCGACTTCATCACGCAGACCGGCCGCTTCGCCCCGGCGCAGAACATCTCGTTCCCCGTCCAGACCTCCGGCTACACCGGACACCACATCCTGTTCGTGATCTGGCAAGCCTCGCACCTCGACCAGGCCTACATGTGGTGCAGCGACGTGAACTTCGGCTGAGCCGGGGAGCGCCGCTCACGGCACCGACCTCTGCCGGGCGCCGGTAACCCGCCGCCCGGCCGACCGAGCTCCGTCGGGGCAGGGGACCCATGTGGTCACCCTGCCCCGACGGAGCTTCCCGCGCTCCTGGTGCTGTGACGGAAACCTTCGCCGGGCCGCCCGTTGTGCTGGACGTCAGGACGGCCTGCGACGGGGGGCAGGAGACCGTCCCCGACCGCTGGGCATTGCGGACGGAACGTCATCGTCGCGACAGGTCCGCCGGTTCAGGTGCGCCGGCAGGGCCTGGACGCGTGTCGTGTCACTGGCCGCTCCGCGGGCTGTAGGGCTGGAGGAGCTGGTCGACGGGTGCGTAGTCGTCGGTGAGCGGTCGGGCATCGCCGATCCAGGAGGCGAGGTCGTCACCGGTCGCGATCCTCCAGCCGGTGTGCCGGGCGTCCAGCGCATCCTGGACCGCGCGCAGGTCGACCGGTCGGCCGGAGGCGACCATCACCAGATTGCCGCCCTCGGAAGCGGCGGCCGGGTCGAGGCCGATGTCGGCGGCTTCGCCGACGAGGGCGACGTGCTCGAAGGTCTCGCTGAGAGTGGCTGCTTCGGCACGTGCGAAGGCCATACCACCGTGATCGATGACGTTGGCGACGTACAGGCCGTCCTCGTCGAGCACCCGCCGTACGTCCTTCATCGCTTCGACCGTGGTGAGGTGCCACGGCACGCTGACGCCCCCGAAGGCGTCGCCGACAACGAGGTCACGACTGCCGGAGTCCAGTCGCCGCAGGCCGAGCCTGCCGTCCTCGGTACGTACGTCGATACCGGCTTGTGATCCCAGACCGAGTCGGTCGCGGTTGATGCGCACGACCCCGCTGTCGATCTCCGATACCAGGCTGCGCGTCCCGGGCCGCGTGGCCGCGAGGTAACGGGGGAAAGTGAGTCCGCCGCCACCCAGGTGGTAGGCAGCGAGTGGCTCACCTCCGGGAAAGGCGGCATCGACCACCGACGCGATGGCGCGCACATACGTGAACTCCAGGAACGTCGGGTCGTCGAGGTCGACGTAGGAGTGCCGCACGCCGTCCAGAACGAGTGTCCGGCCGCTGCCCCGGTCGGGGTCCGCGACGACCCGTACGCAGTGGTACTTGGTCTCCGTGTCGCAGGCACCGGGCGCGACCACGGTGGCGAGGCCGCCGGCCACGACCACGAGTGTCAGGGCAGGGGTGCCGCTCCACCCGCGCGTTCGCCACTCGACCAGCGCCGAGCCGAGCACCAGCAGCGTGCCGAGGCCGATCAGTATGCCGCTGACCGGCAACCGCGACACGAGGACGAAACCGGTGAGGACAGTGCCGGCGATGGCACCGACGGTGCCGACACCGGACAGCCGGCCGACAACCGTTCCAGTCTCGGCGAGGCTGGTCAGACGCATCTTGGTCACGATCGGCGTCACTGCGGAGAGCAGCGCGCCCGGCACCAGGATGGTCAGCGACGCGATGAACAGCAGCACCGGTGGTGCCCACTCCGCGGTGGTGCGCAGAACGGCCGGGGTGAGCGCCACGACCACTCCCGACACGCCGAGCGACGGGCCCAGGAGCCGGCGTGCATCGACCTGGTCAGCGATGCGCCCACCCAGCCAGGAGCCGACGGCGATCGCGGTGAGGGCGATCCCGATCACCATGGTGCTGGTCTCGAGGGTGAGACCGAGGTAGGGAGCCAGCAGCCGCAAAGCCACGATCTCGACCACCAGGACCGCGGCCGAGGACCCGAACACAAGCACGGCAGCGGCACGGGGACCCGGTCCGAAGTCGCCAGGCGTGCCCTCGGCGACAGGCGAGGAAGACGATCCGGTCACGAGCGACATCCTTGCACGCGGCTCATCGAGGCGAGGCCGATACTTCCCGAGGAGACCGTCGGGGGCGACGGCGCACTGCCCCGCTGCGTGCAGCCTGCTACCACCGTTGGCGACGTACAACGTCCCCCACTTGCCCTCCGCTTCATCCAGCAGAACGTGGACCCGTCCGTCGCTGCGGTCCCTCGAATGCGCGTCGTAGCCGTTCTGCAGCAGTTCGAAGGGCGAGCGGCCGGCGTACTCCCGTGCGCTCGCGTACGAAACTGCGTTCACCTGCCGCGCCAAGCGCTGGACTTGTTCTGACCGGGCACCCTCCAGCACGGACCGGCCGTACTCCCGTAGCTGCTCGGCCCGGGCGTTCCTCGCCATGGTTCTCCCCTCACCTCAGCGTGATGAGGACGGTCTCCCGGCGCACTGACATAGAGGGCGTCAGGGATCACCGTGAGGAAGCGGGCGCACCTCCGCGCGCAACAGGAGTGGACTGGCGGGGCGGGCGTCGGGCAGATCGTCCGAACATCGTCCAGGCGCTTGTGTCGGACGGCATGATGGCAGCGTGGATCTTGAGAAGATTACGGCGGTACTGGCAGCCATGGGCGGCCTGCTAGCCGCGCTCATCGGTTTCGTCGTCGGCCGGTGGCAGAGACAGGGTTCACTTGCCCAGGCTGGGGCCACGTCCGAAGGTGCCTCCGTCCAGGCTGCTGCCGCACTCGAAGGCGCGTTTGCGCAGGCCGGGGCGGCACTGGAAGCCGTGGCTGCTGCAGCCGCCAAAAATCACGACCAATGGCGCCGGAGCCTACGGCGTGACGCGTACGTCGCCTTCCTCCTGGCCACGGCGGAGGTGGAGGGGATCAGGTATCCGGTGGACGATACCGAGGACACGACGCTCGAGGCGCGTTGGTCCACAGCCGAGGAGGCCCTAAACCGCGCCAGGGCAGCAAAGTATGTCCTCGACTTGGAGTCCCCGGACATGTCGCAGGTCGCTGAGTCACTGTTGTCCGCCGTGGAGGGGTACACACGCGCAGTGCGTGTCACGGCCGAGTACAACCGGGCACAACTGGCGATGGCGAGAATCGAACGTGACTCCGGCGAGCGATTGCGGGAGGCATGGCGCGCGCTCTGGGACCTGACTCATGCCGTGCGGTCTTCGTCACACGCAAGTGAGGAGCAGCGGCAACGGGAGCTTGTATCGGCCTACGACACGGCACGCGCTTCGCTGGCCCAGGTTGAAAGACTCACCGACGTACAGCGAAGCGCCTTGGTGCGCTACCACTCAGAGACTTCGGAACCATATGCCGCCCTCATCTCTGTTCCCGAGAAGCGCGCGGAGTTTCTGGAGGCGGCACGGCAGAGGTTGGACGCGTCATAGGAGTCACTGTGAGGCTGCACTGAAGCTCCCCCGTTGACCTGGACACGTGGACACCGGGACGGATGGGTCTCAGGGGAAGTAGTTCAGGTTGAGCAAGAACAACCGCAGCAGGCGGTACA
The DNA here is from genome assembly GCF_011193355.1 of Streptomyces sp. JB150. Lineage (GTDB taxonomy): Bacteria > Actinomycetota > Actinomycetes > Streptomycetales > Streptomycetaceae > Streptomyces. The sequence continues at coordinate 640,540 of NZ_CP049780.1, forward strand.
CGGAGGAGTGCAAGGGCGATGCCGTCGAGTTGGCGCCGGCCTCCGACAAGACGGTCACCGAGGTCGCCCGTGATCTCGGCGTGAGTGCTGAGGGCCTGCGAGGCTGGGTGAAGCAGGCGAAGGCCGACCGCGGCCAGGACCAGCCCGGCGAGCTGACCTCCGCCGAGCGTGAGCAGCTCAAGCGGCTGCGCAGGCAGCTCACGGTCCGCAACCCGGAGATCGTCGAGCTCGCCCGGCACTACGGGACGGCGATCCGCACCTGTCTGTCGGCCGAAGGCGCGTTGCCGACCGCACCTCACGCGACCTCTGTGAACACCTCCGTCCATGCCTCGCCATGTGCCGCGCGCCCCGCCCACGATGCCGTACTGCGCAGGGCCGGGAGGAGGGCGGGCGGCGTCCGCGGGTCACGCATCAGGGCGTACAGCTCGGGCGAGATGTCGCCGAGGCTCTGGCCGGCGACCTCCACCAGCTGCTTGGCGAAGGCGATGTCCCTGAGGGCGAAATCGAGGATGGTCTCGGTCAGCTGCTCCCTGTCTTCGAGGCTGACCACGCGGAGGTAGCGTCGCCAGTCGTTGGCCAGGCCGTCGCGCCAGTTGCCCTTGCCGGAGGGGTGGACCCGGTTGGTGAAGTCGAGCACGCGGTCCAGGAGGGCACGGGCAGCCTCCCGGTGGTTCGCGGCGGCGAGGCGGCGGCACAGGTGGGGCAGGTGCTCGAAGCGTCGGCGCCATGCGTGCAGCGCGATCTCTCTGTCACCTGGCGGGAGGAAGAGCGGGAGATGCGCGAAGGCCAAGTCTTCCAGGTCGTGGAGAAGTTGGTTGACGGGTCGAGCTGAGAGGTCGTCGAAGTGGGCGTGCAGGGCGATCCGTAGGAGGTACGCCTCGTTGGCGGCCAGCATGAACTGCCGGGCATGGTGGTCGTACGGCGGGCCGGCCGTGGCACGCTTCTCTCGTCCTCGGTCCTCCATCGCATCCAAGACCGGGCCGAGCTTGCCGAACGGGTCCTGACTTCGCCAGTGCTCGGCGTGCCTGTGCAGTTGGTCGCTGACGCTGCTGAGGATGGCCTTATGGGTCTCGGCGTTGCGTGTGGCCGTGAGAAGGGCGACCGTCTCGTCGACGGTGGTCGGGAGTAGGCCGCCCTGGGTGGTCGCCAGGGTCTGCAGCTTGACGCCAAGTGCCTTGAGACCGGTGGGCGAGTCCTGGAGGGTCTTGGCGATCGTGAGCAGTGTCTCCCGGTGTCCGGGGTCCTCGAGGACGCCGGTCAGCATGTCGGGGCCCATGGTGGCCAGGCGTTTCAGTCCACTCAGGTCGCCGCTGTGAGTGGCGTCCTGCTGCAGTGGACCGAGCAGAGCACCGGGGTGGTCGGCCGCGAGTCGGCCGAGCGCTTCCCGTAGCCGTACCGCGTAGGCACCGGTGGCGGGCGGCTCCATGTCGACGTGCAGGGCGAGGGCCCGCTTGGCCACGGCGTGGCCTCCTGCGGCGGCGGCCACCGTGAGGGAGGGTGGCCACGGGTCGCACAGCCAGCGCCGCAGCGTGGAGTCGCGACAGCGGGCCGGGTCCGGCGGTGACGGCAGGCAGGCCGCCACCGTCTCGGCGGGCAGGGGCACCTTGTCCACGGCGAGGGCCCTGGCGACCACGCCCGTGGCGCCATGTTCGGCATCACTGTCGTGGGTCAGCTCCGTCGGCGACAGATGGCCCCGACACCAATCGCGGGCGGCGGCGACGCCGGTCTGCTGAGGATCCTGAGAGAGGAGGGGCGCCAGCAGGTACTTGGCGACGGGCTCGGCGGACTCGGGCGAGGTAGCCGCCTCCGCGAGGCGATCCAGGCACCTGCGGACGAGCTTGCGAGACCCGGTGGCGAACACTTGCGCCAGGGCACGCAGACGCAGTGCATCCGAAGGTGCCGCAGGGCCGGCCGTCAGATGTTCGGCCAGGGAACAGGCGGTGTCCTCGATCTGCTCGGCGGTGGCCGCTCGTAGCGTGGACGCCCACGCTGGGGCGGCTGCGTCGACGAGCTTGTCCAGGGATGCCTGCCACTGCTTCTGCTGGAGACCGTCGAGGAGTCCGGGCAGGCCTGCGGCATGGGCGCCGTACGGACCGGGGTGCCGGGCCGTGAGGTGCGCCAGAGCCGTCAGTGTGTGCAGCAGGACGGACTTGTTCCGGAAGGTGACTGCCGCCTCCAGCAGCTTGCTGACGCCGGTCGCGCATTGCTCGGGTGCCGCGATATGCAGGCAGAGCAGGAAGAGGGTCAGATCTCGGCCGTACGGGAGGCACTTCAGCTGTTCAACGTCCGCGAAGTCGAGCAGGCCGAGGGAGGAGAGGAACTGTGCGACTTGCTGCGGCTGCTGGTGCGCGAGGTGCGTGACGGCGATCAGTGCCCGGCGTCGGTCCTGGGGGTCCTCGCGGTTCCAGATGGCGCGAAGGGTGTGTGGCCAGGCCGACGGGGCCGGATTGCTGGTGCCGGTGAGCACCGTCATGTAGGACGCGGTCTGCCACGGGTCGGCGTCCCGCAGGGTCTTCACAGCCAGAAAGACCAAGCTCTTCGGGGGGTGGCGCAGACCGGCGTGGATGCGCAGGGCGGTGAGCCGGGTGGCGGCGTGTTCGTGCCGCATCAGCGTGTCCAGCGCGGTGTGCCAGCCGGCCGCACCGTCGCGATCCGCGATGTGGAAGGCGTGCTTGGCTGCCTCGGCGAGGAAGAGGTCGTCCGGGTGCCGGGTCACGCGGTCTGCAGCCGCGGCAAGTCCCTGTCCAGCGCACCGCAGGGCTTGTCCGGCCGCGTGCTCCGCGAACGCCTGGTGGTGGAAGGAGATACGGTCGCCGTCGACCTTGCGTAGCACACCGCGGCGCAGCAGCACGGATACTGCCTGCCGTGCGCGTTGGTACTTGAGGTCCGCATGCGCCCTGAGGGCACTCAGTGCATTCGCGCGGTGCAGTTCCGGTTTGCCCTCGCGGAGCATCGCCAGGCCCAGGACCCGTACCTCCTTTGAGAGGTCCCAACGGGTCTCGTCGTCCGCCGGGCCGTCGTCGAAGACCGCGTGCCGGACGTCTTCCACCACACGAGCTTCCCAGTACTCCCGGAAGAGGTCGGTGACGTCGATGTCCTTGTCCCGCGGGCCGGCGGGGGCGTAGACGTCGAACAGCATGCGCAAGGAAAGCGGGTGTCGGATCAACTGTCCGAGCGGCAGCCCCCGTGCCGCCGCGTACACGAGCGTCGACCGCATGCGCTGGGCGAGCGGCTCCACCGGGCCGCGGCCGTGCCGGCTGTTTTCCTCACGTGGGCTCGGCACTCCATACTCACGGCAGAAGACGCGCAGGTGCGCCTCCACGGCGCGATCGAGCTCGGAGCCCGGTTCCCACGGGGCGCCGACGTGCTGTCCGCCACCCGCCGCCGAGCGGCCATCGTCGTAGCCCTCCAAGTGCTCCTTGGTGAGCAGGGCCTCGACGCCTTCCAGGTCGCGATCCTCCAGCCTGCGTGCCTCGACCGACCGGCAGGCGACAGCGACGGCAACACCCAGCCTGCGGGCATCCCTGATCAGGGCCACCAGCCGGTTGCGCCCCTGGTCGGTGCCGTCATGGAGGAGCAGGTCCACGGTGTCCAGTAGAAGAGCGACTGGCCGGGGCGTCTTCCGGGCGCGCATGCCCGACAGATGAGCCTCAAGAGCTGTCAGCAGATCCGGGAGTCTGAGATCCGCGGGGCGGCCGGGAGTGTCGAGCAGGGCGGACGCCGAGACCGCCACGACCGTCCACCCGGCGGCGCGGAGTTCCTCGCGCACTCCCCAGAGCACGCAACTCTTGCCGGTGCCGGGCTCGCCGAGTACGGCACTTCCCTGGGGACGGCGGTTGACTAGCTGGTTCTTGAGGCTCCGGACGAGCACCTTCTGAGCCCGGCGGGTTACGTAGAGGTCCCGCAGGTGGACGGCGGCCCGATTGGGGTCGTCGAGCAGGGGGACGACGGACTCCCAGATGCGGACGGTCCGGCGGTCCACCGTGTCGACCTTGCGGAGGGCGGCACGGCTCTCATCCTGCTGGGCCGGGACCGACCGGTCGCGGAGGTCCATACGCCGGGTCGAAGAGCCGGTGGGCCGGGGAACGGCCGTGTCGATGCGGGCCGGTGACCGGCGGACGGGCACCACAACGTCCCTGCCCTCCTTCTCCTCCTGGTCCGCAGCATGGAGACGCCGGAACAGTTGCTCCTCATCCGCGTACGGCGAATCGCAGGTGGCAGGGTCGCAGCCCACCCGGGACCGCACGACTACGAACCACTCGAGGTTCCACAGATTGCCCTTGCGCCAGTCCGTCACGGCGGACTCACTGCAGCCGAGCCATGCGCCGACCGTCCTGTTCCGGGGCTGGCACCCGGTCTCGGGGTCGCCGTGCTCGGCAGTCCAGTGCGCCAAGGCTCGCCACAACCAGGCGCTGTGGGGACGGGCCGTCTCGTCAAAACAGTCCGCCACCGACGTCCAGTCGAGCTTGCGCCCTCGCCCCGATGGCAGAGGCCGCGCGTTCACCGATTTCTTCACCACTTCCCCCGGCATGCCGCGCTGAAGAATTCCTCCCATCCTGCCAGGTCGTGGCGATCGGTGAGCAGGCTTCAGGGGGTGCCTCCGCTCGGAGCGGGCGAAGAAATACGGCACCGGGGTGATCTGTTCGGGCCGGTCGCCGACCGGCCTCTCCTCAGGGCCGATTGAAGCCCGAACTCAGGAGAGCCCTCGGGCCAGGAGCCGAAGCATGACACTTGACACGATCTTCGACCTGCTGAGCGCACTGCCGCACGTTTTCGGGCCAGCCAGCACCATCACCGCGGGCCTCGTCCTCGCGCGCACCACGGTGCGACACCTCACCCTGATCTGGCTGACGCGCGGGGCCACTCCGTCGGAACGGGCGACGATCCTCGCCTCGGTGCACGCGCGACCGCGGCCTTCCTGGCGTGCCCGCGCCGGTCGGCTCGTCCGGCGCTGGAGGTGGCGCCGGTGACGTGAAGGGGGCTCGCCAAGTGGCGGCGCTCCACCATGGGCGCCGCCCCGGGCCGCGCAGTATGGAGTGCGCCTCAGGCGACACCGTATTTCCGGGGAGTCCGGTCGGCCCGAACCTGCGGTCTCGTCGTCTGAATCTATTGATCAGAAACTCATGGGGTTCTCGTCCATGACGTAGCGGACGTGTGGGCCGCCGAAGTAGCCGCGGACGATGTGCGGCTGACGCTGACGCCTGCGGAAGAAGCGGCGGGTCTCGGCGGCGAGTTCGGCCTGATCGCGGGCCCGGTGCTGCCGGGGCAGGCTGTGCTTGAGATCCGCGTTGACCAGCTCGTCGGGGTTCAGCTCGGGCGCGTACGGGGGCAGGAAGTGCAGTTCGACATCATCGGGGTGGGCGGCGAGCCAGTCGCGGACCTTTTTGGGACGGTGGGCGGAGTGCCCGTCGACCACGAGGTGGACCTTGTGGTCGAAGTGGCCGGCGAGCCGGTCCAGGAAGCGGCACATCACCTCGGCGGTGAAGCTCTCCGTGAAGACCATGAAGTGCATCCGGCCCTTGGTGCTGATCGCCGACATCGCGTTGACCGAGAACCGGTTCCCGCTCCGCCGCACCACGGGGGTCTTCCCCTTCTCACCCCAGGTCCGGCCGGTGACCTGGTCCGAGCGGATGCCGACCTGGTCGGCGAAGACTGACTCGCCGCCGTCCGTTCGCTCACACCCACCCAACGACCCAAAACCCAAACCGTTTCTGATCAATACCAGCTTCCCGCTTGTGCGCAATCGACAGCTCATCGTCCCATAAGTCTGTGTGGGCTGACCGGCGCTCCCTTCCTCCGGGCCCTCACCCCGCCGAGAACAGCAAGGACGACGTACGACGTGGCAAGTCCGGTCAGTCGCAAGATGCTGCCTCGAAGGGTGATCACATGGTTGATCAGCAGCCCGGTCCATCCCAGATGCCCGAGTCCTACGCAGCGTAGTCAGCACCAAGTCAGCACGGGACGGGTGAGAAGGGGTGATGACATGGGCTTGCAGTCAGCACCGAACCAGCACGGGAGTCAGCACGGCGCCTCCAAATCATGCCCGAATAACGCAACTCGGACAGTGCCCTTCGTGGCCTCGTCGAGGATCTCGCAGAGGCTTCGGGCGCGCCCCCATGGTGGGCACGCGCACTCCCCATCACAGAACTATGGTGTCCCACCACATACGACTCTGACCTGCACGTTCCTACGGTATGGCGACACGAACACGTCCCCGTCAACCGCCAGGAAGTGGTGCCGATGTCCTCCCCCGCGACCGCTCCACCAGCCCCCTCCAACCTCAAGCGCATCGTCGCCGCCAGCCTCATCGGCACCACCATCGAGTGGTACGACTTCTTCCTCTACGGCTCCGCGGCCGCGCTCGTCTTCAACCAGTTGTTCTTCCCGGAGTCCGATCCGCTGGTGGGAACGCTGCTGTCGTTCCTGACGTACGCGGTGGGCTTCGCGGCCCGCCCGCTCGGGGCGCTGGTGTTCGGGCACTACGGTGACCGGCTCGGGCGCAAGAAGCTGCTGGTGCTGAGTCTGCTGCTGATGGGCGGGGCGACGTTCGCGATCGGCCTGCTGCCGACACACGCGACGATCGGCAGCGCCGCGCCCGTCCTGCTGACCGTGCTGCGGCTCGTTCAGGGCTTCGCGCTCGGCGGCGAGTGGGGCGGGGCCGTGCTGCTGGTGTCGGAGCACGGGGACGCGCGGCGCCGCGGGTTCTGGGCCTCGTGGCCGCAGACCGGCGCGCCGGCCGGGCAGTTGCTCGCCACGGGTGTGCTGTCGCTGCTGACCGCCGTGCTCTCCGACAGCGCGTTCACCAGCTGGGGCTGGCGGATCCCGTTCCTGCTCTCCGGCGTGCTGGTGATCGTCGGGCTGTGGATCCGGCTGTCCGTCGACGAGTCGCCCGTCTTCCGGCAGGCGCTCGCGCAGGCCGAGGCGCGCAAGGCGGAGCGGTCGGCGGAGGTCGAGAAGCTGCCGCTGGTGGCCGTCCTGCGGCACCACTGGCGGGACGTGCTCATCGCGATGGGCGCGCGCATGGCGGAGAACATCAGCTACTACGTCGTCACCGCGTTCATCCTCGTCTACGCCACCACCGCCGCCGACGTCTCCAAGCAGACCGCGCTCAACGCGGTGCTCATCGCCTCGGCCGTGCACTTCGCCGTCATCCCGCTGTGGGGCGCGCTGTCGGACCGGGTCGGGCGCCGGCCCGTGTACCTGGTGGGCGCGGTCGGGGTGGCCCTGTGGATGTTCCCGTTCTTCGCGCTCGTCGACACCGGTTCCTTCGGCAGCCTGCTCCTCGCGGTCACCGTCGGCCTGGTGCTGCACGGAGCGATGTACGCCCCGCAGGCCGCCTTCTTCTCCGAGATGTTCGCGACCCGGATGCGCTACTCGGGCGCCTCCATCGGTGCCCAGTTCTCCTCGGTGGCGGCCGGCGCCCCCGCCCCGCTGATCGCGACCGCCCTGCTGGACGCGACCGGCGGCTCCACGTGGATCGCCCTGTACGTGATCGCGGCGGCGCTGCTCACCGTCGTCGCCGTGGCGGCGGCCAAGGAGACCCGCAACCGCGACCTGGCCGACATCGAGTCCCCCGCGGACGCCACGCCCGAGAGCGCGCGGGCCACGGACGCGCACACCGTCTGACCCGCCCGCCCGCTGGCCGCGGTCCGTGTACGCCGGTGCGTACGGGGGCCGCGGTCAGCGGCGTTCCGGTGCCGACAGCCGGTGCAGGCGCAGGGCGAGCTGGATCTCCAGGGCCCGTGACGGCGTCTGCCAGTCGTCGCCGAGCAGCCGCGCGACGCGTTCCAGGCGCTGGGCGACCGTGTTGACGTGGACGTGCAGCTCGTCCTTGGTGCGGGCGGGGCTCATGCCGCAGGCGAAGTAGGCGTCGAGGGTGCGCAGCAGCTCGGTGCCGCGCCGTGCGTCGTACGCCACCACCGGGCCGATGGTGCGGTCCACGAAGCCCGTCACGTCCCGGTCGCCGGCCAGCAGCAGTCCGAGGAAGCCGAAGTCGTCGGCGGCGGCGCCGTCTCCGGTGCGGCCGAGCAGGCGCAGGGCGTCGAGACAGCGGCGGGCCTCCGTGTACGCCGCGGCCACCCCGTCGGGGCGGGCCGCCAGGTCCCGTACGGGCGGGGAGGCGCCGACGGTGACCGCCTCGTGGACGGCTCTGCCGAGGTGGCGGGCGGTGCGCCGGGCGAGTTCGGTGGCGGTGTCGTGGGAAGCCAGCGGCAGGAGCAGGACCGTACCGCCGTCACGGGCCGCGGCCAGTCCCTTGCGGGTGGCGGCGAGGTGGGAGGCGGCGGACCACAGGCGGCGCCGGGCGGCGGCCTCCTGGTCGGCGTCGGCGGCGGGGCCGTCGAGCCGGGCGGCCAGCAGGACGTGGGTGGCGTCGAGGTCGGCGTGCAGCCGGGCGGCCCGCTCGCGCAGCAACCGCGGGTCGCGGTCGCGGGCGTCCAGCAGGTCGTCCAGCAGTTCGCCGCGCACGCGTTGTTCGGCCTCGGCGGCGGAGCGGCGGGCGAGCAGCAGCAGGGAGGTGACCATCGCGGCGCGCTCCAGGGTGCGCTGGTCGACCGGGTCGAGGCCGGGATGGCCGCGCAGCACCAGCGCGCCGAGGAGTTCCCCGCCGGCGGCGACGGCGGCGATCCAGTCGTCCTGGTGCCGCACCGCGTGGCCTTCGGCGCGGGACTCGTCCAGGGCGCTCGCCGGGGCGCCGTCCGGTTCGGTGAACTCGACGGTGCCGTCCAGGACTTCGGAGACGGCGGCGGCCACGTCGTGCACCCCGCCGCCGCGCAGCACGAGTTCGGCGAGCCGGTCGTGCACCTCGGAGGCGCGTTCGATGACGCCACTGCGGTCCTGGATGATCTCGTTGGCGCGTTCCAGGCGGGCGAGGGCGGAGCGGGTCTCGGTGAGCAGGTTGGCGGTGTCGATGGCGGCGGCGGCCAGCGCGGCGAAGGAGCCGAGCAGCGCGATCTGCTCGCGTTCGAAGACCCGGGCACGGCGGTCGGCGGCGAAGAGCACCCCGATGACGTGGTGCCCCAGCATCAGCGGCACGCCGAGGATGGCGACCAGTCCCTCGTCGCGCACGCCCGCGTCGATGGCGTCGGTGTGCTGGAAGCGGTCGTCCTTGAAGTAGTCGTCGGTGACGTACGGGCGGGCGGTCTGCGCGACGAGACCGCCCAGGCCCTCGCCCATGCCGAGCCGCAGCTGCTGGAAGCGGGCCGCGACCGAGCCCTCGGTGACCCGCATGTAGGTGTCGCCGCGGACCGGGTCGTTGAGGCTGAGATACGCCACGTCGGTGCCGAGCAGGGAGCGGGCGCGCTGCACGATCGCCTGCAGGACGGCGTCCAGGTCGCGCAGCCCGGCGAGGTCGTGGGCGGTCTCGAACAGCGCCGACAGCTCGGCCTCGCGGCGGCGCCGCCCCTCCAGCTCCGCGCGCACCCGCAGCGCGAGCAGTTTGGCGCGCTCCAGCGCGGCGATCCGCTCGCCCGGCCGGCCCTCGGCGCGGGCGAGCAGCACCGGCCGCTCGTAGGCGTCGACGGGCGCACCGCGCGCCAGCAGTTCGAGGAACGGCGCCTCGGCGTCCTCCTCAGGCGGGGTGAGACCGTGGGCGGGCACGCCCGGCACGCCGGCGGCGGGCGGCTTCCCTCCCCCGGCGGCTCGCTGGGCGGACTGCACATGATCGCGGGACATGCTCACAGCATTCACCATGACGCGGTCGCCCCGGCAGCCCTGTGGACGACTCCGGGCCGCCGGGGCGGACTCAGTGCGCGGTCCAGCCGCCGTCGAGGACCAGCGAGGTGCCGGTGACGAAGGACGCCTGCGGCGCGCACAGGTACGCCACCGCCTCCGCGACCTCCTCCGGTTCGATGAGCCGCTTCACCGCGCTGTCCTGGAGCAGCACCTCGGACAGGACCCGCTCCTCGGGGATGCCGTGCGCCCGCGCCTGGTCGGCGAGCTGCCGCTCGACCAGCGGGGTGCGGACGTAGCCGGGGTTCACGCAGTTGGAGGTGACGCCGTGCGGCGCGCCCTCGAGCGCGGCGGTCTTGGACAGGCCCTCCAGCCCGTGTTTGGCGGCGACGTACGCCGACTTGTACGGCGAGGCGCGCAGCCCGTGCACGGAGGAGATGTTCACGATGCGGCCCCAGCCCTGCCCGTACATGTGCGGGAGGGCGCCGCGGATCAGCCGGAACGGGGCCTCCAGCATCACGGTGAGGACGGTGTGGAAGACGTCGGGCGGGAACTCCTGCAGCGGCCGGACCAGTTGCAGTCCGGCGTTGTTGACGAGGACGTCGGTGCCGGCGGCGACGAGTTCGGCGGCGTCCAGGTCGGTGAGGTCGAGGACGTGCGGCTCGACGGTGCCGGCCAGGCCTCCGGCCTGTTCGGTGAGCGCGGCGAGGCCGGCGTCGTCCCGGTCGACCGCTCTGACCTTGGCCCCGGCGGCCGCGAGCCGCAGCGCGCAGGCGCGGCCGATGCCACCGGCGGCCCCGGTGACGAGAGCGGTACGGCCCCCCAGGTCGAGCGGAGGCGTGGACGGCCCGGACGGGGAACCGGAGGGCACGGGCGGCGGGCCGGGAAGGTCACGAGGCGCGGTCATGTCCTCGACCCTAGGCAGCCCCCGCCCCCCGCCCCATGTGGTCAGCCCCCACAGTTCACTGCGAAGGCATAGGCTCGAACCACGTGGGTGCGTCCGACACGGCCTGCTTGATCCGCAGCAGTTCGGACTCGTCCAGCTCCGGCAGCGCGTCCACCTCGAACCAGCCGACTTCCAGCGACTCGTCGTCATTGACCCGCGCCTCACCGCCCACGGCGCGGCAGCGGAACGTGATGTCCATGTACTGGCAGACGTCGCCGTTCTCGTACGTCACCGGGGCCAGCGCCTGCACGACGACCACCCGCTCGGGGACGCACCGCACCCCGGTCTCCTCGTGGACCTCCCGCACCGCGCAGGCGGCCGGCTGCTCGCCCGGGTCCGGGATGCCGCCGATCAGCGACCACCTGCGGGTGTCGGTGCGGCGGTTGAGCAGCACTCTGCCCTCGTCGTCGAAGACGAGCGCGGTGACCCCGGGGAGCCACAGCAACTGGTGTCCGGCGGCGGCCCGCAGGGTGCGGATGAAGTCGGGAGTAGCCATGCGCCCGACCCTAGCGGGCCGTCCGGTCCGCCCGCGCGCGTTCCGGGGCGTACGCGACGGCCGTGGGGTCAGACGGCAGCCGCGCGCCGCCCGCGCGCGGCCGCGGCGACCGCCCAGCCCAGGCCGCCCGCGGCGACCAGCAGGAGGACGATCTCGGGCAGGACGCCGAGCCGGGTGGCGGGGGTCTCGGAGGAGCGCAGCGGCACCTCCTGGACCAGGGAGTCCGCGACGAACATGCCGGTCTTCCGGGTGATCGTGCCGTCCGGCAGGATGATCGCGCTGACGCCGCTGGTCACCGGCACGGTGACGGTCCGGCTGTGCTCGACCGCGCGGATCCGCGACATGGCGAGCTGCTGGTAGGTCATCTCGCTGCGGTCGAAGGTCGCGTTGTTGCTCGGTACGGAGATCATCTGCGCACCGTGGGTGACGGTGTCCCGCACGGCCCAGTCGAAGGCGGCCTCGTAGCAGGTGGCCAGGCCGACCTTGACGCCGGCGAGGGTGAAGACGCCCGGTTCGCCGCCCCGGCTGAAGTCCTGGCGGACCATGCCGGTCCAGTCCTCGTTGATCGCGTCGAGCAGCGAGCGCAGCGGCAGGTACTCGCCGAAGGGCTGGATCTGCCGCTTGTCGTAGGTGTCGACGGGTCCCTTCTCGGGGTCCCACAGGATCTGCTCGTTCAGCAGCTTGCCGTCGCGTGCCACGACACCGCCGACGGAGACCGGCACCCCGATGGCCTTCGCGGCACGGTCGATGACCACGCGGGCGTCGGCGTTGGCGAAGGGGTCGATGTCGGAGGAATTCTCCGGCCAGAGCACGAAGTCGGGCCGGGGGACCTTCCCGGCCTTCACCCGGGCGGCCAGCCGTTCCGTCTCGCGCGCGTGGTAGTCGAGCACCGCGCGGCGCTGGGCGTTGAAGTCGAGGCCCGCGCGGGGCACGTTGCCCTGGATGACGGCGACCGTGGCGGTGCCGGTCTCGGCCTTGTCGCTGACCAGCGGCAGGGCGGCGAGGGCCGCGAGCGGCGGCACGGCCAGGCCGAGCAGCGCGGTCAGCGCGGCGGACCGCCGCACCGCGCGGGCGCGGCGGGCGTCCACCGCGAGCCGGATCACCTCGCACAGGCCGAAGCCGCACAGGACGACCGCGAAGCCGAGCAGCGGGGTGCCGCCGACGGCGGCCAGCGGCAGGAAGACACCGTCGGCCTGACCGAAGGCGATCTTGCCCCACGGGAAGCCGTGGAACGGCACCCGCGCGCGTGCCGCCTCGCCCGCGATCCACACGGCCGCCGCCCACACCGGCCAGGCGGGCAGCCGTGACACGGCGGCGACACCCGCGCCGACCAGGGCGACGAACAGCGCCTCGATCGCCACCAGGGCGAGCCAGGGGCCGGGACCCACCTCCACGCCCGTCCACACCAGCAGCGGCAGCAGGAAGCCGAGGCCGAACAGATAGCCGAGGCCGAGGCCCGCCTTCACGCCGCGGCCGCGCAGCACCCAGCCGAAGGCGGCGAAGGCCGGCAGGGCCAGCCACCACAGGGTGCGGGGCGGGAAGCTGACGTAGAGCAGCACTCCGGAGAGCGCCGCGGTGGCGGCCGGGACGAGGCGCTGCAGGTGCGCGCCGCGCGGTGCGGACGCGGTCCGCGGCCGCACGTCGTCCGACTCGCCGACGGAGGTTGCGGTGACGGTCACTCCGGGAGTCTACGGCGGCCTTCCCCGCAGCCGACAGCGCGGCCGTCCCCGCCCCGGCCCTCCGCTCCGGCCCCCGGCGCCCCCTCGTCTCGAGCGCCCGCCCTCCGCGCCCTCCGCGCCCCCCCCAGCCCCGCTCGTACATCTCGTCCCGGCTCATCCACAAAACCGCCCACCAGCCGTTACGGTATGCCCGAGCCGTGAGCCGTCCGTCGGGGAAGCGGGCGGCGGACGGGTCCGTCACAGGTCGGGGGACCGGTTTCGGGGGCGGGTGGGGTCGTGGGGTCCACGAGGATGGCGTCGGTGGCCGGTGAGGACGCCGACGACGAGCGAAGAAACGTTTCTGACGCGGCGGGGGTGGCCGTGCTCGGAGCCTGTGCCGCATGGTCGCTGATCACGGCGGCGGCGCACGGCGGCCGGCCCGAGGGCGTGCTGCTGGCGGTGCTCGCCGTGGCCGCCGGACACGCCGCCGGGCGGATCGGCGCCTCGCTGCTGCCGGTCGCCGCGCCCTGCGCCGGCGCCCTGGCCGGGCTCGCCCTGACCGTCGCCGTACCGCACCTCGCTCCGGGACCGGCGCCCGGCGCCCCGCTCGGGCACGCGGGGGCCGTCGCCGCCCTGCCGGCCCTGGCCACGGGCGCCGCCTGCTGCGCCGCCTGGTCGGCCGGCGCCGGCCCGCTGCGGCCGCTGCTCGGCGCGCTGGCCGCCGGGATCACCATGACCGCGGCGCTCGTGGGCTCTACGGCGGGCGCCGTGGCCTGCACGGCGGTGCTGCTGGTCTCGCTCGCCGCCGCCCGCGTACGGCGCCGGGGACCCGCACTCGCGGGGCTGGCGCTGGCCGCGCTACTGGTCGCCGCCGGGATCTGGGCGGTCGCCGCGCGCGTACTGCCCGCCGGGGTGTCCGCGTCGCTGGAAGGGCCGCTGACCCGGCACCGGATCGAGCTGTGGCGGGACGCGCTCGCCCTCGCGCGCGGGGACGCGGCGCTGGGCGTGGGGCCGGGGCGGTTCGAGGAGCTGAGCCAGGCCGTGGCCGCCGCACCGCTGTCCGACGGCAAGCCGCACTCGGCACCGCTGCAGCAGGCGGCCGAGCAGGGCCTCGTCGGGCTGCTCCTCCTGGCGGCGGTGTTCTGCTGGCTGCTCTGCTCCTTGTGGCGCACCGCGCGCCCCACGCCGGTGGCGCTGACCGCGGGCGCGGCGCTGACGGCGGTCGCGGTGGTCTGCGCGGTCGGCAACGCGCTGAGCTTCACCGCGGTGACGGCGGGTGCGGGCCTGCTCGCGGGACTGGCGACCGCGCGGCCCCTGCACAGCGAGCCGTCCCCCGGCGCGGAGCGGCCGTGAGGGGGCGTCCGGGGTCAGCGGGCCTCTCCGGGCGCGCGGGGCAGCAGGCGGTCCCGGATGACCCGTACGGCCGCCTCGGCGTCGTCCACGGTGACCGTGAGGGTGTGCCCGTCCCACAGCCGGAGGATCACGCCCTCACCGCGCCGTACGACGACGGCGGTGCCCTTCTCGGGACGCCAGCGGTAGCCCCAGCCGCCCCAGTGACGCGGTGTGACGTACGGCGTGAAGTCCGCGCCCACCACGTCGGACAGGGGGATGCGGCGGCGCGGTACGCCGATGTGCCCGCAGCGGATCTCCAGGCACTCCCGGTCCACCCGCAGCGCGACGTGCACGAAGGCCAGGGTGCCGAAGAGGACCAGCAGCCCCGCGGCGATGCACCCGACGACGGCCATGACCAGCGGGGCGATGCCGTTCGTCCACGCGGAGTCCACGGCCAGCTCGATGCCCAGCGCCAGGCAGGCGGCGCCGATGAGCGCCAGCAGCCACTGGACCCGGTTGGTGGCCCGGCCGGTCCAGACGTCGGGGTGGGGCGCGTGCGCGTCCGGGGGGTGGTGCCTCATGTCCTTGAGGTTACTCAGCTTTCGCTGGGCGGGTAGCCCGTCGCGCACCGTCACTGGCCCACCCGGGCAGGTGGCCTCGCGCGCGCCGGCCCGGCCGGACCACCCGCGCGCCTCTCCACTCCCCGCGCGGCTCCCCCGCGCGGTCCTCACGAGCCCGTGACCGGCGGCGTCAGCGCGGATCGGCCACCCGCGCGGGAACGGCGGCCGGCGCGAGCAGGCGGCCCTCCTCGTAGGCCAGCGCGGGCTCGGGCAGCGCGCCCTCGCGTCCGCTCAGCAGCACCGTCACCCCGCCGCGCGCCGCGTTCCCGGGCTCCGGGCGGGCGCCGATGCGGCGCAGCGCCTGCGCGGCGACGGCACCGGCCGAGCCGTGCAGGACCAGCGGCGGACGGCCCGGCCGCCGCACGGCGGCGCGGATGCGCTCGGCGACGAGTTCGTAGTGGGTGCAGCCCAGGACGACGGTGGTGACCTCGGCCGGCGTCAGCTCGGCGGCCGCCGCGACGGCCGCGTCGATCGCCGCCTCGTCCGCGTGCTCCACGGCCTCGGCGAGCCCCCAGCACGGCACCTCGGTGACCGGCACCCCGGCGGCGAAGTCGCGGATGAGTCCGCGCTGGTAGGGGCTGCCGGTGGTGGCGGGCGTGGCCCAGATCGCGACGGGGCCGCCCCCGGCCGCGGCCGGCTTGATCGCCGGGACGGTGCCGATGACCGGGATGCCGGGCTCCAGACGGGCGCGCAGCGTGGGCAGGGCGTGGACGGTGGCGGTGTTGCAGCCGATGATCAGGGCGTCGGGCCGGTGCGCGGCGGCGGCCTCGGCGACGGCCACGGCACGCGCGGTGAGGTCCTCGGGGGTGCGCGGCCCCCAGGGCATGCCGTCGGGGTCGAGGGAGAGCACCAGATCGGCGTCGGGGCGGAGGCGCCGTACCGCGGCGGTCGCCGCCAGCAGCCCGATTCCTGAGTCCATGAGCGCGATCTTCACCCGGCCACGATAGTCGATGTGCCCGTGCCGCCCGCCGCCGTGGGGCACACTGCGCGGGTGAGCCCCCTCGCGTGGATCGCCGCCGGTTCCCTCGCCGCCTGGCTGTGGCTGCTGCTCGGCCAGGGCTTCTTCTGGCGTACGGACGTCCGACTGCCGCCGCGGCGCGATCCGGCCGACTGGCCGTCCGTCTGTGTGGTCGTGCCGGCCCGCGACGAGGCCCAGGTGCTGCCGGTGAGCCTGCCGTCGCTGCTCGGGCAGGACTATCCGGGGCGCGCGGAGGTGTTCCTCGTCGACGACGGCAGCACGGACGGCACCGGGAAGCTGGCGCTGGAGCTGGCGCGCCGGCGGCGCGGGCTGCCGCTGACCGTGGTGTCGCCGGGCGAGCCGCCCGCGGGCTGGACCGGCAAGCTGTGGGCGGTGCGGCACGGAATGAGGGAGGCACGCGCGCGGGGTCCCGAGTACCTGCTCCTGACGGACGCCGACATCGCGCACGCCCCGGACAGCCTGCGCACGCTGGTGGCCGCGGCCCGCACCGGCGGCTTCGACGTGGTCTCGCAGATGGCGCGGCTGCGGGTGGAGAGCTTCTGGGAGCGGCTGGTCGTCCCCGCGTTCGTCTACTTCTTCGCGCAGCTGTACCCCTTCCGGTGGATCGGCCGGCCAGGCGCGCGGACGGCGGCCGCGGCGGGCGGGTGTGTGCTGCTGCGCACCGAGGCCGCCGAGCGGGCGCGCGTCCCGGACGCCATCCGGCACGCGGTGATCGACGACGTGGCCCTGGCCCGCGCGGTGCGCGGCGGCGGCGGCCGGCTGTGGCTGGGGCTGGCCGACCGGGTGGACAGCGTGCGCCCCTATCCGCGCCTGCACGACCTGTGGCGGATGGTCTCGCGCAGCGCCTACGCCCAGCTGCGGCACAACCCGCTGCTGCTGCTCGGCACCGTCGCGGGACTGGCCGTCGTCTACCTGGTGCCGCCGGCGGCACTCGCCGCGGGGCTGCTCGCGGGCGACACGGCGGCGGGAGCGCTCGGCGGCGGGGCGTGGCTGGTGATGGCGGGAACGTACGTGCCGATGCTCCGCTACTACCGGCAGCCCCTGTGGCTCGCGCCTCTGCTGCCCTTCACCGCGTTCCTCTATCTCCTGATGACGGTCGACTCGGCGGTGCGGCACTACCAGGGGCGCGGTGCGGCGTGGAAGGGCCGGACCTACGCCCGTCCGGGCGCCGTGCCCGACGAGGGCTGACCGCGTCCCGCCGCTCGCCCGCCGCTCCCCCGGCTCGCCGGGGCGGCTCACTTGCGTCCGGGCGTCCAGTTCATGCCCCACCCGTAGGCGCGGTCGACGGTCCGCTGCGGGCTGACGCCGTGCTCGGGGATCAGATAGCGGGCCTCGCGCTGGACGATGAGGTCGCCGCCGTTGTTGGTGATCAGCGCGAGCGCGCAGACCGAAGACGGGACCGTGCACTCGTCCAGGGAGAAGTCGATGGCGGCGCCGTGCTGCGGCTGCAGGGTGACCGTGGCGTGCAGGTCGGCGAAGGAGCGGGCGCCCTCGTAGATGGTGACGAAGACGAGGATGCGCCGGAAGGCGTCCTTGTAGTCGAGGTTGACGGTCAGGTTCTCGCCGGTGGCCACGGCACCGGTGCGGTCGTCGCCGTCGAGATGGATGTACGGCGGCTGGTGCAGCGAGCCGAAGGTGTTGCCGAGGGCCTGGACGACGCCCTTGCTGCCGTCGGCGAGTTCGTACAGCGCGCACAGGTCGAGGTCGAGGTCGGAGTGCGTGGCGACGGCCCGGCCGAGCTTGCTGCCCCAGCCCGAGAACTGCTTGTGCACCTGCCAGTTGAGGTTCACCCGCAGCGCGCCCGAGGTGCCGCCCTGCTTGGCGAGGGACACGGTCGGGGCGTTCTTGGTGAGCGTGACCTTGGTGAGCCGGACGGGGGCGGCGGGCGGCGCGGCGGGCGGGGGCGGGGACGCGGGCGCCGTGAAGGGTGCGGTCACGGGCGGGGCGGGAGGCGTGGGCGCGGCGTAGGGCGAGGGAGGGGCCGGCGAGAAGGGGACCGCGGGCGGGGCAAAAGGCGCGGCGTGCTGTGGTTCGTCGACCGTGATGCCGAAGTCCGTGGCCAGTCCCTCCAGGCCGCTGCCGTAACCCTGGCCGACCGCGCGGAACTTCCACGCGCCCTGACGGCGGTAGAACTCGCCGAGCACGAACGCGGTTTCGACCGTCGCGTCGGTGCTGTCGAAGCGCGCCACCACCTCGCCCCGGGCGGCGTCCTTGACCTCGATGGACAGCTCGGGCACCTGGCCGAAGGCGCCGCCGTCGGCGGAGGCGGCGACGACCACCGTCTCGACGGCGGGCTCCACGCGCGCGAGGTCGACGAGCAGGGTGTCGGTCACCCGGCCGCCCACGTCCCGCTTGCCCTCGTGGCGGACCGCGCCGGAGGAGTGGGCGGGCTGGTTGTAGAAGACGAAGTCGCCGTCGGAGCGGACTTTTCCCCCGACGAGCAGCAGCGCCGAGGCGTCCGCGTCGGGGACGCCCGGTCCACCGCGCCAGCCCACCTCGACCCGCAGGGCCGTCGTCGGCACCGGCTTGTTCGACCCTTTCGACATGGACATGTCCGCCCCCATCGCGCGTTCTCCAGGACTCTCCGGACGCCCAACCTATTGCCCCGGGCGACGAAGTCCCACAGGGCGTGCGCAACAGCCCGCACGCCCCCTCCGGGAGCTGTACGAAGATCGGACGGCAACCGGCGGTAACCCGCTCGGAACTGAGCCTTTACACCACCCGAACGCCGCGTGCCGCCCCTTTTTCCCGAGTTCGCTCGCATTGGGGATCCAGCGTCACCGCAGGCACGGAAAACAACCCCATTATCGGTCTCCCCAACCAGCACATCGTGGGCTTAACTTATGTGCCATGACCTCCCCCCGCTCCACTTATGGTGGC
Source organism: Streptomyces sp. JB150 (assembly GCF_011193355.1). Lineage (GTDB taxonomy): Bacteria > Actinomycetota > Actinomycetes > Streptomycetales > Streptomycetaceae > Streptomyces. Next base: position 659,120 of record NZ_CP049780.1, read on the forward strand.
GGCTACTACTCCGCCTCCTTCCCGGACACTCCGATCTACGACTCCCTCGTGGCCGAGCGGGGCACCCCGCAGATCGCCCCGATCCGGGTCCCCGCCGCCTACGACGCGCCGGCCGCTCCCTCGCTGCCCGCGCTGCCGTCGGCACTCCCCGCCCTCCCGGCGGCCCCCGCCCAGCCCGCCTACGGCTATCCACAGCAGCACGCGCAGCAGCCGCAGCCCGCGCCGCTGCAGCACGCGGCGCCGACGGCGTACATCCCGCAGCAGGCCACCGCGCCCCGCGGCTACCCGGGTCCGCAGGCCCCGCAGCAGCCGCGTCCGGCCGCCGCGCCCGCCGGCGGCTACGAGGCGATGCGCCCCGCGGCGCCGCGCCCGGCGCCCGCTCCCTACCAGGACCCGTACAACAACCAGCAGTACCGCGGCTACTGACCGCCTCCCCCGGCCCTCCACGCCACCTGGCACGATGGCCCCATGGGGAACGCGGAGCTGCAATCGATACATGTCCATCCGGTCAAGGCGTTCCGGGGCCTGTCGCTCCCGGAAGTCCTCGTGGAACCCTGGGGGCCGGCCGGAGACCGACGCTGGGTGCTGATCGACGACGGGGGAAAGGTCGTCACGCAACGCCAGCAACCGCGCCTCGCGCTGGCCGTCGCCGAGCTGCTGCCCGGCGGCGGCATTCGGCTGTCCGCGCCCGGCCTCGACCCGCTGACGGTGTCCGTGCCCGAGCCGGCGGACACCGTGCGGGTGGAGATCTGGCAGGACAAGGTGGAGGGCGTCCCGGCCGATGCCGCCGCGCACGCGTGGTGCAGCGCCTATCTCGGGACCGACGTCCGCCTGGTGCACATGGACGATCCCGCCACCCGCCGCCCCGTGGACCCGGAGTACGCGCTGCCCGGCGAGACGGTGAGCTTCGCCGACGGCTTCCCGCTGCTGCTCACCTCCGCGGCGTCCCTCGACGCCCTCAACGCGCTCATCGCGCAAGGTGACCGGGCAGCGGAGGGCCCGCTGCCGATGAACCGCTTCCGGCCCAACCTGGTGGTGGCCGGCAGCGCGCCCTGGGCGGAGGACGACTGGTCCCGGATCGCCGTCGGCGCAGTGGAGTTCCGCGTCGCCAAGCCCTGCGGGCGGTGCGTCGTGACCACCACCGACCAGTCCAGCGCCGAGCGCGGGCGCGAGCCCCTGCTCTCCCTGGGCCGCCACCGCCGGATCGGCGGCAAGCTGGTCTTCGGCCAGAATCTGGTGCCCGTCTCCCCCGGCACCGTCCGGGTCGGCGACCCGGTGCGCGTCCTCGCGTAGCCGGGGCGGCCTGAACGGCGGGACGACGGACCGGCGGTACGGCGGCACCGCGCCACAGCGGCCCGAACCCCGGCGCCGGACACGGCGGGCGGGCGAGATCCCGCCAAGTCACCGACGTCTGGGAACCGCGCCGCGACATCCGCACGTTGGCGTTGCGTGAGACGTTCACGAGGGCCCGGCCGCAGGCGCGGACGCACGCCCCGCCTTGGCGGGTGCGGCGCCCCGACCGGCCGGTCCCACGCCTGAACGGCTCCGCCGGGGAGGCCCGCGAGGCGGAAAGGGGTGCGGGAGTGCGAGCCCTGAGCGGACTCTGGCGCTGGCGGCACAATCCGCTGCGCCGTGCCACCGATCTGGCCGAGGCGTGGCTGGCCCTGACGGCGCTGCTGCTGATGCTCCTCGCCGCTCCCCTGCTCGGTGTCCTCGTCGGCTCCTCCGCGCAGGACTCCCTGCAACGCGCGGCGCGTGAACAGCGCCTGACCCGCCACCAGGTGACGGCCACCGTCGTCCGCCGGCTGGAGCGCGGCCCGCTGGAGGCCGACCCCGAGACCGCCACCCGCGACACCCGTACCCGGGTCCTCGCCGCATGGACCGCCCCGGACGGCAGCGCGCACCGGGGCCCGGTCCTCGCGCGGCTCAAGTCCGCCGAGCCCGGCGACCGGTTCGTGCTCTGGACCGACCGGCGCGGTCACCTGGTGGGTCCGCCCCTGGACCCCGCCGCCGTCGCCACGCACGCCGTCCTCGCCGGAGTCGGTACGGCGCTGCTCACCGCGGGCCTGGTCGAGACCGGCAGACGGCTCGTCCTGTGGCGGATGGTCCGCCGCCGCCACGCCCGCCTCGACCGGGCCTGGCAACAGGCCGGCCCGGACTGGGGCAGAACCGGCGCCGGAAGCTGATTCCGCCGTCCGGCGACGGCGGCCGGCCGCCTTCCGGCTCCGGTCAACTCACGGTCCGCGCGCACGCTACGGTGGACCGGCCGAACTCTTCGGCAACGACCCGCGTACGACGAGGTGGGGGCACAACAACGCCATGGCACAGGGCACGGTCCAGGTGACGCACACCGGCACGTCGCGGTGGCGGCGCCGCACGGGTGAGTACGCATCGCTCGCCGCCGCCCTGGAGGCCGCGGCCGACGGTGACGTGCTCACCGTCGCCCCCGGCACCTACCGGGAGAACCTCGTGGTGCGCCGCGCGGTGACGCTGCGCGGCCCGGAGGGCTCCCCGGGCTCGGTGCGCATCGCGCCGGCCGACGGCGTGCCGCTGACCGTGCGGGCCTCCGCGGTGGTGCAGGACCTGCACGTGGAGGGCCAGGACGCCGCGGCGCCCGCCCTGCTGGTGGAGGACGGCACCCCGGAGCTGGTGGACGTCCGGGTGGTCACCCGGTCCGCCACCGGCATCGAGGTGCGCGGCGCGGCCCGGCCGACCGTGCGGCGGTGCACCGTCGACAATCCGGCGGGCATCGGCATCGCCGTGGTGGACGGCGGGGGCGGGGTGTTCGAGGAGTGCGAGGTGGTCGCGGCCGGTCAGGCCGGCGTCGCGGTGCGCGGCGGTGCCCGCCCGCGTCTGGAGCGCTGCCGGGTGCACCACGCCTCCGGATCGGGGCTGACCGTCACCGGTGAGAACTCCGCGCTGGAGGCGCTGGGTTGCGAGGTCTACGAGGTGCGGGGCAGCGGGGTGCAGATCACCGGCCGCGCGACCGGGCATCTCACCGACTGCGATGTGCACCGCACCACCGCGGACGGTGTCACCCTCGACACGGACGCGGTGCTCACCCTGGCCGACTGCCGGATCCACGACATCCCGGAGAACGCGGTCGACCTCAGGTCCCGCTCGGTGCTGACGCTGACCCGCACCAGCGTGCGGCAGTTCGGGCGCAACGGCCTGTCGGTGTGGGACCCGGGCACGCGCGTGGACGCCAACCAGTGCGAGATCTTCGACAGCACCGGCGACTATCCGGCGGTGTGGGTGAGCGACGGGGCGACGGCGGTCCTGGATGCCTGCCGGGTGCACGACGTGCCCGACGCCCTGTTCGTCCTCGACCGGGGGTCCCGCGCGGACGTCGTCGACAGCGATCTGTCCCAGGTGCGCAACACGGCCGTGTCGGTGAGCGACGGCGCGACCGCCCAGCTCGACGACTGCCGCATCCGGGACGCGGCGACGGGCGCCTGGTTCCGCGACCACGGCAGCGGCGGCACCCTGAACAACTGCACGCTGGACGGCACCCAGACCGGCGTGATCGTCACCAAGGGCGCGGACCCGGTCATCGAGCGGTGCGTGGTCGACTCGCCCGCTGAGGCGGGCTTCTACGTCTCGGCCGGGGGCCGCGGCAGCTTCCTGAACTGCCGGGTGACGGGCAGCGGCGGCTACGGCTTCCATGTGATCGACGGCTGCCGTACGACGCTGAGGAAGTGCCGTACGGAGCGGTGCGCGCGCGGTGGCTACGAGTTCGCGGACGGCGGCCCGGACGCGGGCGCGGGACCGGTCGTCGAGGACTGCACCAGCGACGAGAGCGCGGGGCTGAGGACGCCCGCTGCGCCGGAGCCCGCCGTGCAGACGGTCGGCGGCTCTCCGGGGCTGCTGGGCACCATCCCCGACCAGCGGTCCACCGAGCAGCCGCCCGCGAGTTCGGCCTCGGCGCCGAAGCCGGTGCGCACCTCCAAGGACGTGCTCGGCGAACTGGACGCGCTGGTGGGCCTGGAGAGCGTCAAGCGCGAGGTGCGGGCGCTCACCGACATGATCGAGGTGGGCCGGCGCCGGCAGCAGGCGGGCCTGAAGGCGGCCTCGGTCAAGCGGCATCTGGTCTTCACCGGCTCCCCCGGCACCGGCAAGACCACGGTGGCCCGGCTCTACGGCGAGATCCTGGCCTCGCTCGGGGTGCTGGAGAAGGGCCATCTGGTCGAGGTGTCCCGCGTGGACCTGGTCGGCGAGCACATCGGCTCCACGGCGATCCGCACCCAGGAGGCCTTCGAACGGGCCCGCGGCGGCGTGCTGTTCATCGACGAGGCGTACGCGCTCTCGCCCGAGGACGCGGGCCGCGACTTCGGCAAGGAGGCCATCGACACCCTGGTGAAGCTGATGGAGGACCACCGCGACGCGGTCGTGGTGATCGTCGCCGGGTACACGGCCGAGATGGAGCGGTTCCTGTCGGTCAACCCCGGTGTCGCCTCCCGCTTCTCCCGCACCATCACCTTCGGCGACTACGGCCCGGAGGAGCTGCTGCGGATCGTGGAACAGCAGGCCGAGGAGCACGAGTACCGGCTCGCGCCGGGCGCCGCCGAGGCCCTGCTGAAGTACTTCACGGCGATCCCGAAGGGCCCCACGTTCGGCAACGGCCGCACCGCGCGGCAGACGTTCGAGGCGATGGTGGAGCGGCACGCGAGCCGGGTCGCCCAGTTCGACGAGCCGAGCACGGACGACCTGACCCTGCTGTACGCGGAGGACCTGCCGGACCTGCCCTGAGCGGGGCCGCTCAGGGCGCGCACGGGGGCCGCTGGCCCGGCAGGTCGGGCCGCAGCCGGGCCAGCAGCCGCTCGCGTTCCTCGGCGAACGCGGCGTCCGCCTGGTAGTCGGAGTGGCCGAGGACGGGCGCGGGCAGCGGATGGTCGTCGGTACGGCCGTGCGCGAGCGGGTCCTTCAGCGGCGCGCGGTCGACCTCGGGGCCGCCGTCGGCGGGCACCCTCACCGGTCCTCCGATGGGGTCGGTGAGCCGGTACAGATTGCGCCAGCAGTCGACCTCGTGGTGCAGGGCGCTCAGCGCGGCCGGCCCGAAGTGGGCGGGGAACCAGCGGCCGTACAGCCGCTCCAGCGGTGAGCCGTACGTCAGCAGGGCGACGCGCCGGCGGGTGGCCGGGGAGAGCTGCCAGGCGGTGGCGGCGGCCAGGACGCTGCCCTGGGAGTGGCCGGAGAGGACCAGCCGGCCGCCGGTGGTGCGCGTCCAGGTGTCGATCCGCCAGGTCAGGTCGGGCACCGCGCGCTCGGCGTAGCAGGGCGGGGCGAAGGGGTGGGCGGCGCGCGGCCAGAAGGTGCCGACGTCCCAGAGGATGCCGATGGTGCGGCGCGCGGAGGCGTCCTTGTAGGCGCGCCGGCCACAGGTGACGAACAGTATGAAGCCGAAACCGATGAGCCAGGAGCCCAGTGCCTGCGCGGTCTCGGCGGCGCCCCGGACGACGTCGTAGGCGTCGCGGGTGGCCCGGCTGGGGGTCTGTCCGGTGACCAGGGCGCCCACGAGTGCCCCGGCGCCGAGCAGCAGGGTGGAGACGGAGACCACGGCGACGAGGAGGGGGCCGCGGTCGGTGAGGGAGGCCATCGCGCGGACCCGGGCGATCCGCCGGGTGCGGTCCGGTTCCAGGCGCTCGCCGGGGTAGTCGCGGGCCACGGCCTCGCGTTCGGCGCGGGCGAGCCGCAGGGCGCGCCGGGCCAGTACGCCGCAGAGCACGAGCAGGACGACGAGCAGCGGCGGGATCACGGAGGCCTGCCAGGTGAGCAGGACGGGCGGGCCGGGGATGACGGCGTGGGTGCCGTCCAGCCAGTCGGCGACCCGCTGGGACACCCCGCCGGACATCACCCCGCCGAGCGCGCAGGCCAGCATGGCGACGGCGGGACCGCCGAGGCCCTTGAGGGCGGCGCGGGCGTCGGGCCGGGTGCGGTGGAGCAGGTGGGCGACGCCGGCGAGGGCGATGACCAGCAGGCCCTGGACCAGGTTGACGGCCCCGAAGACGGCGTCGCCCGGCAACCGGCCGGAGGACTGCCAGGCGGGCCGCTCCCACCCGCCGTACACGAGGGCGAGGGCGAGCAGGAGGAGCGCGACGAACGGCAGCCGGCGGACGAGTGACTCGTCGGTCGCCCGGTCGATGCGGCGCTCGCTGCGGCCCCGCGCGCCGACCACGGCGACGGCGACGACCGCGACGGCGAGCAGGGCCGCCGACAGCAGCAGGCCCGCCACGTCGAGTGCGGCCGGCCCGCCGGGGGCGCGGTCGTGCCGGACGGCGGGGCCCAGGACCGCGGCGGCCACCGTGAGCAGGCCGGCGGCGGTGTGCGCGGCGCGCAGCCGGGCGACCAGGCGCCGCCCGTACCAGAAGCCGGGCCGGGCCAGCGCGGTCGGTGCGTCGTCCTCGGCGGGCCGCGGGGCGGTGGTGAGGGGCAGCTGGGACTCGTAGGCGTTCCAGGTGCGCAGGGAGAGGTACCAGAGCAGGCCGACGAGGGCGGCGGGCAGCAGTGCGGCGAGGGCGAGGCGGCGGCCCGGCAGGCTCCACCAGCCGCCGTCGGAGACGGTGGGTGACAGGAAGCCGATCCAGGAGTGCCGTGCGGCGCACGCGGAGGTGCCCGCGCACTGCCAGGCGGCGAGGTCGAGGGCGACCTCGCAGGCCGCGGCGGTCAGCAGCACGGTCAGGGTGAGTCCGGCGAACCGCACCAGCAGCCCGTAGAGGCGGATCACGCGGGGGCGGCCCTCGGCGGCGGGGCGCATCCAGTGGGCGAGGTTGACCACCATGAACGGCAGCAACAGCAGCCACAGGGCGCGGGCGCCGTTGCCGGAGGTCAGGTTGCACCAGACGTACGCCTCGGGAACGGGGCGGCCGTCGGTTCCGGCGTTGCGCGCGGGGTCCTCGACGTCGGCGGTGCGGCGGAAGACGGCGGCCGTGTCGTCGCCCGCGACCCGGGTCGTGCGCGGATCGTCCAGCATCCGATCCGGTGTGGTGCCGCCCACGCCGTGGACCAGCAGTTCCATGGCTGCTCCGGGCCCGGTCGCGGCAGCCGTCTCGGTCAGGGCACGTTCCTGCGCGTTCTCCACCTGTGGCACTTCCCCCGTGACGCACCGTCGGCCATTTCGTCCGTGCGGGCACCAGGATTGCCCGCCGGACGGATGACATACCCCCATCGTCACGGAATCTCCCCGATACGGGTCACGGATGAGCCGCAGATGAGACACAAGTGACATGTGCGCGTCCGGCAACCGATGGCGCGGCCCGTCCCGGCCCGTGCGAGGATGGGACGCCCGCGCACCGAGACCACGGGATACGCCCTCGTCGACGGGGGTGCGCCCGCTTCGGGCGGACCCGGGACCCGGGGGTGCGGGGGCGTGTCGGAGGTTTGAGGGAAAGGACCGGAGCGTACGTGAGCGAGAATCAGAACCTCCTCGCGGAGCAGCGGCGCGCCCTGATCCTGGACGAGGTGCGGCGCCGCGGCGGCGTCCGCGTCAACGAGCTGACCCGCAAGCTCGGTGTGTCGGACATGACGATCCGGCGCGATCTCGACGCGCTGGCCCGGCAGGGCGTGCTGGAGAAGGTGCACGGCGGCGCGGTGCCGGTGGCGGAGGCGAGTACGCACGAGCCCGGCTTCGAGGCGAAGTCGGGTCTGGAGCTGTCCGCCAAGGAGGACATCGCGCGGGCCGCGGCCGAGCTGGTCGCGCCGGGTGCGGCGATCGCGCTGTCCGGCGGGACGACGACGTACGCGCTGGCGCACCGGCTGCTGGACGTGCCCGATCTGACCGTCGTGACCAACTCGGTGCGGGTGGCCGACGTCTTCCACACGGCCCAGCGGACCTCGGGGCAGCGCGCGGGCGCGGCGACGGTGGTGCTGACCGGCGGGGTGCGCACGCCGTCCGACTCGCTGGTGGGCCCGGTGGCCGACCAGGCGATCGCGACGCTCCACTTCGACGTGCTGTTCCTCGGTGTGCACGGGATATCGGCCGAGGCCGGCCTGTCGACGCCGAACCTCGCGGAGGCGGAGACCAACCGGCGCCTGGTGCAGTCGGCGCGCCGGGTGGTGGTGGTCGCCGACCACACCAAGTGGGGCACGGTGGGCCTGAGTTCGTTCGCGACGCTGGACCAGGTCGACACCCTGGTGACGGACGCCGGGCTGCCGGCGGAGGCCCGCGCGGAGATCTCCGAACATCTGCGGCTGGTGGTCGCGGGCGAGCCCGACAGGGACGAGGACGCGGACGGCTGACGCGACGTCAGCGACGGCGCGCCTCCATTCAGGGGGCACCTCGGGCCGGCGGCAGCACCGGGTGAGAACGGCCCGCCCTCGCCGGGAGCGCGTCCGCGCCGCGCCGCGCCGGCGACGGCCGCCCTGCCCGGCGGAGGACGCGACCTCGCGGACGTCCGGACGGCTCCTAGTCCGGCCAGACGCCCGTCGCCAGCAGGGACTCGATCGCCGCCGCGTACGGGCGGACGTCCAGCCCCTGCTCGGCGAGCCAGGTGTCGGAGTAGTACTTGTCGAGGTAGCGGTCGCCCGGGTCGCACAGCAGGGTGACCACGCTGCCGGTACGGCCCCCGGCGGCCATCTCGGCGACGATCTTCAGCGCGCTCCACAGGCCGGTGCCGGTCGAGCCGCCCGCCTTGCGGCCGATGGCCTGTTCCAGTGCGCGGACGGCGGCGACGCTCGCCGCGTCGGGAACCTTCATCATCCGGTCGACGGCGCCCGGTACGAAGCTCGGCTCCATCCGGGGGCGGCCGATGCCCTCGATGCGGGAGCCGCAGTCGCAGGTGACGTCCGGGTCGCCGGTGGTCCAGCCCTCGAAGAAGCAGGAGTTCTCCGGGTCGGCGACGCACAGGCGGGTGTCGTACTGCATGTAGTGGACGTAGCGGGCGATGGTGGCGGAGGTGCCGCCGGTGCCGGCCGTGGCGACGATCCACGCGGGCTCGGGGAAACGCTCCAGGCGCAGCTGGCGGAAGATCGACTCGGCGATGTTGTTGTTGCCGCGCCAGTCGGTGGCCCGCTCCGCGTAGGTGAACTGGTCCATGTAGTGCCCGCCGGTCTCGGCGGCGAGGCGGGCGGACTCCGCGTACATGGTGCGCGGGTCGTCCACGAAGTGGCAGCGGCCGCCGTGGAACTCGATAAGGCGGATCTTCTCGGCACTGGTCGTGCGCGGCATGACGGCGACGAAGGGCACGCCGATCAGCTTGGCGAAGTACGCCTCGGAGACGGCCGTGGAGCCGCTGGAGGCCTCGATGACCGGGCGGCCGGGGCGGATCCAGCCGTTGCACAGGCCGTAGAGGAAGAGGGAGCGGGCGAGGCGGTGCTTGAGACTGCCGGTGGGGTGGGTCGACTCGTCCTTCAGGTACAGGTCGATGCCCCAGTGCTCGGGCAGCGGGAAGCGGAGCAGATGGGTGTCGGCGGAGCGGTTGGCGTCCGCCTGAACCTTGCGGACGGCTTCCTTCAGCCAGTCGCGGTAGGCGGTGTCGGTGCGGTCGACGTCGAGGGTGTCGAGGGTCGCGCCGGCGGGGGGCTGCTGGGGGGTGCTGGTGCTCACGACGGGGCTCCTTAGGCTGCGCGCCGACGGCGCGTCGCGCGGCCGACACCCCGATGATAGACAGCTTCCGCACGCTTCTCACCTGCATAAACGCATCTTAGGAGGGCTCAAAGGCGGGCTGCGGGAACAGGCGTGCGAGGGGGTGCGCGCGGTGCGCGGCGGGGGCGCATTCGACCGAGTGCTCCGGGTGTCCGGTGCGCCCGGCACATGCGCACTGGTGCTCGAGGCGGGGGCGGGGCAGACTGCACCGGGGGCGGGGTGATGCCGCCCGGCGGGGCCACGCGTGACGACGCGACAAGGGGGCGTTCGGGGCATGGCGGAGCCGGAGTTCACGGCCATGGGCGTGCGGATCGGCAAGGGGCTGCGCTCGCTCACCCGGGCCGGTCAGGTTCGGATCAGGCGCGGCCGGCTGGAGCTGCTGACCAGTTACGGCAGCGAGATCGACAGCGCGCCGGTGCAGGCGGTGCGAGCGTCGCGGCCGTGGTTCGGCTCCGACGGGCGGGCCCTCGCCGACCTGAACGGCAAGCGGTACCTCCTGACCCTGGGCGAGCACGACCCGGCGCCGGGTGAGCCGGGGCCGCCCGCGGCGGGCCGGTTCATCGAGGCGGTACGCCGGGCGGCGGGGCGCGGCGACTGAGATGACCGAGACGCAGGCGACGTCCGCGAGTTGCGCCACCGCACCCCCTGGGTCACGCTGGTCTCACGTCACTCTGGGTTTACCGGCGATAACGCTGCGAACCAGCCCGCCGGGCACGACAGCAGGCGGCCGTTTGACGCGGGCTCCCTGCTGGATCCGAACTCCGTGTTCTTCCGGACCTCACGTCGGGGAGTCGCAGCCGTGATCACTTACCCAAGCAGACACTGCACGGTGGAGCTCCAAGCCCTGCCGTCGCGGATCGGCCAGGTCCGCAGAATCGTTTCTGCGCAATTGCGCTACTGGCATCTGGACGCCTTGATAGACCGGGCCGCGCTCGGTGTGACCGAACTGCTCACCAACGTCCACCGGCACGCCCAGCCCGACAAGATGTGCACCGTGGAGATCGAGCTGCTGCTCGACCGGCTGAAGGTCTCGGTGCGCGACCACGATCCCCGCCTCCCGGTGGTGGCGGACGCCGAGTCACTGGCCACCTGCGGGCGCGGGCTCGCGATGGTTGCGGCGGTCAGCGAGAGCTGGGGGGCGCTGCCGGACGGCGAGCAGGGGAAGGTCGTCTGGTTCACCCTGCCGACACCGGCCCCCACCCGCAAGGCACCCCCGCGCCCGCCCCGCCGCATCGACACGGAACCGTCGCCGCGTCCGCCGCGCCGCGCGGAGCTGGAGACAACCGTGCGCCGCCTGGCGGAGATCGAGCCCGTCACCGCCCCGGAGCCGGCCGCCGAGACGCGCCGGCCCGCACACGCTCCCGCCCGGTCGGCCGTTCCCGGCTGATCGGGCGGTGAGGGGGCGGTTCCCTGCGGGGCGGTTCCCTGCGGGGCGGTTCCCTGCGGGTGCGCTTGCGGGCGGTGGGGGTGCGCTGCGGGGCCCGGGTTCGCTGGGGGGCGGGGAGAAGTCTGTGAAGTGGCGGTGCGCGTGCGGACTGAGAGGGCTGGAGCGGGGGCGGCGAGACAACTCCCGGTCGCCGAGCTGACACGCACCTGCCCCAGCAGGCCGCCCGCGGGCGTGTTCGCCCCCCAGCAAGCCCCCCGCCCGGCGCCGTCCCGCCGTACCCTCACCGCCGACACGGCACCCCCTGCCCGCGTCGTCACCTTCCCCCCGCACCTCCCGCACGTCCGAACTGCTCCTCCAGGACGGACAGCCGGCGCCAGTACTCCTCCTCGTCGATCTCACCGGAGGCGAAGCGGCGGCCGAGGACGGTGAGGGGTGAGGGGTGGTCGGCGGGGGCGGGGCGCCCGGAGGGGCCGTGGCCGCGCCACGCGGTGCGGCGCAGAAGCGTGATGCCGCCGAGGACGACGGCTGCCCAGATCAGTGGGAAGAAGAGGATCCAGGCGCCGGGGGCGGCGTCGCCGAGGTGGGCCAGGGTGTGCATGGTGGGTCGTCTCCCGAGTCGGTTTCTCCCGGATCCGTGATCCGGTGTCCGGTGATCCGTGATCCGGTGTCCGGTGATCCGGTGGTGCTTCGAGACTGACCCCAAAGAGGGCGCGGAGGCGTCGTACCGCCGGCGGCAATCGGCGTACGTCGCGGGGAGTACCCGCCGGACCGGCGTGTGCGCAGCGGCCCGGAGAACGACAAAGGCAAGGAGCCACGCGCTCCTTGCCACTCTCAACGTATAGCGCACCGGGGGGCTTGCGGCAAGGCCCCCGTCGTCGCGCAGAATCTCCGGCCTGGACCGGAACGCGCGGGAAAATCGGGGTGCGGAGATGATCGACGTGATCGTGGTCGGCGGTGGGCCGACCGGCCTGATGCTGGCGAGCGAGCTGCGGCTGCACGGGGTGCGGGTGGTCGTGCTGGAGCGGCTGGCCGAGCCGACGAAGGAGTCGCGCGGGCAGGGCCTGCACGCGCGCAGCGTCGAGGTGATGGACATGCGGGGCCTGCTGGAGCGGTTCCTGGCGGTGAGTGAGAAGTTCCAGGTGGGCGGCTTGTTCGCGGGGATCGCCAGGCCGTGGCCGGACGGGCTGGACACCGCCCACCCGTACGGCCTCGCCACCCCGCAGCCGGTGACCGAGCGGCTGCTGAACGAGCGGGCGCAGGAGCTGGGCACCGAGATCCGGCGCGGGTGCGAGGTGGTCGGGGTGAGCCAGGACGAGGACGGGGTGAGCGTCGAACTGGCGGACGGCACGCGGCTGCGCTCGCGCTATGCCGTCGGGTGCGACGGCGGCCGCAGCACGGTGCGCAAGCTGATCGGCGTGGGCTTTCCCGGCGAGGCGGCCACGGTGGAGACGCTGCTGGGCGAGATGGCCCTGACCGCGGACCGGGAGACGATCGACGCCGTCGTCACGGAGGTCCGCAAGACCCAGTTGCGGTTCGGCGCCGTTCCCCTCGGGGACGGGGTGTACCGCGTCGTCGTGCCCGCCGACGGGGTGGCCGAGGAGCGTACGGCGCCGCCGGCCCTGGAGGAGTTCCGGCGGCAGCTGCGGGCCGTCGCGGGCACCGACTTCGGCGCGCACGCGCCGCGCTGGCTGTCCCGGTTCGGCGACGCCACCCGGCAGGCCGAGCGGTACCGGGCGGGACGGGTGCTGCTCGCGGGCGACGCCGCGCACATCCACCCGCCGACCGGCGGACAGGGCCTCAACCTCGGTGTGCAGGACGCGTTCAACCTCGGCTGGAAGCTGGCCGGCGCGGTGGCCGGCTGGGCTCCGGCGGGCCTGCTGGACAGCTACCACGCCGAACGGCACCCGGTGGCCGCCCGCGTGCTGGGCAACACGCGGGCGCAGATCGCGCTGATGGGCACCGATCCGGGCGCGACCGCGCTGCGGGAGCTGTTCACGCGGCTGATGGACTTCGAGGACGTGAACCGGTACGTCACCGGGATGATCACGGCTATCGACGTCCGCTACGACTTCGGCGAGGGCCACGAACTGCTCGGCCGCCGGATGCGCGACCTGCCCCTGAAACAGGGCCGGTTGTACGAGCTGACGCACACCGGCCGCGGGCTGCTGCTGGACGGCACCGGGCGGCTCTCGGTCGCGGGCTGGACCGACCGGGTCGATCACGTCGTCGACGCCGGCGAGGTACTGGACGTACCCGCGGTGCTGCTGCGCCCGGACGGCCATGTGGCCTGGGCCGGTGAGGACCAGGAGGGCCTGCTCGGCAGGTTGCACAAGTGGTTCGGAGCGCCGATGCGGTAAGCCACTCGACGAGTGTAACTACTAGTATGTACAGTCACTTCATGAGTACCTCCGAGCGACTGATCCAGTCCACCCGCGAGCTGCTCTGGGAGCGCGGTTACGTGGGCACGAGTCCCAAGGCGATCCTGGAGCGGGCCGGCGCCGGGCAGGGCAGCATGTACCACCACTTCAAGGGCAAGCCGGATCTCGCGCTGGCCGCGATCCGGCGGACGGCCGAGGAGATGCGAGCGACCGCGGAGGGCGTGCTCGGCGGGCCGGGGACGCCGTACGAGCGGATCGCGGCCTATCTGCGGCGCGAGCGTGACGTGCTGCGCGGCTGCCCCGTCGGGCGGCTGACCATGGACCCGGACGTCGTCGCCAGCGAGGAACTGCGCGCGCCCGTCGACGAGACGCTCGACTGGCTGCGCGAGCGGCTCGCCGGGATCGTCGTGGAGGGGCAGGAGTCGGGCGAGTTCGCGGCCGGGCTCGACGCCGAGGAGGTGGCGGCGACGATCGTCGCGACCGTCCAGGGCGGTTACGTCCTCGCCCGCGCCTCCGGGCTCCCGTCCGCCTTCGACGCGGGGGTGCGCGGCCTGCTCGCCCTCCTCGCGCCGCCCGCCCAGCCCACCGTCTGAGGAGCCGTCCGGTGCACGCGATGCAGTACGAGATCACCCTGCCCGCCGACTACGACATGGGGATCGTCCGCGCGCGGGTCGCCCGCCTCGGACATGCCCTCGACGACTGGGAGGGGCTGGGGTTCAAGGCGTATCTGATGCGGGAGCGCGGCGTGCAGGGGTCGCCGGTCAACCAGTACGCGCCGTTCTATCTGTGGAACACCGTGCGGGGCATGAACCTCTTCCTGTGGGGCGAGGGTTTCCGCAGGCTCAGCGATGACTTCGGGCGGCCCGTCGTGCGGCAGTGGACGGGGCTCGCCCACGAGGAGGGCGCCGCCGCCGGGGCGCCCGCGCGGGTCGCGGTGCGGGAGCGCCGGGCGGTGCCGGAGGGTGCCGTAACCGGTGAGGTCGCCGGGGAGGCGGCGCGCGAGGCCGCGCGGCTCGCGGCCCGTGGCGGCGCGGTGTGCGCGGCGGCGGCCGTGGACACCGCCCGCTGGGAGCTGGTCCTCTTCTCGCTCTGGGCGGACGACACACCGGAGGCGGACGGTGACGTGTTCCGGGTGCTGCATCTGTCGGCGCCCGAGCGGGCGCGGCTGCCGCGGGGCCGGCAGTGGTGAGCCGCGTCCGCACGGTGCTCGGGGACGTGCTCCCCGGGCAGCTCGGCGTCTGCGACGCGCACGACCATCTCTTCCTGACCAGCCCGCGCCTGCCGGGCCAGGAGCTGCGGGACGTGTCCGCGGCCCGCGCGGAGCTGGCCGCGTTCCGCGCGGTGGGCGGCGGCAGCGTGGTGCAGTGGACGCCGTACGGCATGGGACGGCGCGCGGCCGAACTGCCGGGGCTGTCCCGGGAGACGGGGGTGCACGTGGTGGCGGCGACGGGACTGCACCAGGCCGCGCACTACGACGACGCCACGCTGGGCGGGCTCCGCGACCGGCTCGCGGAGGTCTTCGTCGCCGAACTCACCGAGGGCATCGGCACATCCGGGGTGCGAGCGGGGCTGATCAAGGTGGCGGGCGGGTTCCACGCCGTCGACGCGCACGCCCGCTGGACCATGGCCGCCGCGGCCGAGGCGCACCACGCGACCGGTGCGACCGTCGCCGTCCACCTGGAGCTGGGCACGGGCGCGCTCGACGTACTGGACCTGCTGTGCGACGAGCTGGGTGTGCCGCCGCACCGGGTGGTCCTGGGGCACCTCAACCGCTCGCCCGACCCGGTCGTCCACCGCCAGGCCGCCGAGTCGGGCGCCTACTTGGGCTTCGACGGCCCGTCGCGGGCCCATCACGCCACGGACTGGCGGATGCCGGACACCGTACGGCGACTGGCCGACGCCGGGTTCGCCGACCGGCTGCTGCTCGGCGGGGACACCACGACGTCCGCCGGCCGCTCGGTGCACGGCGGGCCCGGTATGCCGTATCTGCTGCGCCGGGTGCGGCCGAGGCTGGCGGCCGAGCTGGGGGCGGAGCTGGTCACGCGGATGCTCACGGAGAATCCCGGGCGGGCGTTCGCGGTGGACTGGGCCTGCTGAGCGCTCCGCCGCGCCGCGTGGCCCGATCTTGTCGGCCGCTGTCCCGCCGGGGTGTTCAACGGCGCGGCGGGCGCCCCGAGGATGAGGATCTTCGGCCACGGGGGTCCGGGCGGGAGAGGGGGGACGGGGCATGGCCCTGGAGATGCGCGAGGGGTGCGAGCGGTGCGGAACGGCGGCGTTGCCGCCGGACGGGCCGGCCCTCGTCTGCTCGTACGAGTGCACGTTCTGCGCGTCGTGCGGCGCCGCCCTGCGGGGCATCTGCCCCAACTGCGGCGGGGAGCTGGTGGCCAGACCGCGCCGGGCGGTGGCCGGTCAGGGCAGGCCGCGAACTGTCGCCACACCGGCCATACTTGACCGGTCGTTCTCGAATCGCCTAGGGTCACGGTATGGCGAGGAGCAAGGAATTCGACCCGGACGCCGTTCTGCAGTCGGCCCTCGAACTGTTCTGGCAGCGCGGGTACGAGGCGACGTCCATGGCGGACCTCGTCGAGCACCTCGGGATCGGACGCGCCAGCATCTACGCCACCTTCGGCAACAAGCGCGATCTGTACCTGAAGGCGCTCGACCGGTACGGCGAGTCGCAGAACCCCACGCTCCTGCGCGAGCTGTCCCAGCCGGGTCCCGCGCTGCCCGCCGTGCGCACGGTCGTGCGGCGGTTCGCGGCCGAGGCCATGGACGACGCCCGCCGCGCGGCCGGGTGTTTCGTCACCAACACGGCGGCGGAGCTGGCCCCGCACGACACCGCCGCGGCCCGGCGGGTCGAGCTGAGCTGGGAGCACCTGGAGACCCTGCTGCACTCGGCACTGGTGCGCGCCCAGGCCCAGGGCGAGCTGGCCGAGGAGCGCGATCCGCGGGCGCTGGCCCGGTTGCTGCTGGTGCTGATGCAGGGGCTGCGCGTGGTCGGCAAGGCGTCGAGCGATCCGGCGCGGGTGCGGGACGCCGCCGAGCAGGCGCTTGCGCTGCTGGACTGAGCCGGACCCGTGAAGCATGCGGCAGGGCGGTCGCTTTTGGCCGCCCTGATACTTGACCGAACGATCCAGAAAGGGGGGTGCATGGCCACGGAAGAGGGGCGTGCGATCGAGCAAGGGCCGCTCACGACGGCAGGCGACGCCGCCGAGCCCCTGCCCGGCCCTGCGCCCGCCGCCCGCCCGGCCTTCGCGCTGCTCGGCTGCTTACAGGTCACGCTGATCTTCACGCTGGCCTCCGTCGCCGTGCCCCTGCCCGAGATCGGCCGCCGCTTCGGGCTGGGGCGCGAGGAGCTGATCCTGCTGAGCGCGGCCTACGGGCTGGCCTTCGCCGGACTGCTGCTGTCCGGGGGCCGCCTCGCCGACCGGTACGGCGGGCGGCGGACCCTGCTGGCCGGGCTGCTGCTGTTCGGCGCGGCCTCGGTCGCCGCCCCGCTCGCCCCGGCGTATCCGCCGCTGCTCGCCGCCCGGTTCGCGCAGGGCGCCGGTGCCGCCCTGGTCGCGCCGGCCGCCATGGCCGTACTGCGCACCCTGTTCCCCGCGCCGCCCGCCTACCGGCGCGCGATGGCGACCTGGGGCGGGCTGTCGGTGCTCGGCGCCACGGCGGGCAACCTGCTCTCCGGCGTCATCTCCGCGCTGCTGTCCTGGCGTTGGGCCTTCGCCGCGCCGCTCGCCGTCACGGCCCTGGCCCTGCCGCTGGCGCCGCGCCTCCTCCCGGCGGACCGGCCGCGGGCCCGGGACTTTCCCGGCTCCCTCGACGCCCGTGCCGCCCGCGACCCTTCCGGCTCCCCCGACGGCCGCGACCTCTCCGGCTCGCCCGGCGGCCGCGTGCCCCGACTCGATCTGCCGGGTGCGCTGCTCGCGACGGCCGGGATCGTGGCCGTCAGCTACGGACTCGTCCTCACCGACGCACGTCCCTGGAGCTCGGCGCACGTGCTGGGGCCGCTGTCGGCGGGCGGGGCGCTGCTCGTGGTGTTCGCGGTCGTGGAGCGGCGTACGGCCGACCCGTTGTTGCCGCCGGGCTTCCTGCGCGACGCGCGGCGGGTGCTCGGGCTCGTCGCGACGGCGCTGACGGCGGCCGGGACCAGCACCGTCTTCGTGCTCTTCTCCCTCCATCTCCAGCAGGAGCGCGGCTGGTCGGCGCTGTCCGCCTCGGCGGCGTTCGTGCCGTTCGCCGCGGTGCTCCTCGGCTGCGGACGGGTGGCGGGGCGGTTCGTCGCCCGGCACGGTCCCGCCGCGGTCACCGGGGGCGGGCTGGCGGCGGGGGCCGCCGGGCTGGGGCTGCTCGCGCTCACCGGGTTCGACGCCGAAGTCCCGTACGGCTACGGCGTGTTGCCCGGCCTGGTGCTGCTGCCCGCCGGGGCCGCCGCCGCGTTCGCCGGCGCCGCCGTGCTCGCCACCGACCGGGTGCCCGCCGCCCGGACGGGGCTCGCGGGCGGGGTGCACAACACCGCGATGGAGGTCGGGCCGACCCTCCTCTTCGCCCTGCTGCTGGCCGCCGGCGGCGACCGGGCGAGCCTCGCCGCGGCGGCCGGGCTGTTCGCGCTCGCCGTCCCGCTGCTGCGCCTCGCGCGCCCCTGACCATCCGATCCGACCGACGCGATGTCCCTGACACCCTGAGAAGGAAGGCAGTTCCCCATGTCCCGTACGCGTTTCACCGATCGCACCGTCCTCGTCACCGGCGCCGGGTCCGGCATCGGCCGGACCACCGCCCTGGCGTTCGCGGCCGAGGGAGCCTGGGTCGTCGTCGCCGGGCGGCGCCGGGCGGCACTGGACGAGACCGTCGCGCTGATCGAGGCGGCCGGCGGTACGGCGCTCGCGCACACCGCCGACGTCAGCCGCGCCGACGACGTGGCCGCGCTGGTCCGGGCCGCCGTCGACCGGTTCGGCTCGCTCGACGTGGCCGTCAACAACGCGGGCGTGTTCCGCGGCGGGCCGCTGCCCGAGCTGTCCGAGGAGGACTGGCGGACCCTCTGGGACGTCAACGTCACCGGCGTCTTCAACGCCATGGCGGCCGAGATCCGCCGGATGCGCACCCAGCCGGGCGGCGGCGCGATCGTCAACGTCGCCTCCAACCTCGGTGCCCACCAGCAGGTGAACGGCGCCACCGCCTACGCCGCGACCAAGGCGGCCGTCACCTCGCTCACCCGGGGCGCCGCCCTGGAGCACATCCGCGAGGGCGTGCGGATCAACGCGGTCAGCCCCGGCGCGTCCGACACGGCCATGTCGCTCCAGCCGGGCGAGACCGAGGAGGAGCGGGCCGTACGGATGAAGGAGCAGTCGCCGCTCGGCCGGGTCGCGTCGACGGAGGAGGTGGCACAGGCGGTCCTCTACCTGGCGTCCGACGACGCCGCCTCCCTGGTCGGCACGGACCTGGTGGTCGACGGCGGCGCGTCCCTCTGAGGCGGGGTTTTTGCCGTAGCTGTCCGGTCGAGCCGTGCACATCACGCGCGTCGCGTCCGGTGCCCTCCGCCGAGTCGAGGCCACGCTCGACTCGGCGGACGCGCACCGCAGCCCGGCGAGCGCGCACCCGTGCGCGTGCGGCGGGGCGATCGAGGGGTACGGCGGTGCCGGGGCGCAGCCGGCTGCCCGTTGGTGCTCGCGTCGTCTCAGCGGCGGATGAGGCCGAGGTCGGTGGCGGTGGCGACGGCTGCGGTGCGCGAGTCGACGTGGAGTTTGGCGTAGATGCGGGCCAGGTGGGACTTGACGGTGCCCTCGGTCAGGTGGAGGCGGTCGGCGACGGCCTGGTTGGACAGGCCGTCGGCGACCAGGGCGAGGACCTCGGTTTCGCGCCGGGTCAGGGCGGTGCCGGGGGCACGCAGCCGGTTCATCAAGCGGTTGGCGACCGTGGGCGCCAGGGTGGTGCGGCCGGCGGCCGCGGTGCGGACGGCGGCGGCCAGGTCCTCGGGCGGGGCGTCCTTGAGGAGGTAGCCGGTGGCGCCGGCCTCGATGGCGGGCAGGGTGTCGGCGTCGGTGTCGTAGGTGGTGACGATCAGCACGCGGGGTGCGCCGGGGCGTGCGGTGATGGCGGCGGTGGCCTCGGCGCCGTTCATTCCCCTGCCGAACTGCAGGTCCATGAGGACGACGTCGATGTCGCCTCGGGCGGCGCGGGTGATGGCGTCCTCGGCGGTGGCGGCCTCAGCCACCACGGTCATCCCGTCCTCGGTCTCCAGCACGGCGCGCAGCCCTGCCCGTACGACGGGGTGGTCGTCGGCCAGGAGCAGGCGGATGGGGGTGTCGGTCACGGGCGGGCCTCGGGATCGGTCTCGGTCTCGGTTTCGGGCTCGGCTGGCCGGGTGAGGGGCAGCTGGGCGGCCAGGGCGGTGCCGTGGCCGGGGGTGGATGCGAGGGTGAGGGTGCCGCCGAGGGCGTGCACGCGGGCGCGCATGGCGGCCAGTCCGAAACCGCCGGTCTCCGGGTCGGGGGCCGGAAGCCGGCCCGGGTCGAAGCCGCGTCCGTCATCGACGATGTCCACCGCGACGTGGTCGCCGAGGTAGCTCAAGGTGACATCGGCAGCAGTGGCGTCGGCGTGGCGGACGGTGTTGGCCAGCGCGGACTGGGCGACGCGCAGCAGCACGACCTCGTGCGCGGTGGCCAGTGGGACGGGCTCGCCGGTGAGGTGGAAGCGTGCGGTGAGCCGGTGCCGGGTGCTGGTGGTGGCGCACAGGCGCTCCAGGGCGCCGGCGAGCGTGGTGCCCTCCAGGGCGGGCGGGGCGAGGGCGGCGACAAAACGGCGGGCCTCGGCGAGGTTGTCCACGGCGGCCTGCCGGGCCTGGTCGACGTAGCGGGCGGCGTTCTCCGGTGCGCGGGGCAGGGCGCGCTCGGCAGCGCGCAGCAGCAGCTGGATGCTGGAGAGTCCCTGAGCGAGGGTGTCGTGGATCTCGCGGGCCAGGCGTTCGCGTTCGGCGAGCACTCCGGCGGCGTGCTGTGCGCTGGCCAGGTCGGCGCGGGTGGCGGTGAGTTCTTCGATCAGGTGCCTGCGCTGTTCGCTCTCCCGGTACAGGGCCTGGTAGCCCCACACCACCGCGACGGCCACGGCGGCGCCGAGGGCCGGGCCGATGGCCATCGCGGGGCTGAAGAAGCCCTGGTGCACGGCGAAGCCGGCGGTGGCCGCCACCGCCGTGGCCGCCACCGCCGCCTGTCCCGCGCGGCGGGGCAACAGGTGCAGCTGGAGGAAGTACAGCGGGAACGCCACCCACACCCCGTCGGCCGACAGAGCCAGCAGCACCAGCCAGCAGGCGCCCACGGCGGCCAGCCACAGTGCGGCGGCCCGCCGCGAGCGGCGCACCCGGGGCAGCACGGGACCGACCGCGTAGATCACGGCGCACGCCGCGGCCGTGGCGGTGATCAGCGCGGTGTGCGGGCGGTGGTCGGCGACGGCCCGGCCGGCGGCCAGGGCGAGCAGGGCGACGACCAGCACGTGCAGGCACCAGGTCAGGGCGCGCGTGGTGGAGGTCAGCGTGGGGGCGGTGGCGTTCACAGTCCTTCCAGCCTATGGAGAAGCCCCCGGCCCGGCTTCCCTCGAAAGTTACAACCGGCGTGCCGCCTTTCGGTGCGGCGAGTGCTGTCCTGGGCCAGATGCCCAGGCGGGGGTCCGGCAGCGACGGTGGAGTCATAGCGCTTCCACCCCGTACCAGTGACATCCCATGAGGAGGCAGGCCCAAGCCGTGTTCGTTGCCTGGAGAGATCTGCGGTTCGCCAAGGGGCGCTTCGCGCTGATGGGGACCGTCATCGTGTTGATCACCCTGCTGGTCGGGCTGCTGTCCGGGCTGACCGCCGGTCTGGGTCAGCGGAACGTCTCCGCGATCACGGGACTGCCCGCGGACAAGATCGCCTTCGCCGCGCCCAGCGCGGGCGAGGACCTGTCGTACTCCGACTCCACCGTCACCGGGAGGCAGTGGCGGCAGTGGGCCGCGACGCCCGGCGTGAGCAGCGCCGAACCGCTGGGCATCACCACGACCAAGGCGAGCGTCGGAAGCAGGAGCACCGGGGTTTCCGTCTTCGGCGTGCGGCCCGGTTCCGCACTCGCCCCCGACGGCGACAGGATCGACGACCAGAGGGCGGTCCTGTCCGCCACCGCGGCCGACGGCCTCGGCGTGACGACGGGTGACACCTTCGCTCTGGGCGGACAGAGGGTGAGCGTCGCCGCGGTGAGCGGGGATGCCTCCTTCAGCCACAGCCCGGTCATCTGGACCAGCCTCGACACGTGGCGGGAGACCGCGCCCCCCACGGGCGGGGCCGGCGGACCGACCGCCACCGTCATCGCCCTGGACACCACCTCCGGCACCGACGTCGGCGCCGCCGACGAGGCTGCGGGCACGAAGACGGTCGCCAAGGACGACTCGCTGTCCGCGATCGGCTCCTACGCCTCCGAGAACGGCTCCCTGCAGCTGATGCGCGGCTTGCTGTTCGCGATCTCCGCCCTGGTCATCGGCGCCTTCTTCACCGTGTGGACCATCCAGCGCAGCGGCGACGTCGCCGTCCTCAAGGCCCTGGGCGCCTCCACCGCCGGCCTGCTCGGGGACGCCCTCGGCCAGGCGGTGATCCTGCTGACCGGCGGCACGCTGATCGGCACCGGCATCGCCGCCGGCCTCGGGGCCCTCGTCGCCGGGAGCGCGGTGCCGTTCCTCCTCACGCCCGCGACCGTCCTGGTCCCGGCCGCCGTGATGATCGCGCTCGGCGCGCTCGGAGCCGCCCTGTCCATCCGCCGCATCACCTCCGTCGACCCGCTGACCGCCCTGGGGAACGCCCGATGAGCCTGCGTCTGACCGACATCACCCTCACCTACCCCGACGGCGACAGCCGTCTCACCGCCCTGGACCAGGTCACTCTTGAGGTGCCCAAGGGCAGCCTGACCGCGGTCGTCGGGCCCTCCGGCTCCGGCAAGTCCAGCCTGCTGGCGGTCGCCGCCACCCTGATCACCCCCGATGCCGGCACCGTCGTCGTCGACGGCACCGACACCACCGGGATGGGCCGCGGTGAACTGGCGGAGCTGCGCCGCCACAAGATCGGCATCGTCTTCCAGCAGCCCAGCCTGCTGCCCTCCCTCACCGCCGTCGAACAGCTCCAGGTCATGGCGCGGATCGTCGGCCTCACGCCCCGCACCGCCCGGGCCCGGGCCATGGAACTGCTCGACGCCGTCGGCCTGGCCGACCGGGCCCGCCGGCGTCCCCACCAGCTCTCCGGCGGCCAGCGCCAGCGCGTCAACATCGCCCGCGCCCTGATGAACGACCCCACCGTCCTGCTGGTCGACGAACCCACCAGTGCCCTCGACCACGAACGCGGCGCCTCCGTCATCGACCTCATCACCCGCCTCACCCGCCGGCAGGCCACCGCCACCGTCCTGGTCACCCACGACCGCACCCACCTGACCGCCGTCGACCACATCGCCGAAGTTCACGATGGTCGCCTCCGACTGCCCGCGGCGGCCCGCTGATCCGCCGACGCCCAGCGCCGACGCCGACGCTCACCCGTCATGCGAACGTGCCCCGGCGCACCGGGGCACGGCACGCCCTCCTCCCGTCGTCCGCACTCCGAGATGGTCTTCCGGGCGGCAGCCGGGTTCTGCCAGCATCCCCCGCATGCAGCAGCAGCCGATTATCAGCGGCGGCGTGCCGGCACCGAACCCGCAGGAGTGACCCTTCACGGTTCACCGCCCGCACGCAGACCTCTCGCACCTCGCGAGGGGTCTTTTCGTTTTCCGGCCTCACCACGGCCCCCGGCCCCACCACGGCCCCCGGCCCCACCCAGGCCCGACCACGGCCCCAGAGACAAGGACCCCCACCCATGGAACACGCCCGGCTCACCGTCACCCTCCAGCTCGGCCACGGAACGCTCGCACGACTCGCCGCCACCCTCAACAACCACCACGTACTGGGTCTCGCGTACACCACGGCGTCACCGGGCCCGGCCACGGCCGTCGTACACGTGCCGCGGCCCGACGCCCCGCGCGCACAGCAGAAGCTGCGCAGACTGGTCGACGTGATCGACGTGTCGCTGGACCCCGCGTCGGCCGGCACCGCCGAGACGCCGTACCTTCCCGCGCCCGCCCCTGGTGCGGCTCCGCCCGCGCACGGTCCGACCGACGCCGACAGCGACGGCACCGCCTCCCGCGCCGACGTCGTCACCCTGTCCCCCAGGGCTTGAACCGAGCGCCGTACGCTCCGGGCCGGACGGGGAGTCGCGCCGCCCCTGCCCGGACTGCGGCCTGCTGTTCCCGCTGCTCGCCGCCGTCGTCCTCGTCGAGCCGCTCAGGCGCGGGCCGGGCGTCAGTACGACAGGGCGCCGAGCGGGTCGTCCAGCACCGGCTGCCATGCCAGTTCCGCCGCGCCGACCAGGCTGTTGTGGTCGAGCGTGCAGGGCAGGATCGGGACGCCGCCGCTGCGGCCCCACAGGCTGCGGTCGGCGACGACCGCGCGCAGCCGCTCGGGGTCGGTGTCGAGCAGCGTGCGGTGCAGGCCGCCGAGGATGATCCGGTCCGGGTTGAGGATGTTGACCAGCCCGGCGAGGCCGAGGCCCAGCCGGTCGATCAGTGCCTCGGCGGCCGTGCGGACGGCCGGGTCGTCGTACTCCTCGCGCAGCAGGTCGTTGGCCTGCTGGAGCAGCGACACCTCGGGGCCGGGCTCGCGGCCCGCGGTGGTGAGCAGGGCCAGCGGGTCGGCCTCGACGTCGAGGCAGCCGCGGCTGCCGCAGTGGCAGGGGCGGCCCTCGGGGTTGACGGTGAGGTGGCCGACCTCCAGGGCCAGGCCCGAACTGCCGGAGTGCAGGCGGCCGTCGAGGACCAGCGCGCCGCCGACACCGCGGTGTCCGGTGGCCACGCACAGCAGGTCGCGGGCGCCGCGGCCCGCGCCGTGCCGGTGCTCGGCGAGCGCGGCGAGGTTGACATCGTTGGCGGCGAACGCGGGCCCGTCGATGCCGGCGGCGCGCACCCGGTCGGCGAAGATCTCCCGCACCGGCGCGCCCGCCGGCCAGGCCAGGTGCAGCGGGTTCAGCGCCAGGCCCTCCGGTTCGGCGACCGCGGACGGCACCGCGAGACCGGCGCCCACGCACCGCCGACCGGTCTGCCGCAGCAGGTCGGCGCCCGCCTCGACGACCGAGCCGAGCACCTTCGCCGGGTCGGCGTCGACGGTCTCGCAGCCGGGCGCGGTGGCGACGATCCG